>NZ_JAHKQW010000017.1:0-106959 GCF_019345575.1 Janthinobacterium sp. NKUCC08_JDC | reverse complement strand
AAACCCCTCGCATTGCGAGGTGTTTGCTCACTCAAAAAACTGACAGGCTACTTCCGAAGAAGTATCCTATTTCATTATTTCTTGTGAACATTTGATATTTTAAGTATTACGCCAATCCGAAGATTGACGCTGCACTTACATCAAATGCCCACACTTATCGACTGTTAATTGTTAAAGAACTGTATTCGGTGCTACTTTCGCGCTATCGACAAAGCGTTGTGTTTGTCAGCTGCGAAGAAGGAAGAGTATGAAGCATTTCGCTAAATCCGTCAACTCCTTCTTTTTTCTCGTCTCATTCAGCATTTGCATGCGTCGTTCAGCGAGGGGGCGAATTATAGCCCTGCCCCGCACACCTCGCAAGCGCTAATTTGCAGTTGGGCAAATATTGCTGTGTGATATCGTAGCACCGACAATTCCTTGCCTCATCCACCCTGATTCCCATGCCTATCCCACACATTTCACCGACCGCCAATGCAACACTGGCCAGCGCCCTCGAACATGCCATCAATAGCAAGACCAAGCCGCTGGGCAGTCTCGGCATGCTGGAAACCCTGGCCCGCCAGATCGGCCTGATCCAGCAAAGCACGCAACTGGCATTGCGCCAGCCCGCCATCATCGTTTTCGCGGCCGACCATGGCGTCGTCGCCGAAGGCATTTCCGCCTATCCGCAAAGCGTGACGTGGCAAATGGTAGAGAACTTCCTCGGCAACGGCGCCGCCATCAATGTCTTCGCCCGCCAGGCAGATTGCGCTCTCTATATAGTAGACGCCGGCGTGAACCACGATTTCGGCCCGCGCGACGGCTTGCTCGACCGCAAGCAGGGACTTGGCACCCGCAACTTTGCCAAGGAATCCGCCATGAGCCAAGAGCAATGCCTGGCCGCCATGCAGGCAGGGATGGACCTGGCCGCCACACTGGAAGGTAATGTGCTGGGCTTTGGCGAAATGGGCATCGGCAACACCACGGCCGCCGCCGCACTGATGCACAAGCTGACGCGAACACCGGTCGCCGACTGCGTGGGCGCCGGCACCGGCCTGTCGAAGGAAGGGATACTGCACAAACAGCAGGTGATCGAAGCGGCCGTCGCCCATCATGCGGCAGTCAATGCGCCACTCGACGTGCTGGCCACCTTTGGCGGCTTCGAAATCGCCATGATGGCCGGCGCCATGCTCAAAGCGGCCGAACGGCGCATGATCTTGCTGATCGACGGCTTTATCGTCAGCAGCGCCCTGCTGGTGGCAGCCCGTTTGCAGCCGGCCATTCTCGATTACTGCGTGTTTTCGCACTGCTCCGATGAAAATGGCCACCGCCAGTTGCTGGCCAGCCTGGAAGCACGTCCGCTGTTGCAGCTCGATTTGCGCCTCGGTGAAGGCACGGGTTCGGCGCTGGCCTTGCCGCTGCTGCACGCGGCCGTCAACTTCATGCGCGAGATGGCGACGTTTGCCTCGGCCCAGGTCAGCGAAAAGTCCACGCCAGACTAAGACGATGGCCAATCCCGTTTCCGCCGCCATCCATCAATGCCGATTATTCTTCATCGCGCTGCAGTTCTTCACGCGCCTGCCCATCCCTCGCTGGGTGGGTTTCGAGCCAGCATGGCTGCAGCACGCTTCGCGCTACTTTCCATTGGTGGGCGTCGTGGTGGCCGCCATCAGTGGCGTCGTGTATCTGCTGGCAAGCTGGCTCCTGCCTTCGGCGGTGGCCGTGCTGCTGGCCGTCGCCGCCGGCATTTACCTGACGGGCGCTTTCCATGAAGACGGCTTTGCCGACATGTGCGACGGTTTCGGCGGCGGCCTGACGCGCGAACGGGTGCTGGAAATCATGAAGGATTCGCGCATCGGCGCGTATGGCGCGATCGGCATCCTGTGCCTGCTGGCCATCAAATGCGCGGCGCTCGTTTCGCTGCCGCCTGCCACGGTGGTAGCCACCTTATTCATCGCTCATCCACTCTCGCGCCTGGCCGCCGTCTCGCTGATCTGGGCCATGGATTATGCACGCGATGAAGGCAAGGCCAAGCCGATGGCGCAGGAGATGACTACGGGAGAATTCATCATCGCCGCCGTCTGCGGTCTGCTACCTGCCATCGCCTGCGGCCTGCTGGGAATATTCTATTGGGCCACGCTGGTCTTTGCTATCGTGGCGGCGGCGGCTGCCGCATTCTGGCTGGGCCGCAAATGCCAGCGCCGCCTGCAAGGCTATACGGGCGACTGCCTGGGCGCCGTACAGCAGGTGGCGGAAGTGGCGATTTACCTGGCAATCCTTTCCAGCTTCCAGCCTCCATTGCGCTTCTACTGAACAAGCATGCGCCTGATCCTCGTTCGCCACCCCACGCCGCAGGTGACCAGCGGCACCTGCTATGGCCGCAGCGACGTGGCGGTGGCGCCGCATGAAATGGCCACGGTACGCGCCCATTTGCAAGCAACGCTGCCAGCCGGTGTGCCGCTCTACACGAGTCCACTGCGCCGCTGCGCCGGCCTGGCGTCAGCTTTGGCGCAAGACTTGCCCTCCAGCGCCCTGCACCTTGATGCGCGGCTGGGGGAAATGGATTTCGGCGCATGGGAAATGCAGCCCTGGCACGCGATTGCACGCGCGGACATCGATGCCTGGGCGGCCGACCTGGCCTGGTACCGGCCCGGCGGCGGCGAGAACGTGCTGGCGATGGCTGCCCGCGTCGATGCGTTTTTAGGCGATCTGTTGCGCGAACAACACGAAACGGCCATCATCATCTGCCATGCGGGCACCATCCGCCTGCTGTCGGCATTGCAAGCCCAGCTGCCATTGGAGGAAACTGCCCTGCTGGCCGCCCGTTCCTCCCATAAAATCGCCTACGGTGCGACGGTCGTCGTCGATTTCTGATATCGAAGCGCCCAGCCAGCCATTTCAGTCCACGCCCACTGCACGTATAATGGCGGGGTTTTGGTGCCCGCGTTCATGTCCATGAGCGCAGTTAAACGGGAAACACGATGCCGCGCTCGCGGCGAACGTGTGCTGCCCCCGCAACGGTAAGCAAGTGTCGCCCCTCCCAACAGGACGCGGGCGACAAGCTATCTCTGACAACCACTGTGCTTGCAATCATTGAGCATGGGAAGGTGGGATAGCCGCACTTGCCAGCCCGGATACCGGCCAGGACAGGTGGAAGTGCGGGCCTTGCCGGGTGCCGCGCCTTCCGTTGAATCTGGCTTGCGGGGACGCGAGCCGGATGCTTTTTCCGAAGAAAACGATATCATGACTGCTCCTGTATTACACCGCCGCGCGCCGGCAATGGCGCCGCGCGCCCTGGTTTCCGCCATCTCCCTGTGCTTTATCGCTGCCGCTCCCGCTTTCGCGCAAACGGCGAACAAGACGCTGGACCAGATCGTCGTGACGGGTTCGCGCTTCAACAGCGATCCGGCACTGCAGCCGATCGGTGCCACCGTCATCACGGCCGATGAAATCCGCCGCGCGGGCATCAGCGATGTGAACCAGGCGATCCGCAAGATTGGCGGCGTCTATGGCCGTCAAAGCCTCACCGGCAGCCCTGACTTTACCCTCGACCTGCGTGGCTTCGGCGCCACCGCCAGCCAGAACACGGTCGTGGTCCTCGATGGCGTGCGCCTGTCGGAAAATGAACTGACCGATCCAGTATTGGCCAGCATTCCCATCGATAGCGTGGAACGCATCGAGATCACGCGCGGCGGCAGCAGCGTCCTGTACGGCGACGGCGCCACGGGCGGTGTGATCAATATCGTGACCAAGCGCCCAGGCAAGCAGGCTGGCCGTGGCACCGTCTTTGCGGAAGTGGGCCAACTGGGCCAGCGCGAAGTGCGCGGCTCCGTGGCCCAAACCTGGAATAACGTCACTCTCGATGCCGCTGTTGGCAAGCAAGAAACCGACAACTATCGCGATAATAACGAATACAAACAGACCAACTTCGGCGGCGGCGCGCAATGGCAGGACAAGGATGTCCGCGCAGGTGTGCGTATCGACAGCACACGTCAGGACAGTCGCTTCCCTGGCTCAATCACATTGGCCCAGTTTGAAGACAATCCGCGTCAGGCGAAGACACTGAAAGATTTCGGTTCAGTCGATAGCGACCGCTACACCGCATTCGCTGAAGGCCGCCTGGGTACCATTGATCTGGCAGCAGAACTGTCGCATCGCGAAAAGACAGCAAAGTCCACCTATTTCAGCAGCTTTGGCCCTTCTCCATCAGAGCGCAAGACCAAACAAAACCAGTTCTCGCCACGACTGCGCCACCTGGGTCAGTTTGATGGCATGCTCAATGAAATCGTTGCAGGCGCCGACTTTATCAAGTGGGATCTGTCAGCTAACGCTTCTTACACCCAGGCCAAGGCAAAGCAGAAATCGCAGGCATTCTATGTGCGCAATGAACTGAAATTCGCTAGCCCGCAAAACTTCCGCATTGCCGCTGGCGTGCGCCACGAAACTTTCGACAAGAGCTCCGTTGATACGGTACCGTTCACCACAGCCACCTACAACAGCAAGCAGAACTTCAATGCCTGGGACGTGCAAGGCAGCTTCGATGTCGTGCCGCAGGTGAATCTGTACGCCAAGGCCGGTCAGAGCTATCGCGTGGCTACCGCCGATGAAAACGGTTCGACGCCGGTTGCAAACAAGCCCTTGCAAGGCCAGACCTCGCACGATCTGGAACTGGGCGCAACCTACAACAACAGCATCGTCAAGATCGACGCCCGCGTCTTCCGCCACAAACTGACCAACGAGATCTATTACGATCCGACGGCAGGTGAATTTGGCTGGGGCGCCAACACCAACCTGGATCCGACCAAGCACCAGGGTTTTGAGCTCGATGCCAGTGCGAATATCGCGGCTGACTGGAAAGTCAGCGGCCACTACCAGCACGTGAAGGCGACCTTTACAGAAGGCGTCAACTCAGGCAAGGAACTGACCCTGATCCCGAAAAACACTCTGTCGGCACGCCTGTCGTGGGTACCGAAAGATGGTCAAAGCGCGGACTTCGGCGCGCAATGGGTAGACAGCCAGCGCTACGGCAGCGATTTTGCCAATACCTGCAACGCCAAGGTGCCATCGTTCACCACCTTCGATGCCCGCTATGCACGCAAGTTCGGCGCCTGGGAAGTGGCGGTCAATGCCTTGAACCTGACCGACAAACAGTACTTCACCAATGCCTTCAGCTGCAAAGGCGGCATCTATCCTAGCAATGGCCGTCAGATGAAGATCTCGGCACGCTACGATTTCTAAATCGGCCCGGAGATGATTACAATGGCCCGTACGCGCAACCGCATGCGGGCCATTTTTCTTGAGGAAGTCCCCAGCCACTTGCACCGCTCCCGCTTCACCTAAGGCAGTACATGCACCCATTTTTCCGCAATATGCGCCACCGCGCCACCGTGATCCTCACGGTGCTGATCGTGTGCGCGATTGCCAGCCTGATTTTCTCCGGCATGATCGGTTCGATCGCCATTCCGCTCGCCGACCTGCCTTCCGCCCTGTTCCATGTCCTGCAGGGCAAGACCGACACTCTCGCCGCCACCTTGCTCGACCTGCGCCTGGGCCGCGCGCTGACCGCCTTTGTCACCGGCGCGGCGCTGTCGCTGGCGGGTCTGATGATGCAGGCTCTCCTGCGCAACCCTCTGGCCGACCCGTATGTGCTGGGCATTTCCGCCGGCGCTTCCGTCGGTGCGCTGGCCGCGCTGCTGTTCATGTGCGCGCTGTGGGTGGTCGACGCGGCCGCCTTTGCCGGCGCCGTCGGCGTCTCCATGCTGCTGTACTTCTTTGCCCGGCGCGACCTGCGCGGCGGCACGGCGGCCGAAGGCGGCGCCTCGCTCTTGCTGCTGACGGGCGTGATCCTGGCTTCGGCCTGCATGGCCATCGTCACCCTGATGCTGTCCATCGCCCCGGAAAGCCGCTTGCGCAGCATGGTGTTCTGGATGATCGGCGACCTGTCCGGCGCACCTGCGCGGCTGATGCCCTGGCTGGTCCTGGCCGGCGCCCTCGTCTTCGCCTTGCGCTGCGCGCGCTCGCTGAACGTCATGGCGCTGCACGCGGAAGCGGCCAGCACCCTGGGCGTGCGCGTGGGCGCGCTGCGCAAGGGACTGTTCTTCTGTTCCGGCCTGCTTACGGCCAGCGCCGTCACCAGCGCCGGCAGCGTGGGCTTCGTCGGCCTGATCGTGCCGCATGCGCTGCGCTTTGCCTGCGGCCCCGACCACCGCCTGCTGATACCGGCCACCGCGCTGGCCGGCGGCACCTTCCTCGTACTGGCCGATACCTTGGCGCGCACCGTGCTGGCACCCTTGCAGCTGCCAGTCGGCGTTGTCACGGCCATGATCGGTGCGCCCGTCTTCCTGTACCAATTGCACCGCTTGCGCAGGGGATGAAACAAGCATGATACGCACCTACCAACTCGGCCTGAAAGCGGGCACGCGCTCCCTCGTGGAAAACCTCATCTGGCAAATCAAGGATGGCGAATGCTGGAGCGTGATCGGCCGCAACGGCGCTGGCAAAAGCACCTTGCTGCGCACCCTGGCCGGATTGCGCGAACCGGATGCCGGCCACGTGACGATACAGGGCCGCGCCCTGATCGACTGGCCATTGGAAGAGCTGGCGCGCGAACGGGCTTTCCTGGCGCAGGCGCGCCACGACGCGTTCTCGTACCGCGTCATTGAAACGGTGCTGTCGGCGCGCCACCCGTATCACGACAATCACTATTGGGAAGGCAGCGACGACCAGCGCATCGCCCTGGCGGCGCTGGCCTCGATGGAAGTCGAGCACCTGGCCGAGCGCGACGTGCGCAGCCTGTCCGGCGGCGAACGCCAGCGCGTGGCGATCGCCGCCATGCTGGCGCAACATACGCCCTTGCTGCTGCTCGATGAACCGGCCAACGCGCTGGACTTGGCGCACCAGGTCAGCGTCATGAGCCTGCTGGCCAGACTGTGCCGCGAACAGAACAAAACCGTGGTCATGGTGGGGCATGACCTGAACCTGGCGCACAGCGTCTCGACCCATGCGCTGCTGCTGATGGGCGATGGCGGCTGGCTGGCAGGTCCCGTGGCCGACGTGATGCAGGCGTCCATCCTGGGCGACTACCTGGGCCACCCTATCGAGATCATCGATCACGGCAAACGCAAGATATTCATACCGAAAGAGGACTGACATGAGCGAAAACAAAACCATCGACGCGGAAACCGCAGCCATCAACGAGCGCCACCGCGTGCGCATGGAACGCAAGAAGGCCATCATCGACGCGGCCATCGCCAAGGCCGACAAGGAAATCGGCATCATCATCGTCAACACGGGCAATGGCAAGGGCAAGAGTTCGAGCGGCTTCGGCATGGCCATCCGCGCCATGGGCCACGGCATGAAAGTGGGCGTGGTGCAGTTCATCAAGGGCGCCATGTCGACGGGCGAAGAAAAATTCCTGCGCCGCTTCCCCGACGAAATCAGTTTTCATGCGATGGGCGAAGGCTATACATGGGAAACGCAGAACCGCGAGCGCGACATCGAAAAGGCTGAACTGGCATGGGAACAGGCGAAGACCTTCCTGGCCGACCCAAGCTATGGCCTGGTGCTGTTCGATGAACTCAATATCGCCCTCAAGTACAACTACCTCGACGTGCACAAGGTCATCGCCGACCTGCTGGAACGCCCGGCCATGCAGCACGTGGTCATCACGGGCCGCGGCGCGCCGGACGAACTGATCGCAATCGCCGACACGGTCACCGAAATGGCCGTCGTCAAGCATGCGTATGCGGCCGGCATCGGCGCACAAATCGGCACCGAGTGGTAACAGCACCATGACGCGCACCCTGGTCTTCGGCGGCGCCCGTTCCGGCAAAAGCGCCCATGCGGAAAAGCTGGCCCGCGAGTCCGGCAGGGAAGTACTCTACATCGCCACCGCGCAGGCGGGCGATGGTGAAATGGCCACGCGCATCGCGCATCACCGTGCGCAGCGCCCGGCCGAGTGGGCCACCCTGGAAGAACCGCTGCGCCTGGGCGACGCCATCCTGCGGGAAGCACGGCCCGGCCGCCTGCTGCTGGTCGACTGCCTGACCCTGTGGCTGACGAACCTGATGTTTTCCACTGGCGAGACGTATCCGGACGTGGGCGACATCGCCCTGCCTGAACTGTTCCACAGCGAGCGTGCACACCTGCTGTACGCGCTGGCGGAAATTGGCGAGACCGATTGCGACCTCGTTCTCGTTTCGAACGAAGTGGGCATGGGCATCGTGCCCTACGGCGCCATCTCGCGCTGCTTCACCGATGAAGCGGGCCGCTTGAACCAGGCCGTGGCGGCCGTGTGCGACAAGGCTGTCTTTGTCGCCGCCGGCCTGCCCCTGTACCTGAAAGGCGGCCCATGCTGAGCGGCCTGTCGCTACCCATGCTGGCCGCCTTGATGACGGCCGGCGTGCTGCTCGACATGCTGCTGGGAGAAACGCGCCGCTGGCATCCGCTGGTCGGCTTTGGCCGCCTCGCCAGCGCGCTCGAGCACCTGCTGAACCGGGGCCGCGGGCGTTTGCTGCGCGGCGCGCTGGCGTGGTCGCTGGCCGTGCTGCCGATCAGCTATGCGGCCTACTGGCTGTGCGGCCTGGCCGGTGCGGCGCTCCACGTCTTCCTGCTCTATCTATGTCTGGGCCTGCGCAGCCTGCGCGACCACAATCAACCGATCGCTGATGCCCTGGCCATCGATGACCTGGGCAACGCGCGCCTGCTGACGGCGCGTATCGTCAGCCGCGACACGGCCAACGCCGACGCGGCCAGCCTGGCCAAGGCCAGCACGGAATCCCTGCTGGAGAACGGCAACGACGCCGTCTTCGGCACTCTGTTCTGGTTTGCCGTGGCGGGCGGCCCCGGCGCCGTGCTATTCAGGCTGGCCAATACGCTCGACGCCATGTGGGGCTATCGGAACGAGCGCTACGACTGGTTCGGCTGCTGCGCCGCGCGCATCGACGATGTTCTGAACTATCTTCCGGCGCGCCTGACGGCCCTGTCGTATGTCCTGCTGGGTAAAACCATGGCCGACAAACAGCGCGCCTGGCACTGCTGGCGTAGCCAGGCCCCCAACTGGGGCAGCCCGAATGCGGGTCCCGTGATGGCCAGCGGCGCCGGCGCTCTGGGCCTGGCCTTGGGCGGCGACGCCATTTACGACGGTGAACTGGAACGCCGTCCGCCGCTGGGTGCCGGCCGCCCGGCCGAAGCGCGCGACATCGACCGCGCCTGGCGCCTGGTGGCGGAAACGGCCGTCCTGTGGCTGATCTGGGTGGCGCTGCTGGCGGGCCTGTTCTACCTGAAGGGGAAATACCTTGCTTGAACATGGCGGCAACCTGCGCGACGCCGCGCGCGAATATGGCAGACCGCTGGCCGACTGGATCGACCTGTCGACCGGCATCAACCCGCACTGGTATGCGGCGCCAGCACCCGATGCCAACGCCTGGCACCGGCTGCCGGAGTCCGATCCTGCGCTGGCCGCAGCCGCCTGCAGCTACTATGACGCGCCAGCCATGCTGCCCGTGGCGGGCACGCAGGCCGCCATCCAGGCCCTGCCCCGGCTGCGCGCGCCGTCGCGCGTGGTGGTGGCCGCGCCCTCGTACGCGGAACACGCGCACCACTGGGGCCAGCAAGGCCACCAATTGCGCCAAGTGCCGTATGCGCAACTGGCCGATGCGGTGGACAGCTGCGACGTGCTGGTCGTCTGCAATCCGAACAATCCCACGGGCGAACGCATCTCCCCCGCACTGCTGCTGGCATGGGCCACCCGGCTGGCCGCGCGCGGCGGCTGGCTGGTGGTCGATGAAGCGTTTGGCGACACGGAAGCCCACGCCAGTCTCGGTCCGCACTCGGGCCAGCCTGGCCTGATCGTGCTGCGCTCCATCGGCAAATTCTTTGGCCTGGCGGGACTGCGCCTGGGCTTTGTCGCCGCTCATCCCGCGCTGCTGGGACAGCTGGCCGACATGCTGGGCCCGTGGGCCGTCAGCGGTCCGGCGCAGCAGGTGGCACTGGCGGCGCTTACCGATACGCACTGGCAAAACGCGATGCGCGAACGCCTGCGCGGCGAAGGCGACCGCTTGCATCAGCTGTTGGCCACGCACGGCATCGCCAGCAGCGGCACGGCGCTGTTTCAGTGGTGGCCCGAAGATCGCGCCGAAGCGTTCTGGCGCCACATGGCGGAATCGGGTATCTGGGTGCGCCTGTTCCTCCACGCCGCCCACGGCATCCGCCTGGGCCTGCCCCCCGACGAACACGCCTGGCTGCGCCTGCAGCAGGCCCTCACCGCATGGAAGCACACATGAAAACCCTGAACATATCACTACTGCTGGCCGGACTGGTCTCGTTGCAAACGCATGCCGCCATCACCGTGCGCGACGACGACGGCAATACCGTCACCGTGGCCAAGCCGGCGCAGCGCATCCTGGCGCTGGCGCCGCATGTGACGGAACTGCTGTTCGCCGCCGGTGGCGGCGAGAAGATCGCTGGTGTCGTCAGCTATAGCGACTACCCGGAAGCGGCCAAGAAGATTCCGCAGGTGGGCGACAACCGCCAGTACGACATGGAACGCATCATCGCCATGAAGCCGGACCTGATCGTCGTCTGGATGCATGGCAGCGCCGAGCGCCAGATCGCCATGCTGCGCCAGTTGAAGGTGCCGATCTATCACAGCGAACCGCGCAAGCTGGCCGATATCCCCGACAGCATGGAGCGCCTGGGGCAGCTGATGGGCACGGAAAAGACCGCCAAGCCGGCCGCCGCCCAGCTGCGCGCCAAACTGGCCAGCTTGACGGCGCAATACGCGCAGCGCCCGCCCGTGCGCGTGTTTTACCAGGTGTGGGATAAGCCCTTGTACACCTTGAGCGGCGCGAGCATCATCAGCGATTCGATGCGCGTATGCGGCGGCCAGAATGTGTTCGCCGCGATGAAGGTGGTGGCGCCCGTCGTCACGCCTGAAGGCGTGCTGCAGGAAGACCCGGAAGTCATCTTTGGCACCAGCGAAAAAAGCGATCCGCGCAGCGAAGGCGGTCTGGCCATGTGGCGCGCCTTCCCGTCGATGACGGCCGTGCGCAAAAATAATCTGTTCCGTCTGAATGGCGACCTGCTGAACCGCGCCGGCCCGCGCATGATCGAAGGCACGGCCGCCATGTGCGAACAGCTGGAAATGGCCCGCCAGCGCCGCACCAAGGCTGCTCAATGAGTCACTACCAGCGCATCGCCTGTTTGTCGACGGAAGCCGTGGAGACGCTGTACGCGCTGGGCGCCGAAGACGTCATCGCCGGGATCTCCGGCTTTACCGTGCGCCCTCCTCGCGCACGCGAGGAAAAGACCAAGATCAGCGGCTTTTCGTCCACGAACCTGGAGCGCATCCTGGCAGTGAGACCAGATCTCGTGATCGGTTTTTGCGACATGCAGGCCGATATCTGCCGCGACCTCGTCAAGGCCGGCATCGAAGTGCACCAGTTCAACCAGCGCACGGTGGACGGCATCCTGCGCATGATCGCCGTGCTGGCCGCGCTGGTGCGGCGCGAGGAAGCGGGCAACGCATTGATCGCCAGCCTGCGCGCGGACATCGCCACTGCCCGGGCCCGCGCCGCCGCCTGGACGCGCAAGCCCGTGATTTACTTTGAAGAGTGGAACGATCCCGTGATGAGCGGCATCGGCTGGGCGGCGGAACTGATCGAGATCGCCGGCGGCACGGACGCCTTCCCGGAACTGTCCGCGCATCCCGGCGCGAAAGAACGCATCATCGCCGATCCTTTGACGGTAGTCGCACGTGCGCCCGACATCATCCTGGCCAGCTGGTGCGGCAAGAAATTCCAGCCGGCGCAACTGGCGGCACGCCCGGGCTGGGATGCGATTCCCGCCGTACGCAATGACATGCTGTTCGAGATCAAGTCGCCCGACATCCTGTCGCCAGGCCCTGCGGCGATCACCGAAGGGCTGCGCCAGATCAGCGACATCATCGCGCAGTGGCAGGAGCGGCAGGCATGAAGATCCCCTTCCCCGCCCTGATGGTGCAAGGCACGACATCCGACGCGGGCAAGAGCACCGTCGTCGCGGCCCTGTGCCGCTTGTTGAAACGCCGTGGCGTGACGGTAGTGCCGTTCAAGCCGCAGAACATGGCCTTGAATAGCGCCGTGACGAGCGACGGCGGCGAAATCGGCCGCGCGCAAGCCTTGCAGGCGCTGGCCTGCGGTATCGCGCCGCATACGGACATGAATCCGGTGCTCTTGAAACCGTCGTCGAACACGGGCGCGCAAGTGATCATCCACGGCAAGGTGCGCGCCGAGATGGATGCGCGCGACTACCAGCAATATAAAACCATCGCCATGGGCGCCGTGCTGGAATCGTACGCGCGCTTGCGCCAGCAATACGATGCCGTCGTCGTCGAAGGCGCGGGCAGCCCGGCCGAAGTCAACCTGCGCGCGCGCGACATCGCCAACATGGGCTTTGCCGAAGCCGTCGACTGCCCCGTGATCCTGGTGGCCGACATCGACCGGGGCGGCGTCTTCGCCCACATCATCGGCACTCTGGCGTGCCTGTCCGACAGCGAACGGGCGCGCATCGTCGGTTTCGTCATCAACCGCTTCCGCGGCGACATCTCGCTGCTGCAACCGGGCATCGAGTGGCTCGAACAGCAGACGGGCAAACCCGTGCTGGCCGTGCTGCCCTATCTGCAAGGCCTGTTCCTCGACGCGGAGGACGCCGTCGAAGCAATGCAGGCCGAACGGGGCGCCTTCAAGGTGGTGGTGCCGCAACTGCCGCGCATCAGCAACCACACGGACTTCGATGCGCTGCGCGCCCACCCCGAGGTCGACCTGCAATTCATCCAGCAGGGGCAGCCGATTCCGGCGGCCGACCTGGTGATCCTGCCTGGCAGCAAGAACACGCGCGGCGACCTGGCCTGGCTGCAACAGCAAGGCTGGCCCGCCTACATGGCAAAACACCTGCGCTACGGCGGCAAGGTGCTGGGCATCTGCGGCGGCTTCCAGATGCTGGGGCAAAGCGTGCGCGATCCGCTGGGCGTGGAAGGCGCGGCGGGCGAGTCAAAGGCACTGGGACTGCTCGACATGGTGACGGAACTGACAAGCGAAAAACGGCTGCAACAGGTGAGCGGCCACTGTGCGTTTGCCGGCGCGGCCGGTGCACGCGTGGCAGGCTATGAAATCCACATGGGACTCTCGCATGGCGCGGCGCTGGCGCAGCCGGCCTTTCTCATCGATGGGCGGCCGGAAGGCGCCGTGTCGGGCGACGGGCAAATCCTCGGCAGCTATTTGCATGGCATGTTCGACACACCCGCCGCGTGTTCGGCGCTGCTGCGCTGGGCCGGGCTGGACTCCGGCCACACGGTGGATACCGCCGCCCTGCGCGAGGCGAGCCTGGATCGCATCGCCGACGCGGCGATGCCGTTGATGGATGCGCTGGAACGACTGCCACGCTGATGGTAATGTCGGGTTACGCCGTACCGGCCAACCCGACCTACTCAAACAGGCACGTGGCGGCACCTCTTAATTTTTCAGGCACGTGCCCATATACGAGCGGTCGGTCGAAAATTCGACCGCCATGCTCGACGACACCGGCATGAACATCGAGTAATCCGCCGGCACGTCGGCAGGGTCCTTGAACACGGCAATGCCATCGAAATCGACGGCCTGCGCGCCCAGGCCCAGCTTGTTGATGGTGATGGTTTCCGCATGCGTCTTGCCGGCGGTGTTGTTGGTGATGGTGGCGGTGCTGCCGGCCACCATGATCTTCGCGCTGATGCCCGGCGCCGCGCAGGCGTAGCTGCCGGCGATTTCGGCGCCGATCTTTTGCTGTTTGGCGGCCACGATGATGCCCACGCGCAGCACGTTCTGCTGGTTGCGGCTGTAGCGGTCGATGAACAGCGCCAGCCCCCGGTCCCCCGCGTGCACGTGCACGATGCCGAAGTCCTGGTCACCCTGGCGGGCAATGATCAGGCCACGCGCGGCGTCACGGACCAAAGTCAGGCTGGCGTTTTCCGCTTCCAGCTGTGGCGATACCGCGGAGCACGCGCCTTGCGCATTGAACACGCCGCCATTGCACAGTTGCGCGCTGCCATCGGCCACCACCTTGAGGCTGCCTTTCGGATTGAAACGGTCGCCGCCGTTCGAAGCATTGCGCATGGCACCGAGGAAGATATAGTTGCCGGCCAGCTTGGCCACGTCCGTGACGGCATAGCCGGTGCCGCTGACGTTGGAATGCATGTTGCCCAGTTTCACGGTCCCCGTCAGCAGGCGCGTGCGTGCGTCGACGGTGACGCTGAAATCCGTTGCCGTGTAGGTGGTGAGATGGCCAGTGGTGACAGCGCTGAACGTGCCGCTGCGGTCGACCAGGCCGAACTGCGTCGACAGCACGCGGATGGCGTAGGTTTTCTTTGCGCTGTCGAACGTGATGCGCCACGTGTCGCCGATGTCGGCGGCCACGTCATACACTGTCTCGTCCCCATTGGCGCCGGCGATCACGGCCAGGCCAGCCTGGGCCGCGACCGCTTGCGAGGCGACCGTCACGGGGTCGGCGACGGGGGTGACCACGACAGGCGGCGTGACCGGTGCTGCCGGCGTGCCGCCGTCGCTGCCGCCACCGCATGCGGACAGGGCCGCGCCCAGGACAAGGAACGTAAATGTATTTTTCATGTGGTGTGACTTTCGGGGAAAGAAGAGGCCGGAAAACACATGCTAGCCGTGCCCGCAATCTATTGCCATGGAACAAATGTTCCATGGACTCTGCCCCGGCACGCTGCCAAAATGAAAGGCGCGGGCGGCACGCCTGCGCCATTTATGTGACAATTCGTCGTACTGTCGGCTCCGTTTTTCCTCCTCAGGCTCGCATCCATGACCAGTTCCCCGATTAAAAGCTACCTTCCCTGGGTGGTCGCCACCGCCCTGTTCATGGAGCAACTCGACTCCACCATCGTCAACACCGCCATCCCCGCCATGGCCGCCAGCCTCAACGTGACGCCGCTGAGCCTGAAGGCCGTCGTCACCAGCTACATCCTGAGTCTGGCCGTGTGCATTCCCATCAGCGGCTGGATGGCCGACCGCTTCGGCACGCGGCGCGTGTTTTCCGCCGCCGTAGCCATCTTTACCATCGCTTCCATCCTGTGCGGCCTGTCCGTGAATGCCCCAATGCTGGTGGCCGCGCGCCTGCTGCAAGGGGTGGGCGCGGCCATGATGATGCCGGTGGGCAGGCTCACTATCATCCGCACCTTTCCCAAGTCACAATTGCTGGCGGCCATGAATTTCGTCATCATCCCCGCCCTGATCGGCCCCCTGCTGGGGCCCACGGTGGGCGGGCTGATCGTGCACTGGCTGTCGTGGCGCGAGATTTTCTTCGTCAACGTGCCCGTCGGCCTGGTGGCCTTGTACCTGGCGCACCGCTACATGCCCGACTACTATGGCGACAAGCCTCGTCCGCTGGACCTGATCGGCCTGGTGCTGTTCGGCACGGGCATCGCGCTGCTGTCGTGGCTGCTGGAAATCTTCGGCGAACACCGCATCGACGGCACCTCGTTTGCCGTGCTGCTGTTCATTTCCATCAGCCTGCTGGCCGCGTATGCCTGGCATTCGAGCGAAGTGCTGCACCCGCTGCTGCGCCTGACCCTGTTCAAGATCCGCACCTTCCGCGTCTCCGTGGTGGGCGGCTTCGTCACGCGCCTGGGCGTGGGCGGCCTGCCCTTCCTGTTGCCGCTGCTGTACCAGCTGGGCCTGGGCTTGCCCGCCTGGCAGTCGGGCTTGCTGATGATGCCGTCGGCGGCCGCCGCCATGGGCATGAAATTCATTTCCGCGCGCGTGCTGGCCCGCTTCGGCTACCGCCAGGTGCTGATCGTCAACACCGTGCTGATCGGCGTCACCATCGCCATGTTTTCCCAGGTAAGCGTGGGCACGCCCCTGTACGTGATCGTCGCCATCAGCCTGTGCATGGGCTTTTTCAATTCGCTGCAGTTTTCCAGCATGAACACCATCGCGTATGCCGACGTCGACAAGGCTGACTCCAGCATGGCCAGCACCATCGCCAGTTCGATGCAGCAACTGTCGATGAGCTTTGGCCTCGCCTTCGGTTCGCTGATCACGGGCTGGTACCTGGGCGACATGCCGCAGTCGGACCGCGCCATGCTCAGCACGGCGCTGCACCACGCCTTCCTGACCCTGGCCGCCTTGACGGTGCTGTCCTCGCTGACGTTCTGGACCTTGCGCCGCGACGATGGCGAAAGCATCAGCAAGGGCACGGACAGCGACGAGGAAGATGCGGCCGATGTGAAAGCCCAGGCCGTTGTGCAGACGGAAGTGCAAACCAAGAAAGGCTGAGCCACATCAAGTTTGCCGCCAGCGCCGCTGGCGCTTTGGCCTGCCGCTGCTACCGTGACGGCAGGAGGTGCACATGGCGGCCGAGCGGCGCTTTGCGTGGAAGGGCACGGACCGCCATGGCAAGGCGGTCGATGGCATCTTGCGGGCGGCCGACGCCACCACGGCCAAGGCCGCTCTCAGACGCCAGGGCATCCTTGCCAGCAAGGTAAAAGCTCCGCGCGCCGCGCCCGGCAAAGCCATCACACACAAGGATATCGCCCTGTTCACGCGCCAGCTGTCGACCATGATGGCGGCCGGCGTGCCGCTGATGCACGCCTTCGACATCGCCGGCAAGGGCCATGCCAAACCGGCCGTCACGGAACTGATGCGCGACTTGCGCCACGACATCGAAGCGGGCAGCAGTCTGCAGCAGGCATTTCGCCAGTTTCCGCTGCTGTTTGACGAGTTGTATTGCAACCTGCTGGCGGCTGGCGAACAGGCCGGCATCGTGCAAGACTTGCTGGCGCGCCTGGCCACCCACCAGGAAAAAGCCATCGCCTTGCGGCGGCAGGTGCGCGGCGCGCTGATGTATCCGCTCGTCATCGTGCTCGTCGCCATCGTCGTCACGGCCATCATCATGAGCGTCGTCGTGCCCGCCTTCCGCCAGGTCTTCGACAGCTTCGGCGCGCCATTGCCGCTGCCCACCCTCGTTGTCATGGGCGTGTCCGCCTTCCTCGTCCATTACTGGCTGGCCTTGCTGGCGGCGCTCGTGTCCGCTTGCGTGCTGCTGCGCCTGGCCTGGCGCCGCTGGCCCGCCCTGCGGCGCAACACGCAACTGCGGGCGCTGCACCTGCCCGTGTTCGGCCCGCTTTTGCGCAAGGCGGCGATCGCCCGCTGGACGCGCACCCTGGCCGCCATGTTCGCCGCCGGCGTGCCGCTGCTCGACTCGCTCGGCCTGGTGGGCGCCGCCTCCGGCCACGCGCTGTACCAGGAGGCAACGGTCCGCATCGAGCGCGAAATCCGCGCCGGCGGCAGCCTGGCCCTGGCCATGGAACACAGCGCCGTGTTTCCCCCGCTGCTCACGCAACTGGCCCTGATCGGCGAGGAATCGGGCGCCCTCGACGCCATGCTGTCGCGCGCGGCCGACATCATCGAAGCGGACATCGACGCCACCGTGGCCACCCTCTCGGCCCTGCTGGAACCGGCGCTGATGGTGGTGCTGGGCGTGCTGGTCGGTTCCCTCGTGATCGCCTTGTATTTGCCGATTTTCAAGCTCGGGGCCGTGATTTGACCGTTCGTCCTGCGCAAAACGTCCCCATGCACCGGCAGATGTTTTACACTGCGGCAGTGCCAGGCAATGTTTGCGCGGCAACATCATCACCTCAGACAATTCCACCATGCTGCAAGATACCCTGCTGTTCGCCGCGCCCGGCAACCTGCCCGTCGCCCTCGTCGCCGCCCTGTTCGGCCTGATCGTCGGCAGCTTCCTCAACGTGGTGATCCACCGCGTGCCGAAAATGATGCAGCGCGAATCCGACAATTACGTGGCGGAAGAAAGCGGCTTGCCCTTGCCGCACACGGACCGCTACAACCTGATGCTGCCGCATTCGAACTGCACCGCTTGCGGCCACCGCATCACCGCCACGGAAAACATTCCCGTCCTCAGTTACCTGCTGCTGCGCGGCAAGTGCAGCGCCTGCAAGGCGCCGATTTCCGTGCGCTACCCGCTCGTCGAGCTGCTGACGGGCGCGCTGTCGGCCCTGTTGATCTGGCACTTCGGCAGCGGCTGGACGGGCCTGGCCACGCTTGTGTTCGCGTATTTGCTGATCGCCATGACCTTCATCGATGCCGATACGCAAATGCTGCCGGACGACCTCACCTTCCCCCTGCTGTGGGCAGGACTGCTGGTCAATATCAACGGTACTTTCGTGCCCCTGCAAGAGGCCGTCATCGGCGCGGCCGCCGGCTACCTGGCCCTGTGGGCCGTGTACTGGGCCTTCAAGCTGGCGACAGGCAAGGAGGGAATGGGCTATGGTGACTTCAAATTGCTGGCTGCGCTCGGTGCGTGGCTGGGCTGGACCATGCTGCCGACGATCATCCTGCTGTCGTCACTGGTGGGTGCCGTGGTCGGCATCGGCCTGATCGTGTTTGCCAAGCGCGGGCGCGACAAACCGATCCCGTTCGGCCCCTACCTGGCGGCGGCGGGCCTGATCGCGCTGCTGTACGGCGCGCCCCTGTCGCGGCTTACACTGGGCCTGACCGGCTGACCGGCGCTGCACTGCGCCCCTATGGATAAATACATGCAACGACACAACGTCCCTTATTTCAGCGTCGGTCTCACCGGCGGCATCGGTTGCGGCAAGAGCACGGTGGCCGACATGTTCGCCGCGCGCGGTGCCTCCATCGTCGACACCGACCAGATCGCCCACAGCCTGACAGCGCCCAATGGCGCCGCCATGCCGGCCCTGGTGGCGGAATTTGGCGCCGGCTACGCCGATGCGCGCGGCGCCCTCGACCGCAGCAAAATGCGCAACCTCGTGTTTTCCGACGCTGCCGCCAAGGCGAAACTGGAAGCCATCCTGCACCCGCGCATCCGCCAGGCCACCCTGGCTGCGGCCGAAGCAGCGACGGGCAGCTATGTGATCTTTGCCGTCCCCCTGCTGGTCGAGTCCGGCGGCTGGGCGGAGCGGGTCAACCGGGTACTGGTCATCGATTGCCTGGAAAGCCTGCAAGTGTCGCGCGTGATGGCGCGCAATGGCTTATCTGAAGAACAAGTCAAAGCCATCATGGCCACGCAGGCCACGCGCGCCATGCGCCTGGCGGCGGCGGACGATGTGATCGACAACAACGGCGATTTGGCGTCCTTGGCACCGCAGATTGCCCAGTTGCACGATTTATATCTGGCATTTTCAAAAAGAATGGCTGGAATGGCCCCGCAACGTTTGTAATTTGTCGACGCTTGGTTCAAAATCACGGGATTGTTTGCAGGTCCTTACTTAAGGGAATTATTTTGATTGTCTACGAATACCCTTTCAACGAACGCATACGTACCTTGTTGCGGCTGGAAGACCTGTACGACAAATTCAAGTTCTTCATCCAGCAAGAGCATGCAATGCAGCACCATGTTGCCTTGGCAACCATTTTCGATATGCTCGAAGTGGCAGGCCGCGCCGACCTGAAGTCCGACCTGCTGCAGGAGCTCGAGCGCCAGCGTCAAAGTCTGCTCGGTTACCGCAGCAATCCGAATGTGGAACCGGAAACCCTTGATGCCATCCTCGGCGAACTCGACAGTGTCAGCGGCGCCCTCGTGGCGGCGCAAGGCAAGACGGGCCAGAATATCCGCGACAATGAATGGCTGATGAGCATCCGCGGCCGCACCATCATCCCGGGCGGCGCCTGCGAATTCGACTTGCCGTCGTATTTTGCCTGGCAAAAACGCAGCTCCGAACAGCGCCTGACCGATATCCACGCGTGGTTCGCCCCGCTGGCGCCGCTGTTCGATGCGCTGGCCCTCGTCTTGCGCCTGCTGCGCGATTCCGGCGGACCCGTTAAACTGATCGCCAATGGCGGCAGCTACCAGCAAATGCTGCAAGGCAAGGTGTACCAGATGCTGCGCCTGAGCCTCGATGAAAACAGCGGCGCCATCCCGGAAATTTCCGCCAACAAATACATGCTGTGGGTACGCTTCACAACCCAGGGCGGCGACTTGAAACCCAAGCCGCTGGAAGAAGATGTCCCGTTCGAGCTCACGCTCTGTAATTTTTAACTGCTACTTATTTGCCCCATCATGACTGTCGTTAACTGCCCTACCTGTGCCGCCAAAGTCGAATGGACTGAAGCCAACAAATTCCGCCCCTTCTGCTCGGAACGCTGCAAGCAGATCGACCTTGGTGCCTGGGCCGAAGAGAAATACACGATCCCCGCCGCCGATCCGTTCGAAGATCCGCTCGCGGATGAAGACAACAAGCCGCAGTAAGCCCCAATGAGCCTCAACTAAACGGATTTTCCAGGCGTAGCCCCTGCGCCACGAAACTGTCGAGCCTGCCACTGACCACCGTCAAGCCATAGGCGATGCCCATCGCCGCGATCTGTCCATCGACGCCATGCGCGTGGCCGCGGCCATGCAGACGCGCGCATACGAGCGCACAATCGAGGTCGAATTCCAGCAGCCGCGGCGCATATTCCGCCAGCACGGCTTCCAGCCAGCCTTCCAGCGCCAATGCTTCCAGCGCCGCTTCGCGCCGCCAGCAGCACTGTATGCCTGCACGCAATTGGGCGATCACTTGCACCGGCACATAACGCGCCTCGGGCGCCACCCGCTCGAAAAAATCGGCCACTCCCGCCGGCGCGGCGCTGCCCTTGCGCGCCGCAACGATTACATCCGTATCGACCAGGTAAGCCGGCATGGCTCAGGGGCGGCGCTCGAAATCCGCATCGAAGCCCACGTCGGGCATACTGCGCAAAATATCGTCGAGCGGACGCTTCGGCAGCGGCCGCAAGGCGCTGCGCAAGATGTCGCGGTGCTCGTCTTCGATGCTGCGCCCATGCGCGCGGGCACGCTTGTGCAAGGCAGCAATCAGCAATTCATCGGTATCGGTAAAGGTCAGTGTCAGCGGCATGCGAGGCTCCCGGTGCGTGATGAAAGCACTGTAGCGCAAAGCGCGCGCGATACAAGGAAAGTCACAGCAAAGCTTGCGCCAGCACGCAGCATGGCGCTGCCCGCTGGCACCAGATCAGGCAAGAAGCAGGGCTTCTCGGCGCACTTCGTCGAGCCATTCCAGCAGGGGAATGGTGGCCGGCAGCAAGGGTTCCACGCCGACCGTGCCCTGCCAGGCGAACGCCTGCCCTTCCAGGCTTTGCGGCTCGCCCCGCCATTCGCGGCTGATATAGAAATGCAGGCGCACATGGGCGTGTGGATACACATATTCGACGCCGCACCAGGCTTCGGCACTGTCGATATGCAAGCCCAGTTCCTCGACAAACTCGCGTTTCAAGGCATCAAAAATGGCTTCGCCCGGTTCGACTTTACCGCCAGGAAATTCCCAATAGCCGTCATACGGCTTGCCGGCCGGACGCTGGCCCAGCAGCACATCACCATTCGGCTTCATCAGGATGCCAACGGCGACATCGACCGGTTTGATTTTCACTTCGCTCATTGCGGCAGCTTTCCCGCAGGAAGTTTCCCCGCATAATCGCGTGCGAATTGCCAGGCCACCCGGCCCGAACGGGAACCGCGCTGCAAGGCCCAGCGCAAGGCGTCGCCGCGCGCTGCCGCGATCTGCTCCGGCGTGCAACCGAACGAGGCGAGCCAATGGGCCGCGATATCGAGGTAATCATCCTGCTTGAACGGATAGAACGACAGCCACAGGCCGAAGCGTTCGGACAGCGAGATTTTCTCTTCCACCGTCTCGCCCGGATGCAGATCGCCATCGTCGTCCGTCTTGTAGCTCGTGTTGTCCGACATGCGTTCCGGCATCAGGTGACGGCGGTTCGAGGTGGCGTAGATCAGCACATTATCCGATTGCGCGGCGATGCTGCCGTCGAGCGCCACTTTCAGCGCCTTGTAGCCGCTTTCGCCCTCTTCGAACGACAGGTCGTCGCAAAAGATGATGAAGCGCTCGGGGCGCGCCGCCACCAGGTCGACGATGTCGGGCAAGTCGGCCAGGTCCGCCTTGTCCACTTCGATCAGGCGCAGACCCTGGTCGGCGAACTGGTTCAAACAAGCCTTGATCAGCGACGACTTGCCCGTGCCCCGTGCGCCCGTCAGCAGCACGTTGTTGGCCGGACGCTTAGCGACGAACTGGCGCGTGTTCTGCTCGATCTGCGCTTTTTGCGTGCCGATATTGTGCAAGTCGTCCAAGGCGATGTTCGACACGTGGGCCACGGCCTGCACATAAGGCAGCGCGCCCTGGCGCCGGCGCCAGCGGAACGCAAAGCTGTTCCAGTCGGTTGCCGGCAAGGCCGGCGGCAAGATCGACTCGAGGCGCGCCAGCACCCGCTCGGCGCGGATCAGGAATTGATCGAGGCCGGTCATGAGCGGTAGTCGGCGTTGATCGACACGTAGTCATGCGACAGGTCGCACGTCCACAGGGTGGCCGTGGCATCGCCGCGCGCCAGCTTGACGCGGATGGTGATTTCGCTTTGCTGCATCACGCGCTGGCCATCCTGTTCCTGGTAGTCGGGGTTGCGGCCGCCATTCTTGGCCACCCATACATCGTCCAGGTACAGGTTCAGCTGGCCCACGTCCAGATCGTCCACACCCGCATAGCCGATGGCGGCCAGGATGCGGCCCAGGTTCGGGTCGGACGCGAAGAACGCCGTTTTCACCAGCGGCGAATGGGCGATGGAATAGGCGATCTTGCGGCACTCTTCCACGTTGCGGCCGTCTTCCACGGTCACGGTCATGAACTTGGTCGCGCCTTCGCCATCGCGCACGATGGCTTGTGCCAGAAAGGTCGACAGCTCGGTGACGGCGGCGGCCAGTTCCGCATAGTGCGGCGAGTCGATGGAATCGATGACCAGGCTGCCGGCGCCCGTGGCCACCAGCATGAACGAGTCATTGGTGGACGTGTCGCCGTCGATGGTGATGCAGTTGAACGATTTGTCGGCTGCCTGTTTCACCAGCTGGTCCAGCACCGGTTGCGCCACGGTGGCGTCGAACGCGAGGAAACCGAGCATGGTGGCCATGTTCGGCTTGATCATGCCGGCGCCCTTGCTGATGCCCGTCAGGGTCACCGCGTGGCCACCGATGGTGACCGTGCGCGAACCGGCTTTCGGCTGCGTGTCGGTGGTCATGATGGCTTCGGCGGCCGAGAACCAGTTATCCGAGGTCAGCGCGGCCACGGCTTGCGGCAAGCCGGCGACCAGGCGCTGCACGGGCAAGGGTTCCAGGATCACGCCCGTGGAAAACGGCAAAATCTGCTGCGGCGTGCAGCCCAGCAGCTCGGCCAGCGCGGCGCAGCTGGCCTGCGCGTCGGCCAGGCCCGATTCGCCCGTGCCCGCATTCGCGTTGCCCGTATTGACCAGCAGCGCGCGGATCGGCGCGGCGCCGGCCGTCACGGCCGCCAGGTTGGCTTTCGAAATTTGCACGGGCGCGGCGCAGAAGCGGTTCAATGTGAACACGCCGGCCACGGTGGCCGTCGGCGCCAGTTTCAATACCAGCAAATCCTTGCGGTTGGGTTTCTTGATGCCGGCTTCGGCAACACCGATTTCAATGCCGGCGACGGCTTTCAAGTCGGCGGCGACGGGCTTGGGAGAATTGACGGCCATGGTGAGTTCTTCTGCAAGGGAAAATGGAAGCGCTATTGTAGCGCCTTCGCGGCGCCGGTGAGCATGCGCGCCCACACATGCACGCCTGCAAATTGAAAAGGCATAAAAAAACGGAGACCGCGGTCTCCGTTTTTGTTCAGGCTGTGAAACCGCCTTATGCCAGCTTGCCGTGGCAAGCTTTGTATTTTTTACCGCTGCCGCAAGGGCATGGGTCGTTACGGCCCACTTTGACGCCCATGCTCACGCTCATGTCGTCAACGTTGTCCATGTTGCCGCCGGCCGCAGGCGCCAGCAGTTCTTCCGGCGCCGCATTCGGGTCGAATTCGGCGTGCTGGTAGTGCACGTTTTCCACGTGCGACTGCTGCATCGCCTGTTCGGCCGCATCGACTTCTTCGCGCGACTGGATGCGTACCGTCATCACGTGTTTCGTGACGTCGTTCTTGATCATGTCGAGCATCTGGCCAAACAGTTCAAACGCTTCGCGCTTGTATTCCTGTTTCGGGTTCTTCTGCGCATAGCCGCGCAGGTGAATACCCTGGCGCAGGTGATCGAGTGCCGCCAAGTGTTCGCGCCAGTGGCTGTCCACGCTTTGCAGCATGACATTGCGCTCGAAGCCGCCAAACGATTCCTTGCCGACGATGTCGATCTTCGACTGGTACACGGCATCGGCCGCGGCCAGCACTTTTTCCAGGATCTCGTCGTCCGTCAGGGTCGAATCGGCTTCCAGCAATTGCTGCAGCGGCAAGTCCAGCTGCCATTCGCTGGCCAAGGTGTTTTCCAGGCCCTTGATATCCCACTGCTCTTCCACCGATTCGTGCGGCACGTACTCGTGCACCAGGTCGGTGAACACGCCGTGGCGCAGGGAAGCGATCATGTCCGAGATGTCGGTCGTTTCCAGCAGCTCGTTACGCTGCTGGTAGATGACTTTACGCTGGTCGTTGGCGACGTCATCGTATTCCAGCAATTGCTTGCGGATGTCGAAGTTGCGCGCTTCGACCTTGCGCTGGGCAGATTCGATCGAACGCGAGACGATGCCTGCCTCGATCGGTTCGCCTTCCGGCATTTTCAGACGGTCCATCACGGCGCGCACGCGGTCGCCGGCGAAGATGCGCAGCAGCGCGTCGTCGAGCGACAGGTAGAAGCGCGACGAACCCGGATCGCCCTGGCGGCCGGCACGGCCACGCAGTTGATTGTCGACGCGGCGCGATTCGTGGCGTTCGGTGCCAATGATGTGCAAGCCGCCCGCATTGACCACGTGGTCGTGCAGGGATTGCCATTCATCGCGCAAGGTCTGCGACTGGGCTGCCTTGTCGGCGTCGCTCAGTTCAGCATTGGCTTCGATGAACTTGATCTGGTTCTCGACGTTACCACCCAACACGATGTCCGTACCGCGACCGGCCATGTTGGTGGCGATGGTGATGGCTTTCGGACGGCCTGCCTGGGCGATGATTTCCGCTTCGCGCGCATGCTGCTTCGCGTTCAGCACGTTGTGCGGCAAACCGGCCTTGGTCAGGATGCCCGACAGCAGTTCCGAGTTCTCGATCGAGGTCGTACCGACCAGCACGGGCTGGCCGCGCTCGTAGCAGTCGCGGATGTCGTTCAACATCGCGTTGTATTTTTCCGCCGACGATTTGTAGACCTGATCCTGGCGGTCCTTGCGCTGCAGCGGACGGTTTTGCGGGATCACGACCGTTTCCAGGCCGTAGATTTCCTGGAATTCGTACGCTTCGGTATCGGCCGTACCGGTCATGCCGGCCAGCTTGGCGTACATGCGGAAGTAGTTCTGGAAGGTGATCGAGGCCAGGGTCTGGTTCTCGTTCTGGATCTTGACGCCTTCTTTCGCTTCGACGGCCTGGTGCAAGCCATCGGACCAGCGGCGGCCCGTCATCAGACGGCCCGTGAATTCATCGACGATCACCACTTCATTGTTCTGCACCACATAGTGCTGATCCTTGAAGTACAGCGCATGCGCGCGCAGGGCAGCATACAGGTGGTGCACGAGGGTGATGTTGGCCGAATCGTACAGCGACGCGCCTTCCGGCAGCAGGCCCATTTCCATCAGGATGCCTTCGGCCTTTTCGTGGCCCGCTTCCGTCAGCAGCACCTGGTGCGCTTTTTCATCCTTGGTGTAGTCGCCCGGCACATCAACCTTGCCCTTGCCGTCCGGCGTTTCTTCGCCGATCTGCAGAGTCAGGCGCGCAGGCACTTCATTGATCTTGTGATACAGGTCCGTATGGTTCTCGGCCTGGCCCGAAATGATCAGCGGCGTACGCGCTTCATCGATCAGGATCGAATCGACTTCATCGACGATGCCGAAGTTCAGGCTGCGCTGCACGCGTTCGCGCGCTTCGTAGACCATATTGTCGCGCAAGAAGTCGAAACCGAATTCATTGTTCGTGCCATAGGTGATGTCGGAGTTGTACGCCTGCTGCTTGGCGCTGTGCTCCATCTGCGACATGTTCACGCCAGTCGACAGGCCCAGCCATGCATACAGGCGGCCCATGGTCTCGGCATCGCGCTGCGCCAGGTAATCATTGACGGTGACGATATGCACGCCCTTGCCCGACAGGGCATTCAGGTAGGCTGGCAAGGTTGCCATCAGGGTCTTGCCCTCGCCCGTGCCCATTTCCGCGATCTTACCGAAATGCAAGACCATGCCGCCGATCATCTGCACGTCGAAATGGCGCATGCGCAAGACGCGCTTGCTGGCCTCGCGGCAGACGGCAAATGCTTCCGGCAACAAGGCATCGAGCGATTCGCCAGCGGCGATACGTTCCTTGAAGGCAGGCGTCTTCGCTTGCAGCTCGGCATCCGACAGCTTTTCGATGGCCGGCTCGAGCGCATTGATCTCGCGTACCGTTTTTTGGTATTGCTTGAGCAGCCGCTGGTTGCGGCTACCGAAAATCTGGGTCAGTAATGACATGCTTGAATTCTTGAAAAAACGCCGTTAAAAAAAGCTCGGTAGGGAACAACGAGGTAGGTATCGCGTCACCGCACGGAGTTCGACTATGGCAAAAGACGATGATTTTATCATGCGTTCCCGACATGGTTGGGGTAATGCGCCATATAACAATAGCTTAATGACAAACAAATGGCAGAAATTGCGGACATTTTCCATACTGTAAGGCAATACGGCCCACCCGCCTGCGCCGCACCCGCCGCCGCACTCGTCATGCACGGGCGAGTGTGCTATGTTTCGGCCATGCGAACTCCCACTTATTCTCCGGCGCCGCGCCGCGGCTACGGCTTTGCCCGTTCAGGCCCGGCCGTCACGGGCGCAACCGATTTTCTGCGCGGCAACGCGACGATGGCCTCATTGATGCCTACCGTCACGCGCCTGGCCGCCTTGCAAAAAGACTGCGCCAAGGCCTTGCCGGCCATGTTCGAGCATTGCGACATCCTGCAATTCGAAGGCGGCCAACTGGTGCTGGCCACGCCAAACGCGGCGCTGGCAGCCAAGCTCAAACAGCAATTGCCGAAGTTGCAAGGGGAACTGGAAAGAAAGGGCTGGCAGATTTCAGGCATCAAGCTGAAAGTGCAAGTCATCAAGAGCATCGCGCCCATCGTGCATACGCGGGCGCTGGTCTTGCCGGAAAAAGCCATGTCGGCCCTGGAAGAGCTGAGCACGGCCCTGCCCGCGTCGAAACAGAACGAGCAATTGATCGCGGCGCTGCGCAATATGGTGCGCCACCACCGCGAACCGAAGGACTGAGAATAACGGCGCTAAATTAACGCATATCGCGTAGGTCGGATTAGGCCCTTCGGGCCGTAATCCGACAACACCACGATCAGTGCCAACATGGTTGTCGGATTACGCGGGGCGTCGCCCCGCTAATCCAACCTACGTCAGCGACCACTCGCGCTCCATTTGACGCAGGTAGGATTGCGGCGCCGCCTCGTTCGTGTCGAATGACACGATTTCATACGCATCGGGCTGCTCCAGCAGCGCCAGCAGCAGCTGGTTGTTCAGCGCGTGGCCCGACTTGTGCGCCGTGTAGTAGGCGAGCAAGGGGTGGCCCACCAGGTACAGGTCGCCGATGGCGTCGAGGATCTTGTGGCGCACGAACTCGTCTTCATAGCGCAAGCCATCCGCGTTGAGGATGCGGTACTCGTCCATGACGATGGCGTTTTCCAGCGAACCGCCACGGGCCAGGCCCATGCCGCGCAAGCTTTCCACGTCCTGCATGAAACCGAAGGTACGCGCGCGCGCCACGTCGTGCACATACGACACGTCGCCAAAGTCGACCGAGGCGCGCTGCATCGTGCCATCGACGGCCGGATGGTTGAATTCGATGAAGAAATCAAGCTTGAAACCGTCGTATGGCGACAAGCGCGCCCATTTCTCCGCGTCACCCTTGCCGTGACGCACTTCCACGGGCTTGACGACCTTGATGAATTTCTTCGCCGCCTGCTGCTCTTCCACGCCAGCCTGCTGCAGCAGGTAGACGAAGGACGAGGCGGAACCGTCCATGATGGGAATTTCTTCCGCATTCACGTCGATATACATATTGTCGATCCCCAGGCCCGCCGCCGCCGACATCAGATGTTCTACGGTGGAAACCCTGGCGCCATCCTTGATCAGCACGGAAGCCATGCGCGTATCGCCCACGGCCATGGCGCTGGCGGGAAACTCGACGATGGGATCGAGGTCGATGCGGCGAAACACGATGCCCGTATCGATCGCGGCAGGACGCAGGATCAGCTCGACCTTGGTGCCGGAATGCAAACCGACACCGATGGTGCGGACCTGTTGTTTGATAGTGCGTTGTTTTAACATGGCACGATTATATCCAGTTGCGGCGTGGAATGCTGACCGGCAAAGAAATGCTAGGGATGCTCACTTTCCACATGCACGGCTTCGCGCCGCACCAGGTAGATGCCGCTGGCGATAATGATCGCCGCGCCAAACAAGGTATAGCGATCCGGCAGCGCCTGCCACAGCAGCCAGTCTATCGCCACGCCCCAGGCCAGCGCCGTGTACTCGAACGGCGCCACGATTGACGCCTTGCCGGTGCTGAAGGCCTTGGTGATCGCCAACTGCCCGAAGAAGCCTGACAGCGCCAGCACCATCAAGATCGAGCCGTGTTCGGCACGCACAGGCACCCAGATATTCCACGCCAGCGTTACTGCGCCAATCGACATCAGCGTCAGCAGCCAGAACATCATCGCCTCAGTGCTGTCGGTGCGCGCCAGCACGCGCGCGCTGATGGCCGACACGGCGTAGCAGGCAGCTGCCACCAGAATCGCCAGCCCGCCCAGCGATAGGAAGCCGGTGCCTTCGGGGCGCAGCACCACCAGCACGCCCAGCAGGCCGACGCCAATCGCCACCCACTGCCCGCGGCCCACGTGCTCCTTCAGCACCCACACCGACAGCGCCGTGATCAAAGCCGGCGCGATGAAGAAGATCGAATATGCCTCGGCCAGCGACAGCGACTTCAGCCCGAAGGCAAAGGTGGTCAGCATGGCGATGCCGAGTGCGGCGCGCAACAGGTGCATTGGCCAGCGTATGCGGAAGATGCCCTTGAACGCACCGCGGTACAGCATGTAGCCGCACAGCAGTGGCAACGAACTGAGCGAGCGCATCGCCGTGACCTGCGTGGCGGGATAATGGGCAGACAGCAGCTTCATGGCGGTATCCATGCACGAGAACATGGCGACCGCAATCAGCATCGCATAGATGCTGTGCAGATTTTCTTGACGAGAAGACAGGGAATGCTCCTTGACGACCGGTCCGGGGCGGACCACTGGGAACGTCATTATGGCGACGTCCGGAGCCAGCACAGCGGAGGCGCTGCCGGGATTGATTATAGCAAGCCGGCCAGCTCATCAGGGGCGACGACGAAAACAGTGCCTGGATCAAGTACTGCCGCAATCGCGGCGGCGGTGCCTGAAATGCTTGATCCACGTCATCGTTTTTTTAAAAGATGCATGTAAAATGCTTGTTTATAATTTTGCAACGATGGAGAACGAGAGATGGACAGCAAGAAGATAGATACCACCAACGACACGCCGTCGAGCCGCCGCGGCTTTCTCGGCAAGAGCGCCGCACTGGGCCTGGCAGGCGTCACGTTGGGCCTGGCCGGCTGCAAGGAGGAAGCTGCCGCCGGTGGCAAGAGCGCTGCCGCACCGGCCGCACATCACGGCACCGAGATCGCGCCAGGCCAGCTGGACGACTACTATGCTTTCATCAGTTCCGGCCATTCGGGCGAAGCGCGGGTGCTCGGCCTGCCTTCCGGACGCACGCTCAAGCGCATCCCGGTGTTCAACGTCGATTGCATGGTCGGCTGGGGTATTACCAATGAATCGAAAGCCATCATCGGCACCAAGCCCGACGGCACGCTGAAATACATCACCGGCGACACCCACCACGTCCACGGCAGCTACAAGAACGGCACGTATGACGGCCGCTGGCTGTTCATCAACGACAAGCTGCATTCACGCGTGGCGCGCATCCGCATGGACACCATGGAATGCGACAAGATCACCGAACTGCCGAATGTGGCCGGCTTCCACGGCCTGTTCCCTGACAAGCGCGATCCGGTCGACCAGAAGATTGACTACACCACCCGCGTGTTCTGCGGCGCCGAATTCCATATCCCGCTGCCGAACGACGGCCGCGACCTGGACAATCCGGACAAGTGGGGTGCGTTGTTCAGCTGCGTCAGCGCAGAGACCATGGAAGTGATGTGGCAGGTGCGCGTTGACGGCAATATGGATCTGTGCGCCACCTCGTACGACGGCAAGCTGGCCGCCTGCAACCAGTACAACGTGGAAAACGCCGCCGACCTGAACGGCATGATGGCGGCCGAGCGCGATGCCTGCGTGTTCCTGCATATCGAACGCGTCGAGGCCTTGGTCAAGGCAGGCAAGTTCACCACCATCGGCAGTTCCAAGGTCCCCGTGGTCGATGGCCGCAAGGCTGCCAACGCCGATCCGAAAAGCGCGATCTCGCTGTACGTCCCGGTCAGCAAGAACCCGCATGGCGTCAACGCCAGCCCGGACGGAAAATACTTCGTCTGCTCCGGCAAGCTGTCGCCGACCGCCACCGTGATTGAATTGAGCAAGGTGCTGCAGTGGTTCGACGGTAACGTCAAGGATCCGCGCGACACCGTGGTGGCCGAACCGGAAATCGGCCTCGGCCCGCTGCACACCGCCTTCGACGGCAGGGGCAACGCCTATACCTCGCTGTTCCTCGACAGCCAAGCCGTCAAATGGAATGTGGATGCAGCCATTGCCCAGTTCAAGGGCGACAAAAACGCCAAGGTCATCATCGAGAAGCTGGACGTGCACTACCAGCCGGGCCATAACTACTCATCGATGGGTGAAACCAGGGAAGCTGACGGCAAATACCTCAACTCCGGCAACAAGTTCTCCAAGGACCGCTTCCTGCCAGTCGGCCCGCTGCATCCTGAAACCGAACAGTTGGTGGACATCAGCGGCGCCAGCATGAAGCTGATAGCCGATCACACTGCCTACCCGGAACCGCACGATGGCATTATCGTGCGCCGCGACGTGGTCAAGACGCGCCAGATCCACACCATGACCGACTTCCCGAATGCCGTCACGCCGGAAAACGCCGGCATCGAGCGCAAGGGCAACAAGGTGCATGTGCGTCTGATGTCGCAAGCGCCGGCGTTCAGCATGCCGGTCATCAAGGTCAAAAAAGGCGATGAAGTCACGCTCACCCTGACCAACTACGACAAGGTCGAAGATTTAACCCACGGTTGCGCCATCCCGACCTACAACATCAACTTTATCGTCAATCCGCAGGAAACCAAGTCGGTCACTTTCAAGGCCGATCACGCCGGTGCGTTCTGGTTGTATTGCACGCACTTCTGCCACGCCCTGCATCTGGAAATGCGTAGCCGTTTCCTGGTTGAAGCCTGAGTTGTCCCGCAAGTCCATGCCGGCTGATGCGTCAGCCGGCATGGCATATTCTCATGACGACTACTTTAAAAACCTTGTTCAATTCGCTGGCGTCGTGCTTGATGTTACTGGCTATGCTGGCACCGCCCATCGCCGCCGCCAACATCTACGACGCTGAACTTTCCTCCGAACTGTTGCACGGCGCCGACCTGTGCGCGCATGCCGCCTGCCGCGACGTGATGCCGCAAGCGCAGCGCTTCTCGCAGCGCATGGGTTCTCCACGCTATGTGCAAGCGCTGGACACCGGCGGCAAGCTCGTTGGCTACGTTTTCCTGTCAACCGACGTGGTGGACATTCCAGCCTATTCCGGCAAGCCGGTCATTACACTGATCGGCATGGACACCGCAGGCATCATTACCGGCGTGCGCGTGATCAAGCATTCCGAACCGATCCTGCTGGCCGGCATACCGGAATCGGCGCTGCTCAAGTTCATCGGACAATATGTCGGCCTGCGCGGTGACGCCAGGCTGGAAATTGGCCGTGGCGGCGATGGCAGCGTGGGATTGGACGCGATCAGCGGCGCCACCGTGACGGCCATCGCCGAGAACCAGGTAATTTCCCGCAGCGCCTATGAGATCGGCCGCCAGGTCGGCATCTTCACTGCGGCGGCGCGGCCGCCAGCCCGCTTCACGCCGCTCGACGAGCGCCTCAACTGGGGCAAGCTGGCCGACGAGGGCTCGGTCGGCCGCCTGACGATCACCGCGCGCGAAGTCGGCGCCGACAGCGCACGCGGCGACTACATCGATCTCTACTTCGGCTACCTCAACACGCCGACGCTGGGCAACAGCCTGCTGGGCGAGGACAACTACCAGCGCCTGATGCGCGACCTCAAGCCGGACGAGCATGCGATCTTCGTCATCGCCAGCGGCCAGACCTCGTTCAAGGGCTCGGGCTTTGTGCGCGGCGGCATCTACGACCGCATCCAGGTGCGGCAAGATCCTGAAACCTACACCTTCCGCGATACCGACTATCTCAATCTGTATCACCTGCAGCCCGGCGATGTGCCCCAATACCGCGAATCGGGCATCTTCATCGTCCGCTCGAAACACTTCAATCCGGCGTGGCCTTGGACGCTGACGCTGCTGGTCAATCAGTTGGACGCCAAGGGCGCCAAGACCTTCACCCACTACGACCAGACATACTGGCTGCCGGCCCGCTATCTGGAAGGCGGCCATCCGAAAGTGGTGACGGCGCGCCCGGCGTGGCAAAACATCTGGCTGGACCGGATTGCGCAAATCGGCTTCTTCGTCGCCACCCTGTTGTTTACCGCCATCTGGTACGCACGACGCGACCGGCTGGTGCGTGCATCGACGCGCAAGCACAAGCCTTTGATCAGCTGGCCGCGGCTGGTGCTGTGGATCATCAGCGCCGGCTTCATCGGTTTCTACCTGAAGGCGCAGCCCAGCATCACGCAGATCATGACCTGGCTCCATTCGCTGATCCATCAATGGCGCTGGGAGCTGTTCCTGTCCGATCCCTTCATCTTCCTGTTCTGGTGGTTCATCATCATCACGGTGCTGATCTGGGGACGCGGCCTGTTCTGCGGCTGGTTATGTCCATTCGGCTCGCTGCAGCACCTGATGCTGAAACTCGGTTCCGCCATCGGCCTGAAACGCTGGCAGAAACTGCTGCCAAAACCACTGCACGACAAGCTGCGCTGGCTGAAGTACGTCATCTTCTTCGGCCTGATCGGCGTATCCCTGTTCTCAATGGAGACGGCCGAACATCTGGCCGAAATCGAACCCTTCAAGACCACTTTCCTGGTCGGCGTATGGAACCGCAGCTGGCCATTCTGGCTCTTTATCGGCGCCATTCTGGGCCTGTCGCTGTTCAGCGAGCGCCCCTACTGCAAATACCTGTGCCCGATGGGCGCGGGCCTGGCGCTGCCCGGCAAGTTCCGTCTGTTCGGTCTGAAGCGCAAGGCAGAATGCACCAGCTGCCACGCCTGCGCCGCCGGTTGCGGCTCGCACGCCATCGACAGCCAAGGCAAAATCGATCAGATGGAATGCATGCTGTGCCTGGACTGCATGGTGATGTACTACGACGATCACGCCTGTCCACCCCTGGTGAAAGAGCGCAAGCGGCGAGCTGCCAAGGGCGAAGCGCTGACGCGTATCGGCGCCGACGGCTACTTCCTTACGCTCGACAGCTTGCGCTCAACGCTGCCGTCGCAAGGCAAGGAAGACGCATGAGGCTGGCGCCTTCCACCCTGCTGGCGCTGATGCGCGCGCTGGTGCTGGCAGTCATATTGGCCGGCTATGGGCCTGGCCTGGCCGCCGCCGTGCTGGAAGTGGCGCCGGGCACGTCGATCAATGCGGCCATCGCCAGTGCGCAGAAAGGCGACACACTGCTGATCGCACCCGGCAGGTATAACGAACACGTGCTGGTCGACAAGGCGCTGACGCTGCAAGGGCGCAGCCATCCCACCATCAGCGGCCGAGGGCACGGCGACACCATCCGCATCACCGCCCCCGACGTCACCCTGATCGGCCTGGTCGTGATCGACAGCGGCGCGGACCTCACTGCGCAGAACGCCGGCATTTATATCGTACCTGGCGCGCATCGCGTACAGATCAACAACTGTCGACTGGTCGCCAACCTGTTCGGCATCTGGCTGCAAGGCGTTGACGATGCGCGCTTGCTGAACAACACCATCACCGGCCGGCGCGACCTGCAGTCGGCGCAGCGCGGCAATGGCATCCAGGTGTACGACACGCGCGGAGCGCGCGTCACCGGCAACGAAATCAGCGGCACGCGCGACGGCATCTATGTCGACGTCTCGCGCGACGCGCAATTTCGCCACAACCGCATCCACCATGTCCGCTACGGCACGCACTACATGAACACCCACCACAGTACTTGGGAAGACAACGAGGTATATCTGAGCCGGGCCGGGCTGGCGCTGATGGAGGTGCGCAGCCTGACCGTGCGCCGCAATATCGCGTGGGGCAATACCGATCACGGCATCATGCTGCGCACCATCCAGGACTCGCTGATCGAAGACAACGTGGTGGCCGGCAACGACCGTGGTTTTTTCATCTATGACGCCGAGTACAACACGCTGCGCCACAACCTGATCATCAATAACCGCACCGGCGTGCACCTGTCGGCCGGCTCGTCGAACAACCAAGTCGATGGCAACGACTTCATCGGCAACCAGGAGCAGGTGCGCTTTGTTGCCGCGCGCGATGTCGAATGGGGCAAACAGGAAGGCAACTACTGGAGCAATTACAACGGCTGGGACCAGAACGGCGACGGCCAGGGTGACGTGGCGTATGAAGCGAACGACCTGGTTGACCGTCTGAACTGGCAATACCCGCTGCTCAAGCTGCTCGGCGCCAGCCCCGCGCTGCAGACGCTGCGCTTTGCCGCGCGTCAGTTTCCGCTGCTGCGCGCGCCAAGCGTAGTCGACCGCCATCCGCGCATGCGCCCGCTCTCACAGAATTGGAAGAAATGGAATGACATCGCTCCCCGCATCGAATACAACTGAAGCCGCCGTCAGCCTGCGCGGCATCCGGCATCGCTACGGCGCGCTCACAGTGCTGCAGGACGTCAGCTTTGACATCGCCCATGGCGCCATGTTCGGCCTGATCGGCCACAATGGCGCCGGCAAGAGCACGCTATTCAAGCTGATGCTCGGTCTGATCACGCCCTGCGCCGGCACGCTGCACGTACTGGGCCAGAACGCGGCCGAACCTGCCTTTCGCCAGACGCGCCGGCGCGTCGGCTATCTGCCGGAAAGTTTTCTCACCTACGATAACCTGAGTGGCCAGGAAGTACTGCACTTTTTTGCGGACTTGAAGCACATTGCGCGCGCTGCTTGCGCACCGTTGCTCGACCTGGTGGGCCTGACGCATGCCGCCGCGCGGCCGGTACAGGGGTACTCCAAGGGCATGCGCCAGCGGCTCGGCCTGGCGCAGGCTCTGCTGGGCGAGCCGGACCTGATCTTCCTCGATGAGCCGACCAACGGATTGGACCCGCAAGGCATCGCCGACTTTTACGCCATCTTGCGCACCGCGCAGGACCGCGGCGCCACCATCGTCATCACCTCACACATCCTGGCAGAGATCGAGCACAGGGTCGACCAGCTGCTCATCATGCAGAGCGGCACGGTGGCCGCGCAAGGCACGCTGAGGCAGTTGCGGACGGGTACCCATGCGCCCCGGATGCTGACCATTACCGCCACGATTGCGCCTGCGCTGCAGGCGGGCGTGCGCGCGGCGCTGGCCGCGTTGCCGCTGGAGCTGGCGCTGGAGGTGCATGGCGAACAGCTGCACGTGCGCTGCGCCAGGGCCGACAAGATGGCGGTGCTGCGCCAGCTGGCCGCTTGCGCCGACGACATCGCGATTCAGGAATCGACATTGGAACAAGTATTTCTCGGCTACGGAGGCACTCATGCGCGCACGCATTGAATGGCGCCAGGTCGGCGTGCTGGCCGCAAAAGAATGGCGTGAGCGGCTGCGCAACCGCTGGGTGCTGGCCGTGGCGCTGGTGTTTGCCTTCTTCGCGCTGGCCATCGCCTACTTCGGCGCAGCCCAGCAGGGACAGGTTGGTTTCCACGGCATCGACGCCACTATCGCCAGCCTGTCCAGCCTGGTGATCTATCTGGTGCCGCTGATCGCCCTGATACTCGGCTATGACGCGATTGTCGGCGAGCGTGAGCGCGGCGCGCTGGAACTGCTGCTGTCGATGCCGGTGACGCCGCTGGAAGTGCTGCTCGGTAAGTATCTCGGCCTGGCGGCGGCGCTCACCAGCGCCACCGCGATCGGCTTTGGCGCCGGCCTGCTGCCGCTGTTCTCGCAACTGACTGTGGCCGAGGGCTGGCGCTACGCCCAATTCGTCGCCAGCGCCGTGCTGATGGGACTGGCCTTCCTCAGCATTGCCATGCTGGTATCGGTCAGCACCCGCGACCGCGTCCGCGCCAGCGGCATTGCACTGGCGCTGTGGTTCCTGTTCGTGCTGGTGTTCGACCTGCTGCTGATGGGGGTGATGGTGCTCAGCCAGGGCCAGCTCGGTAGCGGCCTGTTCGCCGCCATGCTGATGCTGAACCCGGCCGACGTATTTCGCCTGCTGAACGTGTTCAGCTCGGACCAGGCGCAAGCCATGTATGGCCTGGCCACCGTGATGCCGCAAGGCTGGACCCACCCGGCGCTGCTGTCGGGCGTGATGCTAGCCTGGATTTTTTTACCGTTTTCTATCGCACTCAGGAGATTTTCATGACTATTTTCCACCTGCGCAGTAGCGCGCTGGCCGCACTGGCCACCCTTGCGCTGGCCGCCTGCACGTACAGCGCCACCAACCTGCCAGCCATTGATCCGTCCGACGAAGCCGCGTGTGCGCTGGACGGCATGCTGCTGCGCGACTTCCCTGGGCCGAAAGCGCAGGTTCGCTTCGCCGACGGCAAGACCAGCTACTTCTGTGACGTAAAAGAACTGCTCGGTGAAATGCTGGCGCCGGAACAGCGTCGCGCCACCAGCGCCTTCTACGTGCAGGACATGGGCAGCGCCAACTGGCAACAGCCGCACGGCCACTGGATCGGGGCACACGACGCGCTCTATGTATTAGGCAGCAAGGCGCAGGGCTCGATGGGCCCGGCCATCGCCTCGTTCAGCCGGCAGGTGGACGCGGAAGCGTTTGTTCGCAAGGAAGGCGGCCGCGTGCTGCGCTTCAAGCAGATCACGCCGGCCCTGCTGAACGAAGCCAGCGGCGCCATGCCGACGCACGCCATGGCGCATTGAAACACCACCGCCTGGGCCGGCATTGCCGTTCGGCGGAAAGCGCCGGTCCGTTTTTACCCCGGCATTTGCCGACTTACTTTTGAAAAGAGACAGACCATGAAGAAACTACTTGCACTGGCAGCAATGCTGGCAGCCATCACCTCTGCCACCAGCGCCGCCGCCGCGCCGGACGCCGCCAAGGTTGAGAAAACCTACTCCACCACCTGCCTGGCCTGCCACGGCAGCGGCATCATGGGCGCGCCCAAGGTTGGCGACAAGGCGGGATGGAAACCGCGTATCGCCAAAGGCAAGCCGGCGCTGTACCTGAGCGCCATCAACGGCGTGAAAATGATGCCGCCACGCGGCGGCAATCCAGGCCTGAAGGATGATGAAGTGAAAGCACTGGTCGACTACATGGTCGCCAAGAGCAATTAAGACTGCTGGCCGCCGCCTGCGCGCGGCGGCCACACCCGGAGACATTCCATGTTTACCCGCACGCTGCTGGCGCTACTGCTGTTCCTGACTGCTTGTTCCGGCGAGGAACGCCTCTACAAAACCCGGGGCCACGTGTTCGGCACCACGGTCGACATCACCATCTACGGTGGTTCGCAGCAGCGCGCCGATCTGCTTGGCGCCGAGGTGTTGAGAGAATTCGATCGCCTGCACCGTAAATTCCACGCGTGGGAGCCAAGCATGCTCACCGCCCTCAACGACAGCATCGCCAAAGGCGAGCCAATGCGCGCCGACGCTGAAATGGTCGGCCTGCTAAAATCGGCCGAGAAGCTGTCAGTGCGTTCCGGCCTGCTGTTCAACCCCACCATTGGGCATCTGATCAGGCTGTGGGGCTTCCAGAAAAACGACATCGGCGCGCAGGGACCGCCGGCCGCCGAGATCAAGCGCTGGGTCGACGCGCGGCCATCGCTGTCCGACCTGCGCTACAACGGCAACATCATCAGCAGCGTCAACCCTGCCGTCATGATCGACCTCGGCGGCTACGCCAAAGGTTACGCGCTCGACCGCGCCGCCGCGCTGCTGCGCGAAGCGCACGTCAAGGCGGCGCTGGTCAACATCGGTGGCAACGTCATCGCCATAGGCCAGCCCGGTGAACGACCGTGGCAGGTCGGCATCCGTGATCCGCGTGGCGCCGGGACAGTTGCGCAGATCGCTTTGCGCGACAACGAAGCGATCGGCACCAGCGGTGACTATGAACGCTACTTCATGAAGGACGGCAAGCGCCGCCCGCACATCATCGACCCGCGCAGCGGCTACCCGATCGATCTGGTCGCTTCGGTCACCATCATCGCCAGCGGCGGCCGCGCCCCTGGCCTGCGCTCGGACGGCCACTCCAAACCGCTGTTCATCACCGGCCCCCGAGACTGGCAAGCGATGGCGGAAAAACTCGACCTGAAAGAAGTGCTGATGGTTGACGCCCAGCGCAATGTCCACATGACAGCAGCCATGCAAGCGCGCATTGCAGGTGCAGAGCGGCACGAGCACGCCGGGACCTGGCAAGCACGCGAGTGACGTCTACGACACAGGCAACAGCATCACCAGCTTCAGTTCATGCTGGCGCGCCAGGTGCAAGGTCACCTGATTGAAACTGAGCGCACCCTGCAGCGGATGCTGGAAGCTGCGCAAGCCGCCATCGCGCCCCAGTACTTGCTGCGCACTCCACCACAGCCGGAATTCCAGGCTGGCGCCGGCCAGTTCCGCGATCAGGCCGGCCAGCGGCGCCTGGTCCGCCTGCCGGCCGATATCGGCGCGGAACTCCGCCACCAGCCGCTGTGCCCGCTCGGGCCAGCCGACGACCAGGTCGCGCGCTCCAGGCTCCAGGAACATGAAGCGCAGCTGGTTCGGTGCGCCGTCCCCGGCCTGCAGCCAGCCCGCAAACAAGGTGGACGCCGCGCCGTTCCACGCCACGGCGTTCCATGCGCGGTCGAGGATGTAGGCGGGCGCGTCAATGGCGGACACGATGGCGGCCAGTTCGGCGCTGGCAGGCCCACCGCCCTCGCCTGTCGCGTGGCTGGGGTCATGCTTGTCGGCCACCTCGAACAGATAGGCGCGCTCGGCCGCGCTCAGCTGCAGCACCTGCGCCAGGCGGGCCAGCATCTTGGCCGACGCCGACACGGGCCGCCCCTGCTCCAGCCACGTCAGCCACGTGGGACTGACGTCGCACAGCTGCGCCAACTCTTCGCGCCGCAAGCCCGGCGTGCGCCGCCGCCCGCCGCCGGGCAAGCCAGCCATGACGGGGGTGACGGCTTCGCGCCTGGCGCGGATGAATTCAGCAAGTTTATTCGACATGACATGGATGCATGGTAGTGAATATACCAGTATAAGTTATGGTCTTGTTACAGGATAATTTTATCCTTATTCTGCAGGAACTCACCCATCAACAGGAGAAAACCATGCAGCAGCACGATGTCGTTACCGAACAGTTTGGCAAAACGGCCAACGCCTACCTGAGCAGCGCCGTCCACGCGCAAGGCGCCGACCTGGTGCTGATGCAGGAATGCGCGCGCCGCCACGGCAAGACCGTCGTCCTGGACCTGGGCTGCGGCGCCGGCCACGCCAGCTTTGCCGTCGCCCCCGTGGCGCAATCGGTGGTCGCCTACGACCTGGCGCAGCCCATGCTCGACGTCGTCGACCACGCGAAGGTGCAGCGCGGCTTGCACAACATCAGCACGCAACAGGGCGACGTGGCGCGCCTGCCGTTTGCCGACGCCAGCTTCGACATGGTCGTCACGCGCTTTTCCGCGCACCACTGGAACGACGTGGCTGCGGCCCTCGCGGAAGCGTGGCGCGTGCTGCGTCCGAACGGCACCTTGCTGGTGGTCGACATCGTCGCGCCAAAGACAGCCCTGTACGACAGCACCTTGCAGGCGGTGGAAATGCTGCGCGATGCTTCCCACGTGCGCGACTACCGCACCTGCGAATGGGGCGCCAAATTCAACAACGCGGGATTCACGCACAGCTTGCGCAGCGTGTGGAAACTGACGATGCAGTTCGACGAATGGGTGGCGCGCATGCGCACACCAAGCGAAAGAGTGGCAGCCATCCGCAACCTGTTCGATGGCGCGCCCGAGGAAGCGCGCCGGTATTTCGCGCTGCAGGACGACTATTCGTTCAGCATCGATGCGGCTATGTTCGAGGCAACGAAACCGTCGGTACAGTAAACGTCAAAACGGCGCCGATGGCGCCGTTTTTTATTGCGTAGCTTGGGTAGGTTGGGTAGGTTGGATTAGCGCAGCGCGCGTAATCCAACAATGCTGAAGCAAACGCGGTACGAACGTAGCACGTCGGCTTACGCTGCGCTAAGCCGACCTACGCCGACCGACACAGGCCTACCCAGCCAGCGCTCTGCTTAAGCCAGCTGGCCCAGCAGCGTCTCGGCATTCGACACTTCAAACTTACCGCCTTGCTCGACGTTCAATTGCGTCACGACGCCATTGTCGACCAGCATCGAGTAGCGCTGCGAGCGCGTGCCCATGCCGTGCTTGGAGAAATCGGCGTCCAGGCCCAGTGCCTTGCTGTAGGCAGCATTGCCGTCAGCCATCATGCGCACGACGCCGGTGGCTTTCTGGTCGCGGCCCCAGGCGCCCATCACGAACGCATCGTTGACGGAGATGCACCAGATTTCATCGACGCCCTTGGCTTTCAGGTCGGCAGCGTGCTGCACGTAGCCTGGCACGTGCTGTGCGGAGCAGGTCGGGGTGTAGGCGCCTGGCAGGCCGAAGATGGCGATCTTCTTGCCCTTGACCAGGTCTTGCACATTGAACGTGTTCGGGCCCAGTGCGCAACCTTCGGTTTCGCTTTCGATGAATTCGGCCAGGGTGCCTTCTGGCAGGGTGTCGCCGATCTTGATGGTCATGTTGACTCCTTGTGTACTGTCGGTTGAGGGTTCTGCCGGCATGATGCCGACACTGCGCGATAGTATGCCTGACTTGCCGTATTTGTGCAGAAAATGGCCGGAAAGGCAAAGTCAAAAGTCAAAAGCCGGCAAAAAAAACGGCGGCCCTCAGGCCGCCGTCATCTTTACTGACATCAGATCACCTTAATCCGCTTGCTTGCGCAGGAACGCTGGAATATCGTACGTCTCCATACCATTCTTTTCCATCGCGCGCACTTGCTCGGAAGCCGATTCACGGCGCCATACCGCCGGCGCCTTCATGCCGTCGAAACCGGCCGCCGGCGTGGCCACGCCAACCGTCGCCGTCGCCGCTTGCGCGCTACCCATGGCAGCCGACGGGGTCAGCGGGCTGTTGTGGGTGCCGGTGCGCAGCACTTGCTGCGGTACCAGCTGGATGTTCTTCTTGGCGCGGCCCAGGCCCGTGGCCACCACGGTCACGCGGATGTCGTCGCCCATGGCGTCGTCGTAGGCGATACCTTGCGCGATCGACGCGTCCGGCGCGGCAAACGCGCGCACGGCAGCCATGACTTCCTTGATCTCTTTACCTTTCAAGCCACGGCTGGCCGTGACGTTGACCAGCACGCCGCGCGCGCCGGACAGATCGATGCCATCGAGCAGCGGCGAAGCGACAGCCTGTTCGGCGGCGATGCGCGCGCGGTCGACGCCGGAAGCCGTCGCCGTACCCATCATGGCCTTGCCCTGCTCGCCCATGATGGTTTTCACGTCGTTGAAGTCGACGTTGATATGGCCAGGCACGTTGATGATCTCGGCAATGCCGGCCACCGCGTTGTTAAGCACATCATCGGCGTGCTGCATCCATTCCAGCATGCTTTCGTCTTCGTAGATCTCTTCCAGTTTTTCATTGAGGATGATGATCAGCGAATCGACGTGCAGGGACAGCTGCTCCAGGCCTTCGTCGGCGATGTCCATGCACTTCTGGCCTTCGTACGAGAATGGCTTGGAAACCACGGCCACCGTCAGCGCGCCCAGTTCCTTGGCCACTTCGGCCACGATGGGAGCGGCGCCCGTACCGGTGCCGCCGCCCATGCCGGCGGCGATGAAGACCATGTGCGCGCCGCGCAGCGAATCGGCGATGCGCGTACGCGACTCTTCGGCCAGCTGGCGGCCGACGGCAGGCTTCATGCCTGCGCCCAGACCGGTATCGCCGATCTGGATGATGTTGTGGGCCTTCGATGTCGACAGGGCCTGTGCGTCGGTGTTGGCGGCAATGAACTCCACGCCCGACATGCCTTTGTTGATCATGTGTTGGACTGCATTGCCACCCGCACCGCCGACGCCGACGACCTTGATGACGGTACCTAAAGCTGTGTTATCGACCATATCGAACTCCATGATGTGCTCCTATCAGATGCGGTTTCCAAGCGCCAGGCCTCATATTGGTAGGAGAACTGGAGATTGAAAACTGCGGTTAAATATAAAATTAAGTTATGTGTGTGTACCTGCGATGCTGCCAAAAAACCTGTACTGCCGGGCGTAAATCATGCCCTTAAAAATTCCCTAAAAACCATTCCTTCATGCGCTGCCAGACTGCCTTCACCGAGCCGTCCTGACGCGTCACGATGTGGCCGCGCAGGTATTGCTTCTTCGCTTCCAGCAGCAGGCCCAATACCGTGGCATAGCGCGGACTGCGCACCACGTCGGCCAGCTGGCCCCGATACTCGGGCGTGCCAAGCCGCGCCGGTTTCAGGAAAATGTCTTCCGCCATTTCCACCATCCCGGGCATGATGGACGTGCCGCCCGTGAGCACGATGCCCGACGACAGCACGCCTTCGTAACCGGATTCGCGCACCACCTGGTGCACCATGGCGAACAGCTCCTCGACACGCGGTTCGATCACTGCCGCCAGCGCCTGGCGCGACAGGTTGCGCGGGCCGCGGTCGCCCAGGCCAGGCACCTCCAGCGATTCGCCGGGGTCGGCCAGGACCTGCTTGGCCACGCCATAGCGGATCTTGATTTCTTCCGCTTCCGCGGTCGGGGTACGCAAGGCCATGGCGATGTCGTTGGTGATCTGGTCGCCGGCGATGGGAATGACTGCCGTATGGCGGATCGCGCCATCGGAGAATACCGCCACATCGGTCGTGCCGCCGCCGATGTCGATCAGCACCACGCCCAGTTCCTTCTCGTCGGGCGTGAGCACGGCATCGGCGGACGCCATCGGCTGCAGAATCAGGTCCGACACTTCCAGGCCGCAGCGGCGCACGCACTTGACGATGTTCTGCACCGCCGACACGGCGCCGGTGACGATATGCACCTTCACCTCCAGGCGGATGCCGCTCATGCCGATAGGCTCGCGCACATCTTCCTGGCTGTCGACGATGAACTCTTGCGGCACCGTGTGCAGCAATTGCTGATCGGTCGGAATGTTAACCGCTTTTGCCGTCTCGATGACGCGCGCCACGTCGGTCGCCGTCACTTCCTTGTCCTTGATGGCCACCATGCCGCTGGAATTGAAGCTGCGGATATGGCTGCCCGCAATGCCCGCGTACACATTGCGGATCTTGCAGTCGGCCATCAGCTCGGCCTCTTCAAGCGCGCGCTGGATGGACTCCACCGTGGCCTCGATATTGACCACCACGCCCTTTTTCAGGCCCTTCGATTCGTGCTGGCCCAGCCCGATCACTTCGTGGCGCCCGTCGGACATCACTTCGGCTACCACCGCCACCACTTTCGAGGTGCCGATGTCGAGGCCGACGATCAGGTTTTTCGCGTCTTTTGTCATTTCTTTCGCCTAGTTTTTTGGGCTATTAATTAATTGGGTATTCGGTTAAGCCGGTTTTTTAATCGGACTGCTGTTTTTCTTCTTGATCACTGGCTTGCCATCCTTGCCTTCGGCCGGTATCACCAGGCCGGCGGAACTGAGCGCCAGGCCATTCTGGTAGCGCATATCGATCGTGTCGATATTTTCCAGCCGGCTCGCCAGCTGCGGGTAGATGCCCACCAGCCGGTCGACCCGCGCCTTCAGGGTCGTATGATTCTGCTCGCGTCCCAGCGCCACGCTCATACCGTTATTCAGTTTCACGGTCCACGCATAGCGGCTCGACAGCGACAGGGTTTCCGGCACCATCTTCAGCGGCGCAAACCACTTTGCCAGCTGCACGTAGGTGGCCAATACTTCTTTTTCGCTGCCATCGGGACCGGCAAACGCAGGCAATTCATGGTCGTCTTCGGCTTCGGCCACGTTCGCCGTAAACACGTCGCCCTTGACCGACAGCAGACGCCCATCCTCGCCCCAGGTGCCCAGCGCTTCGTGTTCTTCCAGCGCCACGATCAGCTGGTTCGGCCACTCGCGCCGTACGCTGGCACGGCGCACCCAAGGCACCGATTCAAACACGCCGCGCACGCTTTCCAGGTTGGTCGTGAAAAAATTGCCCTTGATGCGGCCCAAAGTACCGCTGCGCAGGGTCAGGTAATTCACGTGGCGCAGGCCCTTGTCGTCCGCGCTTTCCACCTTGATCGTGCGCAGGTCGAACATGGGACGCTGCGACACCCACCAGACGCCGGCGGCCACGCACACGACCAGAACCGCGGCCAGCAAGCCGTTGGCAGTCGTATTGAGGCTTTTAGCGTCATGCCACATATCAGTGCTGTCCCTTGTGCATTTTCAGACGCGCGCCAGCGACGATTTCCAGGCACAGGTCTTCATAGCTGATGCCGATCGCGCGCGCCGCCATCGGCACGAGCGAGTGACCCGTCATGCCGGGCGAGGTATTGACTTCCAGCAGGAACAGCTTGCTGTCGGCCGCGCGCATCAGCACGTCGACCCGTCCCCAGCCTTCGCAACCAAGGGCGCGGTAGGCCGCCACGGCGATGCGTTCCATCTCCGCCACGATCGCCTGATCCAGCTGCGGCGGGCAGAAATACTGCGTATCGTCCGTGAAGTACTTGTTCTGGTAATCGTAATTGCCTTGCGGCGCGACGATCTCGATCGGCGGCAGCGCACGCGCAGTGGCGCCCTTGCCCAGGATCGCGACGGTGAATTCGCGGCCCTTGACGAATTCCTCGGCCAGCACCGAATCATCGAGGCCGGCGGCGATGTCGTAGGCTGCCTGGAAGGCCGATGCCTCGTTGACCGTGGTGATGCCGATACTCGAACCTTCATGCGGCGGCTTGACGATCAGCGGCAAGCCCAGTTCCGCGGCGACCTTGGCCAGGTCGGAGCTGTCATCGAGCACCGCGTACCTTGGCGTCGGCAGCTCGTGCATCAGCCAGATCATCTTGGTATAAATCTTGTCCATGCCCACCGCGCAGGCCATCACGCCACTGCCTGTGTAGGGAATGCCCAGCTGTTCCAGCGCGCCCTGCAGGCTGCCGTCTTCGCCGAAGCGGCCGTGCAGCGCGATGAAGACGCGGTCGAATTTTTCAGCGGCCAGTTCGGCCAGGCTGCGTTCGCCCGTGTCGAACGCATGCGCGTCCACGCCGCGGCTTGTCAACGCGGCCAGCACGCCCGTGCCGGACATCAGCGACACTTCGCGCTCGGCCGAGCTGCCGCCGAACAGGACGCCAACCTTGCCCAATTGTTTTACATCGATAGCTGAAGCTTGGTTCACATCAGGCCTTTACAGTGTTGGATGGATACGTAGTCAGTTGTTGCGGGATACCGCTGATGGAGCCCGCGCCCATGGTCAGCACGACGTCGCCATCGCGCGCCACGCTCATGATGGTGTCGGCCATGTCCTTCATGGACTCGACGAAAATCGGTTCGATCTTGCCGCGCGCGCGCAGCGCATGCGCCAGGGCGCGGCCGTCGGCGGCGACGATGGGCGCTTCGCCCGCCGCATACACCTCCGACAAGAGCAGCACGTCGGGCGCGCCCAGCACCTTGACGAAATCCTCGAACAGGTCGCGCGTGCGGCTGTAGCGGTGCGGCTGGAACGCCAGCACGAGGCGGCGCCCAGGATAGGCGGCGCGCGCGGCGGCCAGGGTCACTTCCGTTTCTACAGGGTGATGGCCGAAATCGTCGACCAGCGCGAAGCTGCCGCCGTTCGGCAGCGCCACGTCGCCATAGCGCGTGAAGCGGCGGCCCACGCCGGAGAACTCGGCCAGGCCTTGCTGCGTGGCGCTATCGGCGATGCCGATTTCACGCGCGATGGCGATCGCCGAACAGGCATTCTGCACATTGTGCATGCCAGGCTGGTTCAGTACCACGTCCAGATCCGGATAGCCTTCCTGCAGCACGGTAAAGTGCATTTCCAGGCCCACGGCGCGTGCGTTGATGGCGCGCACTTGCGCGTCTTCCGCGAAACCGTAGGTGGTGACGGGCTTGGTGACGGACGGGATGATGGCGCGCACGTGCGGATCGTCGATGCACAGCATGGCGCGGCCATAGAAAGGCAAGCGGTGCGTGAATTGCACGAAGGCCTGCTTGAGCTTTTCGAAATCGTGCTCGTAGGTGTCCATGTGATCGGCGTCGATATTCGTGATCACTTCGATCATCGGCGTCAGGTTCAGGAACGAGGCGTCCGATTCATCGGCTTCCGCCACCAGGTAGTCGCCCGAGCCCAGCTTGGCGTTCGCGCCGGCGCTGGTCAGGCGGCCGCCGATCACAAAAGTAGGATCGAGACCGCCCTGCGCCAGCACAGAAGCGACCAGGCTGGTCGTCGTCGTCTTGCCGTGGGTGCCGGCAATCGCAATGCCGCGTTTCAAACGCATCAACTCGCCCAGCATCACTGCGCGCGGCACCAGCGGGATCTTGCGCGCACGCGCGGCCGCCACTTCCGGATTGTCTTGCGGGACGGCGCCCGACGTGACCACCGCATCGGCGTCGCCAATGTTCTCGGCCGCGTGGCCGAGCATGACGGTCGCGCCCAGGCTCGCCAGGCGCTGCGTCGCCGCATTGCTGCCCAGGTCGGAGCCCGACACCTTGTAGCCGAGGTTGACCAGCACTTCGGCGATGCCGCTCATGCCGCTGCCGCCAATGCCGACAAAGTGGATATTGTTTACTTTATGCTTCACAGAGCTAACCTCATGCCAGTTTTTCCAATACGTGTGCGATCGCCTCATTGGCGTCGCGCTTGCCTGCTGCCAGTGCCGCTTGCGCCATGTGCTGGCAGGTATCACGGCTCAGCGATGCCAGCAATGTGCTCAGCGACGCCGCACTCATTTCCGTCTGCGGCAGATGAATCGCCGCGCCTTGTTTCGCCATCCATTGCGCGTTGTCGCGCTGGTGGCTGGTGGTCGACGCCACCAGCGGCACGAGCACGCTGGCCACGCCGGCCGCCGTCAATTCCGACAGGGTGATCGCGCCTGCGCGGCAAATCACCAGGTCGGCCTCGGTATATGCCCTGGCCATGTCGTCGATGAAGTCGACCACATTGGCTTGCACGCCCGCCTGCGCATACGCGGCATGCAGGGCGTCGATATTCTTCTTGCCCGACTGGTGCGTCACCAGCGGGCGTTCGCCCTCCGGCATCAGCGCCAGCGCGGCGGGCAGATTGTCGTTCAGCGCTTTCGCGCCCAGGCTGCCGCCCACGACGAGGATGCGCAACGGTCCGCTGCGGCCCGCGAAGCGAAGCGCCGGCGGCGCCATGGCAAGGATCTCGGCGCGCACGGGATTGCCCGTGACGACGGCCTTGCCCGCGGCGCTGCCGAAATCGGCAGGGAAACCAAAGCACACCTGCTGCGCCAGCGGTACCAGGGTCTTGTTCGACAACAGCAGCGCAGCGTCGGCATTGACCAGCACCAGCGGCACGCCCTTGAGGCGCGCCATCAGGCCGCCCGGCACAGTGACGTAGCCGCCCATGCCCATCACCACGTCCGGCTTGCGGCTGGCGATGAAGCGGCGGATGGCAAAGAAGCTGGCCAGCATCTTGAAGCCGCCCTTGACCGTGTGCGCCAGGCCCTTGCCGCGCATGCCCGAGAACGCAATGGCGTCCATGGGAATGCCGCTCTTCGGCACCAGATCCTGTTCCATGCCATGGGTCGTGCCCAGCCAGCTCACTTCCCAGCCGCGCGCGCGCATGGTCTGTGCAATCGCCAGGCCCGGGAAGATATGGCCGCCGGTGCCGGCCGCCATGATCATCAGTCTTTTCGTCGTCTTCAAGTTCGTCACGTTGTTCATAGCCGGCCTCCGCGCATCAGGATCCGGTTTTCGTAATCGATGCGCAGCAAAATCGCCAGGCCGATACAGTTAATCAGTACGCCCGTGCCGCCATAACTCATCAGGGGCAAGGTCAGGCCCTTGGTCGGCAGCAGGCCCAGGTTCACGCCCATGTTGATGAAGGTCTGCACGCCGATCCAGATGGCGATGCCCTTCGCAGTCAGGCCGGCAAAGGTCTGGTCGATGGCGATCGCCTGGCGGCCGATGTCGAACGCCCGCTTGATAATCCAGTAGAACATGCCGATCACGATCAGTACGCCGACCAGGCCCAGTTCCTCGCCGATCACGGCCAGCAAGAAGTCCGTATGCGCTTCGGGCAGGTAATGCAGTTTTTCCACGCTGCCGCCCAGGCCCACGCCAAACAGTTCGCCGCGTCCGAAGGCGATCAAGGAGTGCGTCAGCTGGTAAGCCTTGTTCAGCGCATTGTCTTCCTGCCACGGGTCGAGATACGCAAAAAACCGCTCGCGGCGGAATTTCGACAAGGCGATGATGGTGACGAAGATCGCCGTCAGCATGGCGCCGATGCCGCCGAACCAGATGGCGTTGACGCCGCCCAAAAACAGAATGCCCATGGCGATGCAGACGATCACGCCGAAGGCGCCCAGGTCGGGCTCCATCAGCAGCAGCAGGCCGACGAAGCTAACGGCCAGCGCCATCGGCATGAAGCCCTTGGTCAGCTTGTGCATGTATTCCTGCTTGCGCACCGTGTAGTCGGCCGCGTACAACACCATCACCACCTTCATCAGCTCGGACGGCTGCGGCCGCAGGCCCGGCAGGTTCAGCCAGCGGCGACCGCCGTTGACCGACACGCCCAGGCCCGGTATCAGCACCATCACCAGCAGCACCAGGGTGCCGATGAACAGCCACGGCGCGATCTTTTGCCAGGTGGCGACGGGGATGCGGAACACCAGCGCGCCAACGATGATCGAAATACCGATGAACAGCGCCTGGCGCACGACAAAGTAATTGTTCGTATAGGCGGCAAACTTGCGCGCGTCCGACAGCGAGATCGACGCCGAATACACCATCACCATGCCCAGCAACATGAGCAGCAGGACTACCCACACCAGCGGCTTGTCGTAGTCCATCATCTTCGACTGCCGCGCGCGGCTATCCAGCGGCTTGGCAGCCGAGCCGGAACCAAAGCTGAAGGGCAGTTGGAAGGCCATCAGATATCCTGTCCGTTTTCCAGGGCGATGTCGCGCACGGCGTCGACAAACACCTGCGCGCGGTGCGCATAGTTCTTGAACATGTCCAGGCTGGCGCACGCGGGCGACAGCAGCACGGCATCGCCGGCCAGCGCCAGGCTGCTGGCGCGCTTGACGGCTTCCGGCAAGGTGGCGCAGTCGACGATGTCCACGCCGGCCGGCTCGAGGGCCGCGCGCAGCGCAGGCGCATCGCGCCCGATCAGCACCACGGCGCGCACGTAGCGCGACACGGGTTCGGCCAGCGGCGAGAAATCCTGTCCCTTGCCGTCGCCGCCGGCGATCAGCACCAGACGCTGTTCCGCGCCGCCAAACGCCTTGCCCAGGCCGAACAGGGCCGCCACCGTCGCGCCCACGTTCGTGCCCTTGCTGTCGTCGTAGTATTCGACTTCATTGACGGCCGTGATCAGCTCCACGCGGTGCGGCTCGCCCTGGTATTCGCGCAAGCCGTGCAGCAGCGGCGCGAATGGCAAGCCGATGGCGCGGCACAGGGCCAGCGCCGCCAACGCATTCGACGCATTGTGCTGGCCGCGGATTTTCAGCGCATCGGCCGGCATCAGTTTTTTCGCCATCGTCGGCACCGGTTCCGGTGCCGGATCGTTCTTCTTGCGCTTTTTCTCGATCACTTCTTCGCTGGGCACGGCTTGCGCCAGCCAGAAGATGCCGCGTTCATTGACGAGGCCAAAGCTGTCCACGTCCACCGGTTCGCCCGTGCCGAAGGTGATCGTCTCGGCCAGCGGATCGGCCATGTGCATGACGGCCGCATCGTCGCGGTTCAATATACGCACGGTCTGCTCGCCGAAGATGCGCGCCTTGTCGGCTGCGTAGGCGGCCATGTCGCCATGCCAGTCCAGGTGGTCCTGCGACAGGTTCAAGACCGTGGCCGCATCGGCCTGCAGGCTGAACGTCGTGTGCAGCTGGAAGCTGGACAATTCCAGGATCCACGCTTGCGGCAAGGTACTGGCGGCGGGTTCGGCCGCTTCAGCGTCTGCTTCCACGGGCTGCGGCGCAGGCTCGGCATCAAGCACTTCACGCAGCACGTCGAGCGCGGCCGGACTGATATTGCCGGCCACGCGCGTGGCCAGGCCCGCGCGTTCGCACAGCAGGCCTACCAGGCTGGTGACGGTCGTCTTGCCATTCGTGCCCGTGATGGCGATGACTTTCGGCGCATAGCCGCGTTCCGCCTTGAGCGCGGCCAGCGCCTGCGCGAACAGTTCGATCTCGCCCCACACGGGGATATTTTTTTCCTGCGCGGCCGGGGCGATGTGCGCCAGTTCGCGGCCCGGCGCCAGGCCAGGGCTGACGGCGACGAAATCGACGCCATCGAGCAGGTCGGCCGTGAAGGCGCCGGCGATGAACTGTGCCTGCGGCACGGCGGCCTGCAACGCGGCCAGGCGCTCAGGGGTTTCCCTTGTATCTGCCACGCGGACTAGCGCACCGCTGCGGGCCAGCCACAGGGCCATGGCCAGCCCCGATTCGCCGAGGCCCAGTACCAGTGCGGTTTTAGCGTCGTACATCATCAGCGCAGCTTCAAGGTAGTCAGGCCGAGCAGCACCAGCATCATGGTGATGATCCAGAAACGCACGACAACCTGCGTCTCCTTCCAGCCTTTTTGTTCAAAATGGTGATGCAATGGCGCCATCAGGAAGACGCGGCGGCCGGCGCCATAGCGCTTCTTCGTGTACTTGAACCAGACGACCTGGATGATCACGGACAGCGTTTCAACGACGAAGATGCCGCCCATGATGAACAGGACGATTTCCTGGCGCACGATGACGGCGATGGTGCCCAGTGCGCCGCCCAGTGCCAGTGCGCCCACGTCGCCCATGAACACTTTCGCGGGGTGCGTGTTATACCAGAGGAAAGCCAGGCCGGAACCGGCCAGCGCGCCGCAGAAGATCACCAGTTCGCCGGCGCCCGGGATGTGCGGGATGAACAGGTAGCGCGCATACGTGGCGTTACCCGTCAGGTAAGCGAACAGGCCCAGGGCCGTGCCGACCATCACGGTTGGCATGATGGCCAGGCCATCGAGACCGTCCGTGAAATTGACGGCGTTGCTGGTGCCGACGATGACGCAATAGGTCAGCGCGATGAAGCCCCACACGCCCAGCGGATAGCTGATGGTCTTGAAGAACGGTACGATCAGGTCGGCCTTCGGCGGCAGGTCCATGGCGAAGCCCGACTGCACCCAGGCGTAGATCAGATTCCACACGTGGCCCGCGTCGGGTTCCGACACGGAGACGGAAAACGCCAGGTAAAACGCGGCGACGATGCCGATCAGCGACTGCCAGAAGTATTTTTCGCGCGAGCGCATGCCTTCCGGATCCTGGTGCACCACCTTGCGGTAGTCGTCGGCCCAGCCGACGGCGCCAAAGCCCAGGGTGACGATCAAGACCGGCCAGATGAAACGGTTCGACAGGTCGGCCCACAGCAGGGTGGAAATGCCGATGGCGATGAGGATCAGCACACCGCCCATGGTGGGCGTGCCGTGTTTTTTCAGATGCGTTTGCGGGCCGTCCGTACGCACAGCCTGGCCGACCTTCATGCGCGTGAGCATGCGGATCACGGCGGGACCGGCGCACAGGCCGATCAAAATCGCCGTCAAGGTGGCGAAGACGGCGCGGAACGTGATGAAGTTAAAGACCCGCAATGGGCCAATGTCGTCCTGGAAATAATGAGCGAGCCAGAGCAGCATGATTAGTGAGCTTCCTTGTTATTGTTGTTTGAATCAATCAAATGCTGCACGGCCCGTTCCATCTTCATGAAACGGGAGCCCTTGATTAATACTGTTGCATCCGAACGGCCGGACAAATGCGCATCGAGCGCCGCCAGCAAACCGTCGAACTGTTCGAAATACTCCACGACCGTGCCTGATTCCTGGCTCGCGGCAGCTTGCGCCGGATTGACCAGATGGCGCGCCAGGCCGCCCGTCGCCAGCACGTGTTCGATGCCTTTGGCGGCGGCGTAGGCGCCGATCTCTTCGTGGAACTGCTGCCCCTGCGTGCCGACTTCGCCCATTTCGCCCAGCACCAGGATGCGCGGTGCCGCGGCCTGCGCCAGCACATCGATGGCCGCGCGCGCCGAATCCGGATTGGCGTTATATGTGTCGTCGATGATGGTGGCGCCATTGGCGGCACGTTTTTTCTGCAGACGGCCATTCACGGGAGAAAACGCCTCCAGGCCCTGCTTGATATGTTCGATGGCGATGCCGGCGCCGACGGCGCATGCCACGGCCGCCAGCGCATTGCGCACATTGTGTTCACCGGCCGCCTGCAAGCCGACAAAGAACTGGCGCAGACTGCCGTCCTGCGCGCGCACGCTGACGAACAGGTCGCTGCCAAAATCCTCGGCGGCGCGGTGCGTGCAGCTGACGTCGGCGTCTTTCGACAGGCCGAAGGTGATGACGGCACGCGCGCCGGCCAGCTCGCGCCACACGGGCGTGAATTCGTCGCCATGCGGGAAGACGGCCACGCCGTCGTCTGCCAGGGCAGCCAGCGCGGCGCCGTTCTCGCGCGCCACGGCTTCCACCGTATGCATGAATTCCTGATGTTCGCGCTGCGCGTTGTTGACCATCGCCAGGGTCGGCGCGGCAATCGCGGCCAGGCGGGCGATCTCGCCCGGATGGTTCATGCCCATCTCGATGACGGCCGCCTTGTGTTCTTCATTCAGACGGAACAGGGTCAGTGGCACGCCGATCTCGTTATTCAGGTTGCCGCGCGTGGCCAGCCGCCCCTCTTCGCCGAAGGCCGCCGCCAGGATGGCTGAAATCATCTCCTTGACGGTGGTCTTGCCATTGCTGCCGGTGACGCCGATGACGGGTACATTGAAGCGGCCGCGCCAATGGTTGGCGATGCCACCCAGCGCGGCCAGGGTATCGGCCACCACGATGGCCGGCACCTTGCCGCTGTCCCAGCCATCAGGCAGGCGCTCGACCACCACGGCGGCGACGCCGCGCGCGGCCACCTGGTCGAGGAAGTCGTGGGCGTCGAAACTCTCGCCGCGCAGGGCGACGAACAGCGAGCCGGCTGGGGCGCTGCGGCTGTCGGTCGAGACGCCGTCAAAAACGGCGTCGCCCGTCAGCTGCGCGCCTTGCAGCGATGGCATCAGTTCCGTCAGGCTTGCATGCATGAGGCGATCCATCAGTTCGTCCTCATCATCGTCAGGCGCGCGGACAGGGCCAGCTGCGCATGGTCGGCGTCGGAGAACGGCAGTTTCTTGCCCTTGATTTCCTGGTACGGTTCATGGCCCTTGCCCGCCAACAGGATCACGTCCGGCTTGGCCGCGTGCTTGATGGCCGACAGGATGGCGGCGGCGCGGTCTTCGATGGCTTGCGGCTGCGGGCCGTCTGCGCGCATGCCGGCGACGATCTGCGCGATGATGGCGTGCGGATCTTCACTGCGCGGATTGTCGCTGGTGACCAGCACGTGATCGGCCAGCTGCGCGATGGCGCCCATCTGCGGACGCTTGCCCGGATCGCGGTCGCCGCCGCAGCCGAACACGCACCACAGCTGGCCGCCACGCTCCTGCGCCACCTGGCGCAAGGCAGCCAGGGTTTTTTCCAATGCGTCCGGCGTATGCGCGTAATCGATGACGACCATAGGCGCTTCCTGGCCGCCCACCTGCTGCATGCGGCCCGGGGCCGGCTGCAGCGATTCGATGCCGTCGATGGCCGCGCGCAGGCCGGTGCCGTGCGCCAGCAAGGCGCCCAGCACGGCCAGCGCGTTGCTGATATTGAAGTGGCCCACCAGCTGCGTCTTGACCAGCGCCACACCGAGCGGGCATTCCAGATGGAAGTCGGTGCCGGCATTGCGGCTGCGGAACTGGCTGGCGCGCAGCATCAGCACACCCGGCAAGTCGGGCAAGGCTGCCGCATCCTGCAAGGTGTAGCCGATGACCGGATATTCGCCGGACAGCTTGCCATCCACGTGGCGCACCAGGCGCAGGCCCATGGGGTCGTCCAGGTTGATGACGGCCGTTTTCAGGCCGGGCCAGTCGAACAGTTTGACTTTGGCCGCCTCGTAAGCCGCCATGTCGCCATGGTAGTCGAGGTGGTCGCGCGTCAGATTGGTAAACATGGCCACGTCGAAATGCATGCCGGCCGCGCGGTCCTGGTCCAGGCCGATCGACGACACTTCGATGGCAACGGCCTTGGCGCCGGCGTCGCGCATCGCGGCCAGTTTGCGCGCCAGCAGCACGGCGTCCGGCGTCGTGTAGCCGGTGACGTCGAATTCGATGGCGCCGCGCGGCTTGCACAGGCCGACGCCCAACGTCCCGATGACGGACGATGTTTCACCCAGGCGCGCCAGCGCTTGCGCCAGCCACAGCGCGCACGAGGTCTTGCCATTCGTGCCCGTCACGCCGGCGCTGAACATGGCGCTGTCGGGCATGCCGTAAAAAGCATGCGCCACGGGGCCGGCCAGGCGTTTCAGGTCGCTGACCAGCAGGTGCGGCACTTGGCTCCATGCGGCGTTCCATTCCACGGCGTCATGCACGATGGCGGCGGCGCCCTGCTCGATGGCGGCGGCGATGAAATCGGTGGCGCCCGCATAGGCGAAAAACACGTCGCCGCGCTGCACGCGGCGCGAATCGGACGTCAGCTGCCCGGACGGGGCAGCCGTTTTGATCCACAAACTGATGTCTTGTATGGTCATGAGTGACTTCACATGGCCTCCGGGCCGGCATTGGCCGGGACCACGATTTCGGTAACGGAGGAATCGGGCGGTACGTTCATCGCGCGCAGCGCGTTGGTCGCAATCGCCGCGAAAGCGGGAGCGGCAACCTGGCCGCCATAGTGGGCTGGGCCGGTCGGTTCATCGATCATCACGGCAATGATGAAGCGCGGCGCCGACATCGGCACCATGCCCACGAAAGAGCCGATGTATTTGCGCGGCATCGCATAGCGGCCGTTTTCCACTTTATAGGCGGTACCCGTCTTGCCGCCGACTCTGTAGCCGGCAACCTGGGCGCGCTTGGCCGAGCCGTGCGCGCCGGAGACCACGAGTTCGAGCATGGCGCGCATTTCGGCGGCCGTCTTCGGCTTGATCACCTGCTGGCCCACGGGCAGTTCATTGACCTTCTGGAACGACAGGGGAATGGTGTCGCCATCGCGCGCGAACATCATGTAAGAGCGCGCCAGTTGGATCAGCGAGACGGAAATGCCGTTACCGTAGCTCATGGTGGCCTGTTCCACCGGGCGCCACGATTTGTATGGACGCACACGGCCGGCCACGGCACCGGGGAAGCCCCATTTCGGCTGCTGGCCGAAGCCCACCTTGGTAAACATTTCCCACATTTCCTGCGACGGCATGCCCAGCGCGATTTTCGAGGTACCGATGTTCGACGACATCTCGATGATTTCCGAGACATTGATCACGCCGTGCGGCTTGGTGTCGGTGATCGTGCGGTCGGCGATGGTGTAGCGGCCCGGGCCCGTGTCGATCAGGGTGCCCGGCTTGACCCGGCCCGTGTCGAGCGCCAGCGAGACCGTGATCGGCTTCAGGGTCGAACCTGGCTCGAAGGTATCGGTCATGACGCGATTGCGCAGCTGCTGGCCCGTGAGCTTACGGCGGTCGTTCGGGTCGTAGCTCGGGTAATTGGCCAGGGCCAGCACTTCTCCCGTATGCACGTCGAGCACCACGGCGCCGCCGGCCTTGGCATTGAATTTCTCCACCGCTTCCTTCAACTGCGTGAAGGCGATGTACTGGATCTTGCTGTCGACGGACAGGGTCAGGTCCTTGCCGTCATGCGGTTCGTGGATGAAACCGATGTCTTCGACGATGTGGCCCAGGCGGTCCTTGATCACGCGGCGGCTGCCGGTGGTGCCGACGAGGGTTTTCTGCTGCGCCAGTTCCATGCTTTCCTGGCCCACGTCTTCCACGTTGGTAAAGCCGACCACGTGGGTCATCACTTCGCCCTGCGGATAGAAGCGCTTGTATTCCTTGCGCTCGTCGATGCCGTCGATGCCCAGCTTGGAGATCTTGTCGGCCACGTCCATCTCGACCTGGCGTTTCAGGTAAACGAAGCTGCGGTCCGAATCGAGCTTCTTGCGCAATTCGTTGACGTTCATTTCCAGCAGGCCGGCCAGCGCATTGATTTTTTCGGGCGACGCCTGCAGCACGTCGTCGGGAATGGCCCAGATGGCTTTCACGGGCACGGACGAAGCGAGCACCTGGCCATTGCGGTCGGTGATCTTGCCGCGCGTGGCCGGCAATTCGAGCGTGCGCTCATAGCGCGCCTTGCCCTGCTTTTGCAGGAACTGCGTCGACACGCCCTGCAGCCACAGCGCGCGCGCGCCCAGGCCGGCGAAAGCGAAGAACAGCAGGAACAGCACGACGCGCGAACGCCAGACAGGCAGACGCACCGCCAGTACGGGGTTCTTCGAGAATGGCACGCCTTTCGATGCCGCCACCCGGCCGTTGCTATTACCGCCCAACTTCATTATTCGCCCTCCGTCAGGTATTGCGTACGCGCCGCCGTCAGCGGCGTCATGCTCAGGTCGCGCCGCGCGATCGATTCGATGCGTTCATGCTTGCCCAAAGTGGACTGGTCCAGCTGCAGTTGCGCCCAGTCGATGTCGAGCTGGCGCGACAGCGCTTGCGCGCGTTCCAGGTCGATCAGCAGGTGGCGCGACTGATACTGCGCGTTCACCAGCGACAGGCCGCAGCACACCAGCAGGGCCGACAGCACGACACACAGCTTGCCAGTCATCGGGCGCCGCCATTTGCAGGGGAGGCCAGCGGCAAACGCTGCGCCACGCGCATCACGGCCGAACGCGAGCGCGGATTGCCCTCGATCTCGGCGTCGGACGGCTTCATCTTCGAAATCAGCGTCATTTCCGGCTGCGGCAAGTCGACCGCGCGGATCGGCAGGCGGCGGTCAGGCTGCTCCACGTTCGCCTTCGAGGCGAAGAAGCGCTTGACCATGCGGTCTTCCAGCGAGTGAAAGCTGATCACGGCCATGCGCGCGCCGGGCGCCAGGCAGGCATACGCCTGGTTCAGGCCGATCTCGAGATCCTCGAGCTCTTTGTTAATGAAAATGCGTATGGCCTGAAAGGTGCGGGTAGCGGGGTCCTTACCCTTCTCGCGGGTCTTGACGGCGCCTGCCACGATGCCGGCAAGCTGTCGTGTGCTTGAAATTGGCTGGACTGCCCGGCCAGCAACAATCGCCTTTGCAATCTGAAAAGCAAACCGTTCTTCCCCATAATCGCGTATCACTTTCTCTAAATTCTGCTCGGTTTCCACCGCCAGCCATTCGGCCGCGGAGATGCCGCGCGTGGTATCCATGCGCATGTCCAGCGGTCCGTCGTTGCGGAAGCTGAAACCGCGCGCCGCGTCGTCAACCTGCGGCGACGAGATGCCCAGGTCGAGCAAAATGCCGTCCACCTGCCGCACGCCGCGTTCGGCCAGGCTGGCCGTCATGGTGGCAAAGCTGTCATGGACGATCTGGAAACGGGGGTCGGCGATCTGTTCGGCCGTGGCAATCGCTTGCAAATCCTTGTCGAAGCCGATCAGGCGCGCGTCATTGGCCAGGCGCGACAAAATCAAGCGGCTATGGCCGCCGCGGCCAAACGTGCCATCGACGTAAACGCCGTGCGCGCGGTCGCCCGTCAGGTCAAGGGCATCGACCGCTTCATCGAGCAGCACCGTGCGATGCTGAAATTCCGGCACCGTGAGTTGTGTCATTACGGAGCCTTAGAAAGAAAAATTGGAAAGTACATCGGGGGTGCCGGCATCGATCGCCTGCTGTTCTTTGTCGGCCAATTTGGCGGCATCCCATATTTCAAAGTGGCTGCCCATGCCGATCATCATCACTTCGCGCGCCAGCCCGACGGCGTTGCGCAATTCGGGCGAGATCAGCACGCGGCCGGCCGAGTCCAGCTCGACGTCGACGGCGTTGCCGAGGAAGATGCGCTGCCAGGCGCGCGCCGACATGGGCCAGGCGGCGATTTGCTGGCGGTGGCTTTCCCACACGGGACGGGGGAAAAACAGCAGGCAGCCATCGGGGTGTTTGGTCAGGGTCAAACGGCCTTCGCATTGAATCGCCAGCGCGTCACGGTGCTTGGCAGGGATAGACATCCTGCCTTTGGCATCGAGATTGATTGCGGACGCGCCTTGAAACACGGAAGACCTTTTTTGAGCTTGGGTTGCGATGCTTGCGCATCACGATAAAAAGGGAAAATTTCCCACAAAAACACACTTTTTCACACAGTTGCCCACTTTAGAGGAAGCAAAGATAGTGGTCAAGCGGTTTCCGATTGGCAAAACAGGAATTTTATTAATGAAATTAAGGACTTAGCGCATATCGTTGAAGGAGTCTCAAATAAAAATATATCGATAAATTAGATACTTATGAAAGATAGTGAATGTGCTACCTCATCTGCACACATGTGTTTTCCTACCGTAAACATCGAAAAAAACGAAATCAAATAATTGAATTTTTTACAGTTAGTTGACACATGACAATAATTTCCTTATCCAGGCACAACAGCAATCCAGCGCAGTGAAAGACTTGGTTTAAAGCAAAAAATAATCGTCCACGGCGCGTACCGGCCCTGTTTTACGGGGTTGACCTGACGCGGGAAAACTATTTTTGCAATGCAGCAATTAATTAGAGCCAAGAAACTTTAACCAATTGTTCACTTTAGTTGTATATACAACTTTATCTTCGCCGCACTATTTTTAGAAACAAAAAAAGCCCCGTTGCGGGGGCTTTTTGGTTGGCGCGCAGCAGGCAAAGCTGCTGCGTCCGAGATGCTCCCTGGCAGACCAGGGAGCAGGAATTCAAGTGAAGCAGGCCGATAGGCCGGATTTTGTTACGGCGTCTTCCCTTGCAGGTCGGCGCTATGACAGTCATTCCTCTAGGCGCCAGATTACTCGGGCGCTCAAGCTTTCTACCCGCACGCTCCGCGAGCAGCATCATCGCGTGCCTATTTGAAATTGCACCAGGTGGAGGTTACCGCGTTTCACCGTAACTTAATACGCTCGTCTCTGTGGCCCTATTCCTCGCCTTATACCTTGCGGCTTTCAGCGGACGGCCGTTAACCGTCACCCCGCTCTATGGAGTCCGGACCTTCCTCCCGCCAGCGCATTGCTGCGCCGGCCAGCGACTGTCTGGCCTGCTTCACCCGCCATTGTACCGCGCCGCAGCATGTTTCTGCAAAAGCGCGCCGCACCGGCCGGGGGATTGTGTAATTCGGTGTCGCCATTTCAAAAGCCGGGCCAAATCGGCTCACATAGAATGAGGCAAGCTGCTTGCATGCAGGCGCATGCGCACCGCTTGCCCCATTTCTTTGCCACCCACTAGAATATAAAGAGCCGAACATGACGCAACAATCCCGTACCGGCGGCCAGATCCTGGTCGATGCCCTGCAGATCCACGGTGTCGACACCGCTTTTGGCGTGCCTGGCGAAAGCTACCTGGACGTGCTCGACGCCCTGCACGACTCGGGCATCCGCTTCATCATCAACCGCCAGGAAGGCGGCGCCGCCTTCATGGCCGAAGCCTACGGCAAGCTGACGGGCAAGCCGGGCATCTGCTTCGTCACGCGCGGACCGGGCGCCACCAATGCCTCGATCGGCGTGCACACGGCTTACCAGGATTCCACGCCGATGATCCTGTTCATCGGCCAGGTGGGCAACGATTTCGTCGACCGCGAAGCGTTCCAGGAAATCGACTACCGCCGCATGTATGGCCAGATGGCCAAGTGGGTGGCGCAGATCGACCGCGCCGAGCGCATCCCCGAATACCTGGCGCGCGCCTTCCAGGTGGCCACCAGCGGGCGCCCCGGCCCCGTCGTGCTGGCCCTGCCGGAAGACATGCTGATCTCGCTGGCCACGGTGGCCGACACGCGCGCCTACCAGCCGGTGCAGGCGGCACCATCCGACGCGCAAATGCAGCAACTGCGCGGCATGCTGGCCACCGCGAAGCAGCCGCTGGTCTTGCTGGGCGGTGCCACCTGGACGCCGCAGGCCTGCGCCGACCTGCAGCAGTTCGCGGAAAGCAACCACCTGCCCGTCGCCTGCGCCTTCCGCTTCCAGGACTTGCTCGACAATGCACACCCGAACTACACCGGCGACGTCGGCATCGGCATCAACCCGAAACTGGCCGCGCGCGTGAAAAATGCCGACCTGGTGATCGCCATCGGCCCGCGCCTGGGCGAGATGACGACGGGCGGCTACACCCTGTTCGATTCGCCCGTGCCGCGCCAGCGCCTCGTGCACATCCATACGGATGCAGAGGAACTGGGCAGCGTCTACCAAGCTGAGCTGATGATCAACAGCGGCATGCCGCAAGTGTGCGCCATGCTGGCCGCCATGGCCCCCGTCGATGCTTCCGCATGGAAACATACGCCGGCCGAAGCCAAGGCCGAGCTGGCCGCCTACCAGGAGCGCCCGCCCATCTTCCAGGATGGCCAGGCGCCGCTGGACCTGTGGCAAGTGACGCAGGAGATCATGGCGCAAGTGCCGCCCGACACCATCCTGACGAATGGCGCCGGCAACTACGCTTCGTGGGCCCACCGTTTCTACCGCTACGGCGGCATGCGCACCCAGTTGGCGCCAACCAACGGCGCCATGGGCTACGGCGTGCCGTCAGGCGTGGCGGCCAAGATCGTCCATCCGGAACGCACCGTGATCACGTTTGCCGGCGATGGCGAATACATGATGAATGGCCAGGAACTGGCCACGGCCGTGCAATACCAGGCGGGCGTGGTCATCATCGTCTTCAATAACCAGATGTTCGGCACCATCCGCATGCACCAGGAGCGCGATTACCCGGGCCGCGTGTCGGGCACGACCCTGCACAACCCGGATTTCGCGGCACTGGCGCAAGCGTACGGCGCGCATGGCGAAGTGGTGAATACGACGGAAGAGTTCGCCCCGGCCCTGCAACGGGCGCTGGCGCACGCCAAGGCGCACAACTTGCCGGCCCTGATCGAGCTGCGCTACGACGGCAACCTGATCACGCCGAACGCGACCCTGGCCACCATCCGCGCCACGGCGGAAAAGGCGCAGGCGGCCAAATAAGCTCCTTGCAACGCTGCAAATAACAAAGGCCCGGTCGATACCGGGCCTTTTTCTTTTTGACAGCGGCAATCGCTCAGGCTGCGGGCACAGTCGCGCTTTCCTCGGCAGGCACTGGCTCGGCCGGCGCTTGCGGCATCGGCGGGCATGGCGTGCAGTTTTTCAGGGGACGGCCGAAATCGCGCACGCGGCTCAATTTCATCGGCATGCGCACGTTGCCGCCGCAGTAATCGCCTTCCAGGGTCAGGGTCTGGCCATCCTTGGAAAACTTGCCGACGATGGTACGCTCTTCGCTGTCGGCGCCGGCGATGGTGAAGTCGAAAACGCCCGTGGCGGCGTCCAGGTTGACGTCGTTGGCCACGATGGGCCAGCTCAGCGCGCCGGCCGTGAATTCATAGATGACGGAATCGGCCTCGGCAAAGCGGTGCAAGGTGACGCGCTGGCCGCCGATTTCGCCGCTATCCTTTTGCAGGCACAGGTCGGAGTAGACGGCCACGCCGTAGCGCTCCAGTCCGGCCGGCTTCTTGCCCTTGACGGCAGCGGCAGCGGCGCCCGTGGCGCCAGCCAGCAGCAGCGCGGCCAGCATGGCAGCCAGGCGCGGCGATGTGTATGAATACATGGCATTCCTTTACTTGAGTAACGGCGCCATTATAACTGGCGCCGCCAATGCAAAAACGCGCCGCCAGGACTAGCCTGGAGACGCGTTTCCTTGCTTATCAGCATCCCCGAAGGGATGCTGGCAGCGGAACTAAGCTTCGCTTGCGCGAATATTAGAACGAGTGACGAACGCCAACGTTGAAGGCTTTGTCGCCCGTACCAACATTGCTGTTGTTACCAACGGTGTAGCCAGCGTTGTTTTTGTTCGAGATTTTAGCGTACGAAGCGTAGGTGCTGGTGCGCTTCGACAGAGCGTACGAGTAGCCCAGCGAGAACTGGTTAGCATCGGCGTTTGCGCTGTTTTTGTCGTTCACGTGGATGATCGAAGCCATCACGGTGCCTGCTGGACCAACTGGTACCGTTGCGCCGATCAGAGCGGTGGTGCTGTCGGTGCTGAAGCCAGCCGAAGTGTAGTCAAACGCGTTAACGTTGCCGTTGTTGCGGATGGCGCTGTTTTGGCCTTTGTTCACGCCGTATGCGACGTAAGCTTTAGCAACTGCGAAGTCGTAGTTAGCTGCAGCCAACCAGTTACGGCCGCTACCGGTTTCGGTCAGCGCGGTGTCGTTGCTGGTGTTGTTGTAAGCGATACGAGCGTTCAGAGGACCGTTCGAGTAGCCAGCCGACGCGCCGATTTTGCGGCCGATTTTGTTCGACTCAGCGTTTTCGCCGAAGGTGTAAGCCACGTCAGCGTCAAAGCCGTTGAAGTTTGGCGAGGTGTACAGCACGGTGTTGCTGGTGCGGGTGTTCGCTGGGAACAAGTTTTTAGCGGAACCAGCGTAGCCAGCTGCGAATGGATCAGCAACTTTCGACAGGGTGTTGTACCAAGGGGTGTATTGACGACCCAGGGTCAAGGTACCGGTCGTTTTGCTGCTCAGACCAACGTAAGCTTGACGATTGAACAAGGTACCAGCAACGTCTTGTTGACCGTTGTCAACGCCGAAGCCCGATTCCAGAACGAACAGTGCCGACAGGCCGCTGCCCAGATCTTCGGTGCCTTTGAAGCCGATACGGGAAGCCGAAGCAATGCCGCTGTCCAGTTTGTTAACGTTGCCGTTAACACCGCCGCGCTCGCTGACGAAACCAGCGTCAACGGTACCGTAGATGACAACGCTCGATTGAGCTTGGGCTACGCCAGTGGCTGCTGCCAGAACTGCCAGGGTGATCAGAGTTTTTTTCATTGCGATTTCCTTTAATTTTTGAAGCAAAAAGTAATACAGCCTATGCATCTCGAGCTGCGCTCTAGCAGAGCGCTTTTTATGAGTGAGGGCAAGGTCTCCACCTGCCACATTGCTGTTCCGGTCAGGGGAACATTCATATCGGTATCGGCACGCTATTGCACCGATAAGCTTGAAGGCTGCATAACGACCGTCATTCGTGCGCCGGTTCGGTGCTCAAACGGCACCGGAAGCGGCACTATAACGACCGTTTCACATTCCATCAAGTTCCAACATGTTACTTCCGGTACCAGGCCGAGGGCTTTTTCAGGCATCCCGACCATCGCCAACCGTACTACGCGACAGAGCCAGTGCCCCTTGCCAACCAATGCATTGGCCTGATTGACCATTCCATCATAGCGCATGCCTTGTCGACACCCGTTGTATTAGTGCAACAGTATCAGGCGAGTGATTAAAACGTCAACATGCTTTACCCGTCATTTGCCCTCCAAGATTTACGCGACAAAGCGCACAATTTGTCAGGCGATAATGGATAAACGGGACGAAGCATACACGGCATCGCCAATGTTTGCTGCCGAACGCACAAAAATGGGAAATAAAGCGCCCGTTTTTGGTGCGTTGCCGCATTATTCAGGGGCGTAGGCGCCATTTTCGACGTCGGCGCGCGCGTCGGAAAAATAGGCAAAGTAGCAACGGAATTGCTGACTTTCCGGTAATTTAAATTGCTCACATAGAAATGTTTTCCGTGTTTTCCGGACTACGCTTCAGTTATCCGATTGGAACGGATGAGGACGACTCTTGCTTGCAAATTGCGCATCACTTGAAACAATTTCTTACAATGTTGCCTTCTCAATATTTTGATATATTTGTGTCTAAAAAACGACACTTTGACCGAAATCAAGTTTTCGCCTGACCCATTCCGCACAATTTACTTTTTCTTTTTTGCATTTTTTGCTTAAAAGCATCAAGAAACCACCTTAGCGCTGGCTTGCCCGCCGCAGCATGCGCATGAAACCGCCCAGCAACGGCAGTTTTTCATACAATTCTTCCGCCGCATCCCAATAATCTCGATGCACGACCACCCGTCCCTGCGTATCGAAACGCACATGGGTTGCGCCACGAATGCACTGTTCGCCAGATACCAGTCGTTTCATGCGGAAGCGAAACTCCCACGTCAGGAATGCTTGCTGCCCCTGCCCCACGCTTTCCAGCACGACAAACCGGGGCGCGTCGACTTGCACGAACATGTGCTCGAAGATGGCCAGGATGGCGGCATGCCCCACCACCTCGTTGAACGGGTCCTTGAAATGGGCGTTCGGCGCATACACGGCGCCCAGCTGGGCCAGGCTTTCCAGGCTCAGGTGCTCGTAAAACCCCACCAGGCGCGCCAGCGCCGCTTCCACGCCTTCCGTGTCCGGCATACTTGTGCTCATACGCCCGTCACCTTGCGGATCAGCCAGAAATAGGCGCGGTACGGCAACAGCCGCGCCAAGCGCATGGTATTGGTAAAGCGTTTGGGAAAGTGGATGTGGAACTGGCCCCGCTCGATGCCGTCGAGCATGGCGGCGGCCGCGTCCTGCGCCGTCATCAGAGCTGGCATCGTGAAATCGTTGTCCGCCGTCAAAGGCGTGGCGACAAAACCGGGGTTGATTTGATACACATCAATTCCGCGTGCATGCAGATCCAGATACAGCGACTCTGTCAGGTTGATCAGCGCCGCCTTGCTGGCGCCGTACGCGAGGGCTTTCGGCAAACCGCCATAACCGGCCACCGAGGCGACGATGCCGATGCCGCCGCTGCCCTGGCGCAATAGCCACGGCAAGGCCTGGTCCAGGCAATTGAAGACGCCGCCCACATTCAGCGCCAGCAAGCCCTGGGCCGCCTCAAGGTCGAAGCTATCGGCACGCATGGCCTGATAGCCGCCAGCGACGACCAGTATCAGGTCGATATGCGTCCATTGCTGCTGCAATTGCGCGCAGACGGCCCGCAGCTGCGCGTGCTGCGTGATATCGAGCGGCAATGCCTGCGCCAGCGGCTGCCCCTCGCACAGTCGCTCGAGGCTGGCGCGGTGACGTGCCGACAAGGCTACGCTCGCGCCCTGCTCCAGCAGCAAGGTCGCGCACGCGGCGCCGATGCCGCTGGAAGCGCCGATGATCCACACATGTTTGCCGGCCCAGCTGGTGATCTTGCGGTTCATGGGACCGCCTGCGGACGCTTGCTGAACGACAAGGTGACGGCGCCCAGGCTGAAACCGAACTTGCTCATGGCGGCGCGGTTCAGCATGACCTTGTCATCCATCAGGAACATCCAGTCCTCGAAGTCGACGTGGTAGACCGTGCCATCGACGGGCAGCGCCAGCACGTATTGCCAGCGCAGCGCATTGCCGGCCACTTCGCCGACGGCTTCCCCGATCACGTCGGGCGCTGTGCCGATGAAGCGCCCGGGCGCCGTCTTGCGCAAGGTCCACACGCGCCGTTGTTTGCTGCCGTCGGAATACGTGAAATCCTCGTCCAGGGTGCCAATCTCGCCCGTCCAGCTGGCCCGCATCACGACGGTGAAGCGCTTGACCACCTTGCCGGCGCGGTCCTGGAAGATGCCGTGGGCGTCCAGCGTGCCGTTGAAGTACTGCTGCAAGTCCAGCTTGGGTGTTTCCTGCGCGTAGGTGGCAGGCATGGGCGGCGTGGAACAGGCGGCCAGCGCCAGCAGCAAGGCGGCTGCCGTCATGCCGCGCCGGCAACATTTCATCAGATACATGGTCGATACTCCCCGGTTTCACTATATATATGTTGTAGAGGCGCGCGCCACAGCAGCAGCGCCGCCAGCAGTTTCAGGGCGCAGGGCAGCAAGGCGTAGGCGGCGGACAGGGCCGGCAAGCCGCCGCTGCTGTTGCCAGGCACATAGCCGAGCCAGGCCAGCAGGGGCAAGGCGATGCCGGCCGCCAGCGCCAGGCTCATCTGTACGCCCCAGTTCCACCAGCCGAAATACGCGGCTTCGTGCCGCCCGGCATGGCCAGCCGCGCCGATCAGTCCTGCCAGCAGGGCCGGCGGCAAGGCCAGGTCGGCGCCCAGCGCCAGGCCCGACAGCAGGCAGATCGTGGCAAAGCCCCATGCGGCGCCCGCGCCCAGGCCATACGCCCAGACAAACACGCAAGCTGCCAGCAGCATGGCGCCGCCCCAGGCGCGCGCCTCGCCAAAGCGGCGCGCTAGGGCTACCCACGCGGGCATCGAGGCGGCCGCCGCACAAAAGTAGACGATCAAAAACGGTCCGGCGTAATGGCCGAGGCGCAAGTAGTCGGTGGCAAAGAACAGGAACAGAGTGGCGGGGATGGCGGCCGCCACGCCATTGACGAGCAAAACGGCAAACAGCCAGCGAAACGCGCGCTGGCGAAACGGCAGCTTCCAGCCATTGCCGGAAACCGCTTCTGCGGCACTGCGCAAGGCGGGACGCGGCGCGCGCGCCAGCAGCAGCGCGCCCGCCGCCAGCAGGCAGACGGCAAAGGCCAGCGACAAGCCGTCATAGCCGAACACGGAAGTGAGGCCCGCCGCCAGGATCACACCGAACAAGCCGCAGCCTTCGCGCACGGCCGTCACCCGCGCCCGCTGCGCGCGCAGCTGGCTCAGGGCCGCACCCCAGCTCTGGTGCGCGATGCCGGCAAGGCCATACGCGGTGTAGACGAGCAGCAAGGCAGCCAGGAACCAGGCCAGGGTCGCCGTTTCCCGCATGGCCGGTGGATGGAACAGGGCGCCAAAGCCCAGCAGCAGCAAGGGCAAGGAGGCACCGACATATACGGCATAGCTGCGCCCGCCACGCGCCATCCAGGCACCCAAGGCCGGATCGATGAAGGCGGCGGCGATGCGGGCCGCCAGCAGCACGGCGCCGATCTGCGCCAAATCCAGGCTGCTGCGCTGCGCATAAAACGGCGCGATATATATATAGATGGGCAGCGCCAGCATGGCCAGCGGCAAGCCGAACAGGCCATAACTGAACAAGGCTGGCAAGCTCAAGGCGCTGCCCACGGCATTCATGGCAGCGGGGCCGCACTCTGCAGCAAGGCCGCGCGCAGCTTCGGCGCCGTCGTCGACGGCGACAGCCAGATGGCAAAGAACGCGCGCGCAAAGTCGCCATCCGTCACATCCGCCAGCACCTTGCCATCGAGGTAAAAGCGCACGCCGGGCGCGACGCCGGCCCGGTAGACGCCCGCGATGCGCTGGTCTTCTTTGACGTCAGGAAAGATGCGCTGCATGGTGGACAGCCACGCCAGGCGCTGCGCTTCCGTGCCCACGCCCAACTTTTGCATCTGTTCATGACTGGCTTCGGCGATCTTCTTGCCGTCGAGCGCGCGTGCGTAGCGCAGTTCCAGCACAAACGGCGCCGTTTCGGACGCCGCGCCCTGGTAGCCTTGCGGGCCCACCCACAGTTGCGCCCGATAAATACGCATGCCGAACCACGTGTATTCGCCCTCGCCCGCCAGCCGGGCTTCGGGCACGTCGGCAGCGATAAAGGCCGGCGGCGCGGCCGCGGCACCCAACATGGTCAATGACAGCACAATAGTGGCAAGCAGGCGGCGCATGGTCAGTCCTTGATCAGGGTAAATTGCATCACATCCGTGTTGTGCGCCTGGAAAGCGGCCTCGCAATACGCGAGGTAAAACTCCCAGGTCAGCAGGAAACGGCCATCGAAACCCTGCTTTTCCAGCGCCGTGCGCTGGGCCAGGAAGCTGGCGCGCCACTGGCGCAAGGTTTCCGCGTAATCGAGGCCGAAACTGAAGGCGTCTTCCACGCGCAAGCCCTGCGCCTCGGCGGCGCGGCGAAACTCGGCCGGCGACGGCAGCATGCCGCCCGGGAAAATGTACTGTTGAATAAAATCCGTGCTCTTGCTGTAGCGCTCGAACAGTTCATCGGCGATGACGATGGTCTGGATGCAGGCGCGTCCGCCCTGCTTCAGGTTGCGCGCCACGCATTCGAAATAGCCGGGCCAGTAGCTTTGCCCCACGGCTTCGAACATCTCGATCGAGGCGATGGCGTCGTACTGGCCGGCGCTGTCGCGGTAATCGCACAGTTGCAAATCAGCCTGCTGCGCCAGCCCCGCGTCCTGCAGGCGCTGGCGCGCATAGGCAAGTTGCTCCGTAGATAGAGTCAAACCCGTCACGTGGGCGCCGTAGCTGCGCGCCGCCGTTTCCGCAAAGCCGCCCCAGCCGCAGCCGATTTCCAGCACCCTGGCGCCCGGCTGCAGTTGCAGCTGGTCGGCGATGCGCCGGTATTTCGCACCTTGCGCCTGCTCCAGGCTGGCGCCTTCGCTGAACAGCGCGCTCGAATACGTCATCGACGGATCCAGCCACAACTGATAAAAGGCGTTGCCGATGTCGTAATGGGCGTGGATATTCTTCTTGCTGCCGGCGCGCGAATTGCGGTTGAGCAAGTGCCGCAGCTTGTAGACGAGGTTGCCCCACCAGTTGCCGTAGATCAGCGATTCGATCTGCGCGCGGTTGCGTATCATCAGCTCGATCAAGCCCGGCAAATTGTCCGTGCGCCAGTCGCCGGCAATAAACGTTTCCGCAAAGCCGATGTCGCCCGAGCGCAGCACGGCCGAGCACAAACGCCAATTGTGCAAGTCCAGGGTGACGGGGTGGCTGCCGTCGCCATACAGCAAGATACTGCCGTCAGGCGTGCGCAGCCGCAAAGCACCGTATTGCAGTTTTTCCAGCAAGCGCAAGATCATGCGCCCGGAGGCGGGCACATCCAGGTGCGTGTGATCGGCCGTGTGGTCGGGACGGACGCAGGCGCGCGCCTGCAGGCCGGTCGGCAGGGAATCGGAGCTCATCGGGACACCTTTTCTTGTGGTGGAAGGGGTTTGCTGAAAAACGGCACGCGGCGCAGCCACAGGCGCAAGGCTTGCCAATGGATGCGCGCCATCACGCCTAACGTCATCAACGGGTAGCGCAGCAGGGCCCAGGCGATGGCGCCATCGCGCAGCGGCTGCGCCGTGCCGGACAAGCTCGTCTGCAGCAGCGGGCCGTCGAGGTCGTCATAGTCGACCCGGGCCAGGTGGCGCTCGCCGCCCTGCTCGCTGTTGCGCAGGAAATGGAAACGATAATTTCCTTCCACCTTGCAAAATGGCGAGACGTGGAAAATTTTATTGGCGCGCAGCTCGCTGCCATACGCGATGGCGCCGCCCTGCTCGAGCAGGTACAGGTGGCGCTCGCCAAAGGTATTGCGCACATCGCAGACCACGGCGCGCAGCGCGCCATCCGGGCGGTGGCAAAACCAGAAGCTGACGGGATTGAAGACATAACCGAACATGCGCGGCATGGTTTGCAGCCAGATTTCACCGCCCGCATCCGTCACGCCATGCTCACGCAGCAAACCGTCGATCCAGTCCAGCAGCGGCGTCGCGCCATCGCCGTGGTCGCTGTCGCGGAAGGACAGCACATTGGCGCCGTTGCGCGACATCAGCCGCGCAGGAAAATCGCGCGCCCCCATGCTGCGCAAGGGCAGGCGCAGATAAAACATGCCGTAAGCAAAAGCATGCGCGCGTGGGCGCAGCCGCGCATGGCGCACCTGTCCCAGGCACAGCTGGGGCTGTGGTGCCACGGGCGGCGATGGATCACGCAGCATGGCCGAGCTCCGCCGCCGCCATGCCATTGAGTATTTGCGCCACGGCCAGGCCCGACTTCAAGCCGTCCTCGTGGAAACCGTAGCCCGTCCAGGCGCCCGCGAACCACGTGTGCTGCGCGCCCTGGAAACCGGCCAGGCGCGCCTGGGCGGCAATGGCCGCGCCATCGAACACGGGGTGGGCATACGAAAATTCGTCGATGATGCTCGCCGGAGCGGGCTCGTCGAGCGGGTTAAGCGACACGATAACGGGCGTGGTAAAGGGCAAGGGTTGCAGCTGGTTCAGCAAATAATGCACGCACACTTGCGGCGCATCGCCGTGCGCGGCCGGCCGGCCCTGGTAATTCCAGGCCGACCAGGCCTTGCGGCGCTGCGGCAGGCAGGACGCATCCGTATGCAGCACAGCGCGGTTGGGCTGGTAACGCACGGCTTCGAGCACGGAGCGCTCGTCGTCGCGGATATCTCCCAGCAGGGCCAGCGACTGGTCGCTGTGGCAAGCGAGCACGACATGATCGACATGCTCGACGCCGGCGGCCGTGTGCAGCTCGACCATGCGCGCGCCACCGTGCGGCTGGCGGCGCACGGCCAGCACGGGGCAAGCGAGGCGCTGCTGCGGGATGCCGGCCAGCAGTTTTTCCACGTACACGCGCGATCCGCCCCGCACCGTGCGCCATTGCGGACGGTCACTCACTTGCAGCAAGCCATGGTTGTGGCAGAAACGGATGAACGTGGCCAAGGGAAAAGCCAGCATCTGGCGCGCCGGGCACGACCAGATGCATGCGGCCATCGGCAGCAGATACCAGTGGCGGAACTCGTCGCCATAGTTGTGCAGGTCAAGGTATTCGCCCAGCGACATGGCCGGCGCCGGCACGCTGGCCGTGGCCAGGGCGCTGGCCGTGGCCAGGGCGCTGGCCTGGCGGTTGAAGCGCACGATGTCGCGCAGCATGCGCAAAAAGGCGGGGCGCAGCAGGTTGCTGCGCTGGGTAAACACGGTATCGAGATTGGCGCCCGCCCATTCCAGCACGCGCGCATCGGATGCCGTGCCCAGCGGCATTTTGACGGAAAACGACATATCGCTGTCGGCCGCCTCGACACCGAGTTCGTCAAACAGCTGCACCAGGTTCGGGTAGGTGGCGTGGTTAAACACGAGAAAACCCGTGTCGACGCCATGCGTGACGCCATCGAGCGTGACGTCCACCGTATGGCTGTGGCCGCCAAAATAGTCGCCCGCCTCGTACAAGGTGACGTCCTGGCCCGCTTGCGCCAGGCGATAGGCACACGACAATCCTGCGATTCCTGCTCCGACGACGGCAATTTTCATGAGTGCACCTGTGTTAAGTTTGTCCTGGACAAATAAGCCTCATGGATAATCGATGAAATATTGATTTATGTCAATGAGCGCTCTCAGCCGTTCAGAAACTTATACGTCGGCAATTTTCAATCGGATTCAGCTATTTGGTCCGGGGCGGCGGAAGGCGTAAAATGCACTCCACGTTCTTTTGGCATGCGAGCAAGCCCCCTGGTATGGATACTGACCTGCAACCTACTTCCGCCTTCAGCATCAGCGATGTCGAGCGCGATACCGGGCTGGCCAAGGAAACCTTGCGTGTGTGGGAGCGCCGCTACGCCTTTCCCCAGCCCCAGCGCGACGCCTTTGGCGAACGCAGCTATCCGGCCGAGCAAGTGCAGAAGTTGCGCATGGTTAAGCGCCTGCTGGACCTCGGATTTCGTCCGGGAAAAATCATGCAACACAGCACCGTGCAATTGCAGCAGCTGGCCAGCGCCGGCAGTGCGGCGCCGTCAACGCCCGCACCCCAGCTCGAACACTACCTGTCGCTGTGCCGTGGCCACCAGATGGCGGAACTGGGCGACGCCCTGCGCCAGGCGCTGGCCGTGCTGGGTTTGAAAGCGTTCACCATCGACGTGATCGCGCCCCTCACGGGCATGGTGGGCGAAGCGTGGGCTTGCGGCGACCTGGCCGTGTATGAAGAGCATCTGTATAGCGAAACCTTGCAAACGGTGATGCGCCACGCCATCTTTTCCCTGCCGCAAGCAAGCAGCCCGTCCACGCGCACGCCGCGCATCGTCCTCAGCACCTTGCCGCAGGAGCGCCATGGCCTGGGGCTGCTGATGGCCGAGGCGCTGTGCGCGGCGGCCGGCGCCCATTGCATGTCGCTGGGCGTGGAAACGCCGTTGACGGACATCGTCGCGGCCGCCCGCGCGCAGCGGGCCGACATCGTCGCGCTGTCGTTTTCCAGCGCCAGCAAGCAACGGCAGACGCGCGACAGCCTGCAGCAGCTGCATGCAAGCTTGCCGCCAGAGATGGAATTGTGGGCCGGCGGACGTAGTCCCGTGCTGTACAAGCAGCCGCCACCGTTTTTGCATGTGCTGGACTTGCGGCAAGTCGACGAAAGCATCGCCGACTGGCGCCGCCGCCATCAGGCGCTGGCCCTGCAAACCCACTGAACCAGCCGGAAAGCGCGGCAACTGCGGCGATCTCCGTGGATAGCCGCGCAATGTTGCCAATCGAACAGTAAAGCATGAAGGGCCGGGCGCGCTCTGGTAGAATAGCCGGATCAACAGTGTCCGGCGCCGCCGGGCCTTAGGTCAGCACCCGCCACCACACATCCATGTTTAGTTTCTTCAAGAAAAAACCCATCGCTCCCGAGGCTGCGCCAGCCGAGCCCCTCGTCCTTCCCGCCACCACGCCGCCTGCCGCGCCAGCAGCAGCCCCGTCCGCTGCACCGCTGAGCGGCGCGCCGGCCGAGCTCGTGCCCGTGATCGTGGCCGCCGAACCCGAGAAAAAATCGTGGATGACGCGCCTGAAGGCCGGCTTGTCGAAAACCTCGAACACCTTGTCCGTGCTGTTCGTCGGCGCAAAGATCGACGACGCCCTGTACGAAGAGCTGGAAGCGGCGCTGCTGATGTCGGACGCCGGCATTGACGCCACGGAATTCCTGCTCACGGAATTGAAGAAAAAGGTCAAGGAAGACAAGCTGCTCGACGCCGCCGCCGTCAAGGCCGCGCTGAAAGTGCTGCTGATCGAGCTGCTCTCGCCACTGGAAAAGCGCTTCGAGCTGGGCCGTCACAAGCCGCTCGTGATGATGATTTCCGGCGTGAATGGCGCCGGCAAGACCACCACCATCGGCAAGCTCGCCAAGCACATGCAGTCGAACAACCAGTCCGTGCTGCTGGCTGCGGGCGACACCTTCCGCGCCGCCGCGCGCGAACAGCTGATGGTCTGGGGCGAGCGCAATAACGTCACCGTGATTTCGCAGGAATCGGGCGACCCGGCCGCCGTGGCCTACGACTCCGTGCAATCGGCGAAGGCGCGCGGCATCGACGTGGTCATGGTCGACACGGCGGGACGCTTGCCGACGCAGTTGCACCTGATGGAAGAATTGAAGAAAATCAAGCGCGTGATCGGCAAGGGCATGGATGGCGCGCCACATGAAACCCTGCTCGTCATCGACGGCAACACTGGCCAGAACGCCCTCACGCAAGTGAAGGCGTTCGACGATGCCCTGCAGTTGAGTGGCCTGGTGATCACCAAGCTGGACGGTACCGCCAAGGGCGGCGTGCTGGCGGCGATTGCCCGCGTACGTCCCGTGCCCGTGTATTTCATCGGCATCGGTGAGAAAATTGAAGACTTGCAGCCTTTCGTGGCTGCCGAATTTGTCGAAGCGCTGCTCGGATAAGCCTACCTACATGATTGAATTTCAGCACGTCTCCAAGCAATACTCCTCCGATGCCGTGGCGCTCAGCGACATTTCGCTCAGTATTGCCAAGGGCGAGCTGGTGTTCCTGGCCGGCCCGTCCGGCGCCGGCAAATCCACCTTGCTGAAAATGATCGCCGCCATGGAACGCCCCACTTCGGGCAAGCTGATCGTCAATGGCCAGGACATGGCGAAGATCAAGCCGGCCGGCGTGCCCTTCCTGCGTCGCAACATGGGCCTGATCTTCCAGCAGCAAAAGTTATTGAACGACCGCTCCATCCTGGCCAACGTCATGCTGCCGCTGCTCGTCGTCGGCGCGCATAAAGTTGCCGCGGAACAGCGCGCGCGCGCCGCGCTCGACAAGGTGGGATTGCTGGACCGCACCATGGCGCGGCCGCTGTCGCTGTCGGGCGGCGAGCAGCAGCGCGTGTCGATCGCGCGCGCCATCGTCAACCGGCCGCAGATCATCCTGGCCGACGAACCGACGGCCAACCTGGACCGCGCCAGCGCCAACAAGGTGCTCGACGCCCTGAAAGCCTTCCACTCGGTGGGCGTGACCTGCCTCATTTCCAGCCATGACGAACAGATGCTCGACGCCGCCGCCCGCGTGATCCACCTGAAAAACGGCCAGCTGGTCGCCATCGACAAGGCCACGCAAGCGCCCGTCTTCGCTCCGCCCGATCCCGATTTTGCACCGCCCCCCGGCCTGGACGACGCGCAGGGAGAACAGCCATGAGAGGCTGGTTCCGTCAACACCGCTTCGCGCTGGGCTCGGCGCTGATTCATTTACGCAAGTCGCCGGGCGGCTTTCTGTTGAACGTCGTCGTCGTCGCCATTGCCCTGTCGCTGCCGTTCGCCGGCTTGACCATGCTCGACAATGTGCGCCCGATGTCGGAACAGATGTCGGTCGATCCGGAAATCAGCGTCTTCCTGAAGATCGACACGCCGCGCGAACAAGCCGTGGCCCTGGCCAGTTCCATGCGCAAGATCGTGGGCGAGCAAAAGGCAAAGATCGTCTTCATCCCGCGCGAACAGGCGCTCGACACGCTGAAAAACAAGAATGGCCTGGCCGATGTACTGAGCACCCTGGGCGACAATCCCTTGCCCGACAGCTATGTGCTGAAACTCGACGCCTTCAGCAGCGCCAGCGAAGCGCAGGACGTCGATGCGGTGGCGGAACAGCTGCGCCATTTGCCCGGCGTGGAATCGGCGCAAGTCGATTCTGCCTGGGTCAAGCGCCTGGCGGCCCTGCTGGGCGTGCTGCGCCTGGTGCTGCTGCTGCTGGCCATCACCCTGGGCGTGGCCGTGATCGCCGTGGTCTTCAATACCATCCGCCTGCAAGTGATGCAGCAGCGCGATGAAATCAGCATCTCGAAACTGATCGGCGCGACGGACACCTTCATCCATCGCCCCTTCTATTACACGGGTGCTCTGCTGGGCCTGTGCGCCGGCGCGCTGGCCCTGGGCGCCGTGGCGCTGGCCTTGCAACCGCTGAATACCGCGATTGCCGAGTTTGCGCGCCTGTATGCGTCCGAATTCCAACTGGTGCCGCTGGCGCCGCTGCCGATGGCGGGCTTGCTGGCCGTCAGCGCCGGCCTGGGCCTGATCGGCGCCTTCCTCTGCGTGCAGCGCCACCTGGCGCGCCTGAACTGACCATCCCTTCCATGGCGGCGCCTTCGGTGCCGCCATGCGCGTCACCCTCCCCCGTCTGCTGTTATCTTGATATTAAGCAAGTATTCTTAAGGCTCGCTTCAGCCAGAGGCCGTAGACTAGCTACGTGGTCAAATCGCTGTTCAGAGATATATATCAAGCATTAATCCGCCATAGTATTTAGGCTATCAGGACGATTAAATGTGCTGATTGGCACTCTCAGGCAGAGAGTGCTAATATAGGGACATACCAAAGGCAGTAGCGCCATGGGCGCCAGATGAAGATGGTGCCGCGCTCTGCAAAGTGCAAGACCGGATACGCAAAAACGAACAGACAACAGGACCACGTCGCGTGACGTGGCCAACTGGAACAAAGCAAGACTACGAGGGAGAAAACATGACTATGATGTCCGCAACGTCCGCATTGGTTCCGACCAAAAGTAATGCGCTGGGCCTCGGTTTCACTGGCAATCTGGGCAATATCGACGCCTATATTTCGGCCGTGAACCGCCTGCCCATGTTGACCCACGACGAAGAAATTTCGCTGGCGAAACGCCTGCGCGAAAAAAATGACCTGGCCGCCGCGCAAGAGCTGGTGCTGTCGCACCTGCGCCTGGTGGTCTCGATTGCCCGCGGCTATCTGGGCTATGGCTTGCCGCATGCCGACCTGATTCAGGAAGGCAATATCGGTTTGATGAAAGCCGTGAAACGTTTCGATCCGGACCAGGGCGTGCGCCTGGTGTCGTACGCCATGCACTGGGTGAAGGCCGAGATGCATGAGTACATCCTGAAAAACTGGCGCCTGGTCAAGGTCGCGACGACGAAGGCACAGCGCAAGCTGTTCTTCAACCTGCGCAGCCACAAGACGGGCCTGGACGCGATGACGCCGAAGCAGATCGATGCGCTGGCCAAGCTGCTCGACGTAAAGCGCGAAGAAGTGATCGAGATGGAAACGCGTTTGAGCGGCCGCGACATTGCACTGGAATCGCCGACCGACGATGAAGACGACAAGTTTTCGCCGATCGCCTACCTGTCGTCGGAGCAAAGCGAGCCGACCAAGGTGCTGGAAGCGGAACAAGTGACGCGTTTGCAATCGGAAGGCCTGGAAACGGCCTTGAGCAAGCTGGACGCCCGTTCGCGCCGCATCATCGAAGCGCGCTGGCTGGCCAACGACGACGGCTCGGGCGCTACCCTGCACGCGCTGGCAGAAGAGTTCGGCGTATCGGCCGAACGCATCCGCCAGATCGAAGTGGCGGCGCTGAAAAAAATGAAGGGCGCCCTGGCCGCCTGGGTCTAATCGCAAGCAATGCCGCAATGCAAAAGGCGCCGCAAGGCGCCTTTTAGTTTTACAAGTTGATGTTTATCAACAGATAAACATGGCAGCCCATTAAGCTGCGGCCAAGCCCTTGACGAGGACTTCGGCGACCAATTCATTTAGATCTGCGCCGCGCTCCTTGGCCAGGGTCTGCAATTGCAAGACCAGATCGCTGTTCAGCTTGACGGCGAATGGCACCAGGCCCAGGGCCTGGTCGCGCTTGCGCTGCTCGCGGCGGTCGACGACCACCGCTTCCTTACCGAATGCACCGGCGCCGGGAACATTCATCTTTCCCATCAGTTTCTTGGCATCGCTTTTGGCCAGGTCGGTTTTTTTCATGGTTGTTTCCTGATTTTCAAAACAGCCATTTTACGCAGTAATCGGCGCGCCGCGTGGCTGGCGCGTCAATTCATCGGCAGCACGCCAATAGTGCGCCAGAAAAATATCATTTTGTTACTATCATTTTATCCCACGCGTGCACAGGCACGCCCGGGACGCTCTACCTGAAAGGAAAAACATGCAATATCTGACCCGCTCTTGCCGCACCGTGCTGCTTCCCCTGTTCTTCGCCTGCCTGGCCGTGCTGGCCGGCTGCGGCGCGGCCGGCAGCGCCGGCGACGCGGAAAACACGCCGCGCAGCGTCACCCACGTGCTGTCGCCGGGCGAACAGGTCGCCATCACGGCTACCGATACCCTGAAACTCGAGCGCGTCAACGACAGCCGCTGCCGCAAGGGCGCCGTGTGCGTATGGAAAGGCTACGTCAGCTACAGTTTCAGTTTGCTCAACAGTGCAGGCGCCACGGACATCGTCCTGTCCGATTCCATGCCGGGCGCTTCCAGTTCCGTCACTGTCAACCACCTGACGTTTACCTTGCTCGACGTCGACCCGGCCACGCCGCCCGCACTTAACACAGCCGAGCCCAACTACCGGGTCAAGGTCAAGATCACGCAGGGCGCCCTGCCCCGCTAAGCGCTAGGCATCGTGGCGCTGGCGGCTGTCGGTCGGCGCCTGTTGCCGGTCCAGCATGCCGTAATCGCGCACGACGGCGGCGATGCGCAGCCGGTAATCGTCAAATACGCCCTGCCGGCCAGCCGCTTGCGCCGCGCGGTGCGCTTCCAGCTGCCGCCACTGCGCCAGCGCCACCTCGTCGCGAAAGAAAGACAGCGACAGCAATTTGCCTGGATCGCTCAAGCTGCTGAAGCGCTCGATGGAAATGAAACCATCGACTTCATCAAGCAAGGGCCGCAGCGCGGCAGCCAGATCCAGATACTGCTGGCGCCCTTCGGCGCTAGGCCAGACTTCGAAGATCACGGCAATCATGCGCTCGCTCCTTGCGTAAACACGGGGATGCGGGCGTTCAGCGACGCTTGATAACGCCACGCCAACGCCATGTCTTCCAGCCCGTCGGCCCACGCCTGCAAACAAGCCATGGCGATGGCGTGCGCGATGGACTGGCCAGGGCAGAGGTGGCGGCCATGGCCAAAGCCCAACTTCGCATGGCCGGCGCTGGCCAGCACGACGACGATCATCTGCCCGGCCGGCACGTGCACGCCATCGAACTCCACGTCTTGCGCCGTGTAGCGGCGCGTGTTGTGGATCGAGGGATCATGGCGGCTGACTTCGCGCAGCATGGCCGGCCACCGCTCAGGCGATGCGCACAGTTGCGGCAGCAACTCCGGCTGCGCGTGCAAGGCAACGATGGCATTGCCCAGCAAGCCGGCCGTGGCGTCGCACGTCTGCGACAACAAGCCCACGAGGTTGGCCAGCAAGCCGCTCCCCATAGCATCGGTCTCTGTCGCGATACTGGCCAGCAGGCTGCCCGGCCTCGCGTTGCCCTCGCGCAGCAAGTGGCCAAAACCTTGCAGCAGGGAATCGGCCGCCTCCTGCGCGCCGGCCAGTTGTTCACCATTGCTCAGCGGCGACAGGCAGGCAACAAAATCACGCGTCCAGGCGGCCAGCGCCGGCCATTGCGCTGGCGCAAAGCCCAGCAATTGGGCCATGGCGAACAGGGGCAGTTGAAAAATCGCCTCGTTGAGCTGGGCGGCGCTGGCGGGAACGCGGTCACCAGCGAGATGTGCGACCTGCCGCTGCAGCCGCGCCAGGTCCACCTGGGCCAAGGCGCGGGCCAGCGCCTGTTTCGGCACGGCATGCCGCTCGCCATCGTTCATGCGCACCAGTTCGGCAAAAATAGTACCGCACGGCGTGCCTGCCAAGTTCTGCGGCACGACAAGTCCCGGCGGGCGCACGCGGCACGCGGGATGCTCGAGCACGACGCGCACGCCGGCCGCGCCCGTCGCCAGCCAGCAATCGAGTGCCGCATCGAAACGCAGCGGCGGGCCGTCCGCCAGGCGGCGATAGTAGTCATACGGCGCCGCATGGGTGACGGCGGAAAAAGGGTCGGCGGGGGCGGCGAGATGCATGCGCATTCCATTGCAGTGAAGTGGGGACACGAGTATGCTGGTCCTTCCACCACAACACTTCGCCAGCGAACGAATCATGGATGACAAACTTCCGTCGGCCGACATGGGCCTGGCGCAACTGGCCGGCGCCATCGCCGAACCGGCCCGCGCGCGCATGCTGTGCAGCCTGCTCGATGGCCATGCGCGCACGGCCACGGAATTGTCGACGCTGGCCGAAGTGGGCGCCTCGACGGCCAGCGCCCATCTGGCGCGCTTGCGCGACGATGGCTTGCTGTCGATGGTGGCGCAGGGCAAGCACCGCTATTACCGCCTGGCCAGCGCGGAAGTGGGCCAAGCCCTCGAGGCGCTGCTGGTGGTGGCCGGCGTGCCGGCAACGCCGTTTACGCCCTCCACGCCGGACCGCCTGCGCCATGCGCGCACCTGCTACGACCACATGGCCGGCACCGTCGCCGTCGCCCTGCACGACCAGTTGCACGCACAGGGCTGGCTGCTGGACGATGGCGGAGAATATCGTCTGTCGGAAGCGGGCGCGGCCGGCATGGCGGCCCTGGGCATCGACGTGCCGCAATTGCTCAGACAGCGCCGCCGCTTCGCCTGTGCCTGCCTGGACTGGAGCGAACGCCGCGCCCACCTGGGCGGCGCGCTGGGAGCCGCCCTGCTGCAACTGGCCCTGCGCCAACGCTGGGCCGAGCGCGAACTCGACAGCCGCGCCCTGCGCATCACGCCGGCCGGCGAGCGGCGCCTGCTGACCGCCTTCGGCGCTTGCTGAGGGACACACGATGATCGCCTTCCAGGACCTGGCAAAACAATACGGCAGCTTCGAAGCCGTCAAGCCGCTGACCTTGCAAGTGGGCAAAGGGGAAGTCTTCGGCTTCCTGGGCCCGAACGGGGCGGGCAAGACCACCACCATCCGCATGCTGATGGGCATCCTCGTGCCCAGCAGCGGGCGCGTGCTGGTCGACGGCCTCGATTGCCACCGCGACGGCGCCGCCGTCAAGCGCAAGGTGGGCTATTTACCCGACAATCCCATCTTTTACGATTATTTGCGGGGCCGCGAAATCCTGCAATTCGTGGCCGAAATGCATGGTTTTTCGCGCACGGAAGCGGCCGCCCGCGCCGCACGCCTGCTCACGGAATTCGGGCTCGATGAAGCGAGCGAGGATTTCGCCGTCAATTACTCGCTGGGCATGAAGAAAAAACTGGGCCTGGCGTGCGCGCTGATCCACGACCCGGCCGTGCTGATCCTCGACGAACCGATCAACGGCCTCGACCCGCGTGCCTCGCGCGACGTGCAGGAACGCTTGCTGCGCATCGCCGCGGCCGGCACCACCATCTTCGTTTCCACGCATCTGCTCGATATGGCGCAAAAGCTGTGCAGCAGGGTTGCCATCATCCACCGGGGCGCCCTGGCGGCCACGGGCAGCCTCGACGATATCCGCCAGCAGCTGTCCAGCGACGGCAGCCTGGAAGACATCTTTTTACAGCTCACCGACGAAACGGCTGCCGCGTGATGCCCGCGCCACCAGGCGCCTGGCGCGCCGTCTGGCTGCTGACCCGCTTGCGCCTGCAGCGCCTGCTCAACGTCAGCGGCAGGGGCTTTTCCTTCAAGAAAAACAATAAAAGCCGCCCCGCCACGCCGGGCAAGCGTGGCGGGCGCTGGCTGCTGGGCGCGCTGCTCTTGCTGCCCATGCTGCTGTCCTTCGGCAGCATCGCCCACCATAGCGTACTGAACATGCATTGCCTGCTGGACCAGGTCGCCGCCTGCCAGGCGCGCGGCAGCCTGCACACGGGCAGCCACCTGCTCGATCCCGTCATCGCGCAATTGATGGCCACGCCCTTTAGCGCGGCGCTGATCGGCGGGCTGACCCTGCAGTTGGCGCTGCTGTGGCTGGTCAGTGTCCTGCTGCCGCTGGGCATGGGAGAACTGTCGAAGCCGGACTGGGATCTGGAATGGCTGGTCACCCTGCCCGTCGAGAAAAGCACCTTGCTGTGGGCGCGCGTGCTCGAACGCACGCTCGTCAATCCGGCGGGCTTGCTGGCCCTGTGGCCCAGCACGACAGTGATCGCCTGGTATTCGGGCCAGGGCTGGATGTCCCCTTTGTCCGGCCTGCTTGCCAGCCTGGTCCTGCTGGCCCTGGCCGCCATGCTGCGCACCCTCATCGACACGGGCTTGCGCATGTCGCTCACGCCATCCCGGCTGGGCAACCTGCAGGCGGTGATTTCTCTGGCGGGCCTGTTGCCCATGTATATGGGCATGTCGTTTGGCATGGGTACGGGCGGCTTCGCGTATGCGTGGGCGGCCGCCATGCCCGCCTGGAGCAGCTGGACGCCGCCGGGCCTGTTGCTGCGCGTGCTCAATGCCGATGGCATGGCCGCCTTGCTGCCCGCCGCTCTGCTGCTGGTGCAAATGCTGCTGCTGATGTGGCTGGGCATGGCCATCCTGCGCCGCCAGTTGCGCCACGGCGTGGTGGGCCAGGGACAGCGCGAAGGCGCGCGCAAGCCGGCGGCGGCGCCATTGCCTACACGCCGGTGGCGCCTGCGCATCGGCACGGCGATCCAGCGGCGCGAACTGACGTTGCTGCTGCGCGACCGCAATTTTCTCGTGCAGACCCTGCTGATGCCCTTGCTGATCTTCGGCGGCCAGGCCCTGTTTACAGGCCAGGCGCGCGACCTGCACGCGCTGTTGGACAATCCCGTCCTGCTGGCCTCGACGGGCTTCTTCCTCGGCACCTATGTGCTGCTGATGTCGGCCTTCCAGACCCTGAACAAGGAAGGCGGCGCGCTGTGGCTGCTGTACACGTTTCCCGTCTCCGTCGAACAGGCGCTGCGGCAAAAAGCCCAGTTGTGGGCCGCGCTGGCCCTGCTGTATCCATTGATCCTGTTCGGCGTGGCGCTGGCCTGGCAAGACGCCTGGCGCTGGGACATGGCGGGGTTGATGCTGCTGGCCCTGGCCGGCATCCCCCTGTACTCGCTGATCGCCGTGGCGCTGAGCGTGTTTGCCAGCGATCCGCTGGCCATGGAAACCACGGCCAGGGTGCGCCCCACTTACACGTATCTGTATTTGCTGCTCACCGGCCTGTATATCACCGCGCTGGCCGCCGGCAGCCTGGTGCAGCAACTGGTGTTTGTCGTGCTCACGGGCGCGCTGGCCGTGGCCCTGTGGCAAAAGGCGCGCGATGCGCTGCCCTATCTGCTCGACCCTGCCGCCTCGCCGCCGGCCAGAATCACGGCGGCCGACGGCCTGATCGCCGCCATGCTGTTTTTCATTCTGCAAACCTTGCTGCTGATCCTGCTCAAGGACCAGGTAGCCGCGCCGCTCACGTATGTGCTGCTGCGCCTCGTGTATTGGCGCGCCGGGACGGCCGGCGTGCCGCGCATCGCACAGGGCCGCCAGCCGTGGCGCTGGGGAGTCGCCGGCGCCTGTGCCGCGGCGCTGTTCGGCATCGGCTACGCGGCCCTGTTGCCGCCAGCATCGTCACCATTGATGCATATCAATGGCAACGGGCTGTGGCTGCTGGCCCTGGGCGTGCTGGCCGCGCCCCTGTGCGAGGAATTCATCTTCCGCGGTTTGCTGCAGGGCGGCTTGCGCCGCTCTCTGCCGGCCTGGCAGGCGATCGCTGTCGCCGCCGCCCTGTTTGCCACCGTGCATCCACCCGCCGCCATGCTGCCCGCCTTCGTGCTGGGCCTGTGCGCGGGCATCGCATACGAACGCAGCGGCTCGCTGCTGGCGCCCATGCTGGTGCATGCCGCTTACAGCGCGGCCCTCCTCGCGTACCAGTTACAAGGATAGATACAGGCACAGACAAGTTTGCTAGAATCGCACACGATTTCCGTCCGTATCCCAACCAATGACTACGCACAGATCACGCATGAATCCACGCTTGTTTGCACCATTTGTCATCGTTGCGCTGCTGAGCGGTTGCACCGTACTCGCCCTGCGCCCCAACAGCGGCGTCGAAAACCGCATGTTCACCGTGCAGGAAGCCCCGCGCCTGCGCATCGATGCGCCCAAGGCGCGCATCCAGAACCCCATGCCCAACGACCACTTCATCGGCATCGCCCTGTCCGGCGGAGGCAGCCGCGCGGCCAATTTCTCGGCCGCCTCGCTGGAGCAGCTGGAACAGTTCGGCCTCGTCAGCGGTGCCTCGGCCATCTCCGGCGTGTCGGGCGGCGCCATCGCGGGCGGCTACTATGCGCTGCATGGCAAGCAAACGGATTGGCCCTTGCTGCGCAGCAAACTGAAAACGGATTTCTTCGGCCAGACCATTTTGAAACCGGCCAACCTGACGACGATGTTGTTGACGAACAAGACGCGTACCTCGTTCCTGTCCGACGTGTTTGACGATGTGCTGTACGACAAGAAAACCTACGAGGACTTGCCGCACGACGGCCCCATCTTCCTGGCCAACGCGACGGACGCCACCGATGGCGGCAAGCGCGTGGTGTTTTCCTATGAGTATTTTTACGGCACCCTGCATTCGCCGATTCAGGATATCCGCCTGGCCACGGCCGTGGCCACTTCGGCCGCCTTTCCCGGCGTGTTCGATTCCGTCACCTTCGAGCGTTTCCGCCCGAAAAACACCTTCGTGCCGGAGCTCGGTTCCGAGTCGCGCGAATCGCCGTCGTACGTGCACCTGTTCGATGGCGGCGCGGCCGACAACCTGGGCGTGGAAACCCTGTGGGACGTGGCCCTGACGCAGCTGTACGGCAACGACATGGCCGTCGTGCCGCCGCGTTTGAACAGCAAGCCCTTCATCCTCATTTCCATCGACGCCAACGCGCCCAATTCCAGCGCCGTCTTCGAAAAGATGTCGGACGAGCGCCAGCCGCTGGACCGCATCTTCAACAAGAATATCTACGACGCCGTCGACGCCCTGTTTTCGCGCCAGCGCAAGGAAAACCTCGTCAAGATGGGTTTTGGGCAAGCCCGCTTCGATACCATCACGCATGAAAACTTTGGCGACCTGAGCCAGAAATTCGTCAAGGGCAAGCGTACCTCGGCCTTTGCCATCCCCGTGCTGTGCCGCCCCCATCTGGGCCAGTACCGCTGCGAAGTCGATGCGGCCGATCCCTTGCCGGGCCAGATCCGTACGCGGCTGGAAGGCTTTGCCTGGCATATTTCCATCGACCAGATCGCCTCGCTGGCGCTGCGCCTGGCCAGCGGCGATGCGCAAGTCGACAGTGCCCGCAAGGAAGAACGCGCCGCCCTCGTCAAGCTGCAACGCCTGGCCACGCAGACGAAAACCCATCTGAAGCTGACGGGCCCGGAAAATTGCAGCCCGGAAGTGCTGCAATCGGCGCTGTACAGCGCGGCGCGTGTGCTGATCCTCGACGACGAGGAATCGCGCTTCGCCCTGTGCGACTACATGCTGGCGGGCCAGCTGATCAATGACGACACCGTCTGCAAGCAGCGCTATGTGCACGCTGTACCCCGCTTTGCCATCGAAAGCGAAGATTTGCAGTACCGCAACCTGAGTTCGGACGGCAATTCCGTGAACGTGCCGATACGCTGCAAGAAGTGAGCGGGCACGAAAAAGCCCGCACGATCACTCGTGCGGGCTTTAGCGCAAGGATTCCAAGCGCCCGGTTGATTTAGATCAACCGACTACGCCTGCGCATGTAGCTGCGGCTTAACGCACCTTCCAGTTCCTGCTCCGATTTATGCTGGTTCACCGTGTACAGGGCCCACAGGGCCGCCGGCACCCAGCCGATCACAGTGCACTGCAAGATCAAGGCGGCGGCACCGGCCAGCGGGCGCCCCAGCATGAAAAACGTGAGACACGGAAGTAGCAAGGCTATCAGCAATCGCATCACGACATACTCTCCTTCAAAATAGAGCAGCGGACAAGGGCCGGTATCCGGTCCGTCCCCCGCCCGCTGCGTACTGCTCCTTATAGATGCACGGCAATTTGCGGCATCAGGTCGTCAAACGTGCGACCGTTGCCGTTTTCGCCGATGGCGTGCATCTTCCATTCGCCGTTATGGCGGTACAGCTTGGCCATGATCTGTGCCGTGTGGGTACCTTGCACAGACAGGTTGAAACGCGCGACTTCCTGGTTATTGCTGGCATTCAAGATGCGGCAATAGGCGTTTTCCACCTGCGAGAAGTTCTGGCCAGTAAAGCTGTTGACGGTAAAGACCAGGCTTTTCACGTGCGCCGGCACTTTCGACAGATCGACATTGATCTGTTCGTCGTCGCCATCGCCCGCGCCCGTGCGGTTGTCGCCCGTGTGGACAATGCTGCCGTCCTTGCTTTTCAGCTGGCGGAACCAGACGATGTCGGACGTGCTCTTGTTTTCATCGAACATGACGCACGACGCGTCCAGGTCGACGGCTTCCGTCTTCGAACCGAAACCGAGGAAACCCTTGGTCTTGGCCGCATCCCAGCCCAGGCCCATGGTGATACGGGTCAGGGTGGTACCAGCTTCTTTGTCCAGAGAAATCTTCTGGCCCTTGCTCAAATTGACAGACATACGCATAGCTCCTGTTTGCTTGGTTACATCAAATATTAGTTACGCCGGCTTGCTTTGGGTCCAGGCGAGGAAGGCCGCGCGGTTGCGCGAGCACACGAGGATTTTTCCCGTGCCTGAAAACTTCAATACCATGCCCTCGCCGCTGGTCTGGCTATTGATCAGGTTACCCAGAAAGCCGCCACTGCTGCCGGTCGTCATGGAAATTTCGTATTGCAGGCGGTTGTCCCAGCACACGACGTGCGAGTTATCGATCACCACGTCCTTGCCAGGCGTCACTTCCAGTATCGACATCGCGCCAAAACCGGACACCGCCAACTGGCCGCTGCCTGCCGTCTCGGTAATGAAAAAACCACCGCTCTGGGCAAACAGCGCGTTGCCAAGGCTCTGCGTGCGCACCTTCAATTCCACGCCAGCACTGGCCGCCACGAAGGCGCCGTCGCTGATCATGTATTGTTGGGCACCCACCTCGAGCACCCGCATCGCACCAGGCAGAGTCGGCGACAGCAGACAGTCGCCGTCGCCCCGCATGGCTTCGATATGCTGCTGAAAGAACGATTCCCCGTTGGCAAAGGTGCGCATCAGCGCGGCGCCTATGCCGCCAGTCATCTTGCCTTTCAGCTCAAGATTGGTTTCCATCATCACCATCGCATTGGATTCGCAATAAATCTTCTCACCCTTGGCAAGCGACACATGCAGGAACGGGTCGACGTCCCCGGTAATATTGAAAACTGGCATACCTGTTCCTTCCTCAACTCAGTAATGATGGGGGCGGTCCATACAGCGGACCGCCTTGACTGCTTACAACTTATACGCCGACGCCGAACGACGCTGCGAGTGGGCCCAGGCCGCCCTTGTAGCCCTGGCCGATGGCCTTGAATTTCCAATCGGCGCCATTGCGGTAGATTTCGCCGAAGACCATCGCCGTTTCGGCCGAGCCGTCTTCCGACAGGTCGAAGCGGGCGATTTCCGTGTTGCCGTTGGCATTCACGCAGCGTACGTACGCCTTCGATACCATACCAAAGTTTTGCTTGCGCGCTTCGGCATCGTGAATCGTGACGCAGACGGCGATCTTGTCGATCTCGGCTGGCACCGTGGCCAGGTCGACCATGACGGTTTCATCATCGCCATCGCCGGCGCCCGTGGTGTTGTCGCCCGAGTGGGTGACGGAGCCGTCGCTCGATTTCAGGTTGTTGTAGAAAATCATGTCGACGTCGGCGCGTACCTTGCCGTCGGCCTTCAACAGGAATACGGAACCGTCGATGTCGAACGCGGCGCCATCGGTGGCGCGGGCATCCCAGCCCAGGCCGATGATCATCTTCGAGATGCCAGGAGCTTCTTTGCTCAGGTTGACGTTGCCGCCTTTTTGCAGACTGATTGCCATGATGTATTTCTCCTATGTGAAATAAAAGTCCAGCGAATAATTAACTTGCAAAACACCTGGCGCCCTCCACCGGCCCGACTCCCAAGGCCGGCGGCGGCGCTTGCTGCATCACGCTGGCAAACGGGTGTAGACGTTTGCCGCGTATCTCTTACGCCTTGGCTGCTGCTTCCAGCTCAGGCTGTTTATCTTCCGTGCCTTCCAGCAAGGCCATGCGTCGCTTGTAACGGATCGACGACCACAGCGAGGCGAGAATGAAGGCCACGCCGATCAGACCCGTGAAGATCTCGGGAATGTGGAACTTCATGCTGACCAACATGATCACGGCCAGGATACCGATCGCATAGTGCGCGCCGTGCTCCAGATAAACAAACTCGTCGAGCGTACCCTTGCGCACCAGGAACACCGTCATCGAACGCACGAACATCGCGCCGATAGCCAGGCCCAGCATGATGATCACGACATCCTTGGTGATGGCAAACGCGCCGATCACGCCGTCAAAGCTGAACGAAGCATCGAGCACTTCCAGATACAGGAAGCCGCCAATACCGCCGCGCTTGACGATGTCGCCCATGTTGCCGTCGCCGTTATCGCCTTCCAGCAAGCCACTGATCACATCGACGCCCACATAGGTCAGGATACCCCACAGGCCGGCCGTCAGGACCACCAGTTTCTGGCCTTCTTCGATCATCGACAGGCTGGCCATCAGGGTGCCCAGCGCGATCATCACGGAAATCGACGATACCTTGCCCAGCGCGCCCAGTTTTTCTTCAATACGGCCCAGCCAGTGCGTTTCTTTTTCGTCGTCCAGCAGGAAGTTCAGGAACACCAGCAGCAGGAAGATGCCGCCGAAAGCCGCCACTTCCGCATGGTGATTCGTCAGGTGCATCGAGTACTGTTCAGGATTGCTCAGTGCCAGATTCCAGACTTCCATCAAGCCCAGGTCCGCCGCTTGCGCCACGATGACCAGCGGGAACAGCAAACGCATGCCGAAGACGGCGATGATGATGCCGACGCCCAGGAACAGGCCCTGCCAGAACTTGTCCCAGTTCTTCAGCACCGAGGCGTTGACCACCGCATTGTCGAACGACAGCGAGACTTCCATCACGCCCAGGATCACCGCGATACCGAGCGCCGCGAGCATCGTCTGCACGCCACCGTGCGTGTAACCCCACCAGGCGGAAATGCCCAGGCAGATAAATGTCACTAGAAATGACACTCTGAAATGTTTCATCGATAGTTCCCCTTTATCCAAATTCAATGGAACGTAGTATAGGGACGTGTGACACATTTAAAAATAGAAGATAATGGAAGTATTACTTCGTAAAAACAGAAGATAGAGGATGCAGCGATGAAAACCACGGGCTTCAATTACCGCCATTTGTACTTCTTTTGGGTGGTCGCCAAGGAAGGCGGCGTGACGCGCGCGGCTGAACGGCTGGGACTGGCCGTGCAAACCATCAGCACGCAGCTGGCTCTGCTGGAAAAGGAATTGGGCAAATCCCTGCTGCAGCCGCAGGGACGACGCTTGGTGCCGACGGAAGCGGGCCGCCTGGCGCTCGGCTATGCGGACCAGATTTTCCTGCTGGGCGAACAGATGCAGGACGCGCTGGCCGATGCGGACGCGGAAAAGATGCGCCTGACGGTGGGCATTTCCGATTCCCTGCCGAAACTGATGGCGTACCGCATGCTCGACGCCACGCGCAGCCTGGACCAGCCCATCAAACTCGTGTGCCTGGAAGATGAATTCGAATCTCTGCTGGCCGACTTGGCCCTGCACAAGCTGGACCTGGTGCTGACGGACCGCGCCGTGCCGGCCGGCGCCAGCCTGCGCGTGTCCAGCCACCTGTGGGGCGAGAGCGCCATGAAGCTGTTCGGCATCCCCGCGCTGGCCGAACAATACCGCGACAATTTCCCGCACAGCCTGCACGGCGCGCCATTCCTGCTGCCCGCGCGCAACAACGCCTTGCGCGGGCGCATCGACGAATGGATGGTGCAGCAGGGCGTGCGCCCGGACGTGGTCGGCGAATTCGAGGACAACGCCATGCTCAACGCGTTTGGCCGCAAGGGCCTGGGCCTGTTCTTCGCGTCCGCCAGCCTGGCGGCCGATATCGAGGAGCAATTCGGCGCCGTGCTGGTCGGCGACGCCTCGTCCCTGCGCGAACAGTTTTACGTCATCTCGAACGAGCGCAAGATCATGCACCCGGCGCTCGACGTGATCCTGGCGGCCATCCAGGGGACGACAAAGATTCACAAGGAAACCTGATAAATCCATTCGAAAATAACGTTTGAATAATCAATCAAAAGCGATTGTAATAAAGCCTGAGACAAACACGCGCCCAGCCCTCGCCGGAAGGGTGCGATCACCATAAAAAACAGGAGCGGCACCATGTCCACGGCAGGCAAGACGATCGATATTCCCGATCTCATCAATAACAACAAGATCGGCTCCTTCCAGATCGGCATGCTGATCCTGTGCGGGCTGTGCGTCATCATGGATGGCTTCGACGTGCAGGCGATGGGCTATGTGGCCCCGGCCATCATTGCCGACTGGCACGTGAGCAAAGCCAACCTGGGCCCCGTGTTTGGCGCGGGCTTGCTGGGCATGCTGGTCGGCTCGCTCGTGTTCAGCATCACGGCCGACAAATTCGGCCGCCGTCCCGTGCTGATCGGCTCGACCATCTTCTTTTCGCTGTGCATGCTGGTCACGCCGCTGGCAACGACCATCGAACAATTGCAGCTGATCCGTTTCATCACGGGACTGGGCCTGGGCGCCGTGATGCCGAACGCCATGGCGCTGGCCGGCGAATACAGCCCCCTGCGCAAGAAAGTCACGCTGATGATGCTGGTCTCGTGCGGCTTTACCCTGGGCGCCGTGCTCGGTGGTTTATTGTCCGCCGCGCTGATTCCCGCCTTCGGCTGGCAATCCGTGTTTTACGTGGGCGGCGTCGTGCCGTTGATCATCGGCGTGCTGATGTTCTTCCTGCTGCCGGAATCGATGCAATTCCTCGTGCTCAAGAAACGCAAGCTGGACAAGGTCGCCAAGTGGCTCAAACGCATCGATCCGACGGTAACCATCACGGCCGACACGCAATACCTCGTGCATGAGAAGGAACACAAGGGCGCGCCCGTGCTGCAATTGTTTACGGGCGGCCGCGCCAAGATGACGATACTGCTGTGGGTCATCAACTTCATGAACTTGCTGAACCTGTATTTCCTGTCGAACTGGCTGCCGACCATCGCCAAGGAAGCGGGCCTGTCGACGGCCAACGCCGTGCTGGCCGGCACGGCCCTGCAAGTGGGCGGCACCATCGGCACCCTCGTCATGGGCCAGCTGATCGACCGCTCGAGCTTCCGCCGCATCCTGCTGCCGTGCTTCCTGGTCGCCGCCGTGGCCATTGCCCTGATCGGCCGTCCGGACGTGTCGCTGGCCTTCCTGTTCATCACGATTTTCATCGCCGGTTTTTGCGTGGTGGGCGGCCAGCCTGCCGTCAACGCCCTGGCGGCCAGCTACTACCCGACCACCCTGCGCTCGACGGGCATCGGCTGGAGCCTGGGCATCGGGCGCATCGGCTCCATCATCGGCCCCGTGCTCGGTGGCGAGCTGATCCGCCTGAACTGGCCGAACAGCACGATCTTCCTCGTCGTCGCCATTCCCGCCATCGTCTCGGCCGTCATGGTCTTTGCCATGCGCGGCGGGCCGCAAACGGCCCCCGCCAAGGTAACGGCCTGAGGCCGGCGCATCGGCCAGTTGAACCGTACGCCGTCATAAAGTTGCATGTTTTATACTCAAATGCTCATCCATTTCAGTGAACCGACATGACCAACATTAGCAATGACGGCGCCGCAAGCAGCCTTCTGGAAACAGCCTGGGCCCAGCGCGAAGAAACGCTCTATACAGCCCTGTTCGGGGACCTGGGACCGGGCATCTACCCGCTCGACCTGTCCCTGTTCGAACAGCTGTTCAACTGCACGCAAGTCGACCCGCGCTGGCTGCATATCGGCGTGTTCGAATGCCCGCCGACGCCCGAGCGGCCGCACTGGGTCTACGTATCGTCGGGCCTGTCCAACCCATGGGACGACGAACCCGATGCGGAGGAAGAGTGGACGGGACTGGGCCGCGAACTGCTGCTGGAGTGCCCGCAACAGTCGCCATGGGCGCTGGCGCTGGTGCGCAGGTTCGCCGCGTATCAGATGCTGCTGGCGGCTGGCCGCTTCGGTGACCAGGAACCGCTGGACGTCTGGGACCGCATGTCCGTTGGCGGCCCCATCGATGGCCAGCAGTCCGCGCTGAGCGCCATCATCATGGTGCCCAGCAAACATTACCCGGAAGAATATGCACTGGTCTCGGGAAAATTTGCCTTCCTGCAGATTATCGGGCTCAGCGCTGCCGAGCTGGCGCATGGCCGCGCGCACGACTTCGAGGACTTGCTGCAGACGCTGGGCGACCAGGGCGCCGCGCCGCTGGTCGACGCCGCACGCCGCAGCATCGTGTAAAACCGCAGGGCCGATTCGCCGGAAATTAGGATACTGCGCCCTTCGTCGTTTAAGATGACGTTTTACCAGCCCATCTTCAGCGCCCCCATGCACAATGTCTTGCTAGTCCTGCTCGCCCTCTTCCTGGTCGCGCTGAACGGTTTTTTTGTTGCCGCCGAGTTTGGCATCGTCACATTGCGGCGCACGCGCATCCGCGCCATCGCCAAGACGCAGGGACTGCGGGGCCGCATCCTGGCCAAGGTGCATGGCCAGCTGGACGCCTATCTGTCCGCCTGCCAGCTGGGCATCACCCTCGCGTCGCTGGGCCTGGGCTGGGTCGGCGAACCGGCGTTCGCCGGCCTGCTCGAGCCGCTGTTCGGCGCCATCGGCGTCACCTCGCAAGAGCTGATCCATGGCGTCTCCTTCGTCGTCGCCTTCAGCGTGATTTCCTTCCTGCACATCGTCGTGGGCGAACTGGCGCCCAAATCGATGGCCATCCGCAACCCGGAAGCCGTCGGCCTGTGGAGCGCGATTCCCCTGTATGGTTTCTACTGGACCATGTACCCGGCCATCTACCTGCTCAACGCCAGCGCCAACTGGGTGCTGCGCCTGGCGGGCCTGTCCGGCAAGGGCGGCCACGACGCCCATTACTCGTCCGAAGAACTGAAACTGATCCTGCGCACCAGCCAGCCCGGCGAAAAGTTTACGCGCGACGAGCGCAACATCCTGGCGCAGTCGCTCGATTTCGAACAGATGACGGTGTCGGACCTGATGCGCCCGATCAATGAAGTGATCGCCCTGCACGCGTCGAATACCCTGGAAGAAAACCTCGACACGGTGCTGCGCAACCGCTTCAGCCGCTACCCGTATTTCGACACGAATGAAGACGACGTGCTCGGTGTCGTGCACCTCAAGGATCTGTTCTTTGCCCAGCAGGCGGGCAAGCCGATCACCTCGCTCACGCCGTTCCTGCGTCCCGTGGACATCATTTCCGCGCGCACGCCGGCACTGGAACTGTTCCGGCGCTTTCGCGACGGCGCCCCGCACTTCGCCCTGATCGGCGAAAAAGGCAAACGCCCGCTGGGTTTCATCACCCTGGATAACTTGCTCGGCGCCATGGTCGGCGAAATCCGCGATGAATTCCGCCGCAATGAAAACGACTGGCTCAAGCAGAGCGACGGCACCCTGATCGGCAAGGCCAGCCTGCCGATCTTCTCGCTCGAACGCATCCTAGGCATCGATATCGAAAACGAGGAACTGGGGCTGGACGACGTGGAATCGGTGGGCGGCTTGATCATGGTCAAGCTCGGCGACATTCCGAAGCAGGGCCAGCGCATCACCTTTGTCGACTTCGACATCGTCGTCAAGAAGATGAACGGGCCCCGCATCGTGCTCATTAAAGTGATCCCGAAGCAGGAGCGCGATCTGGATGCGGATTTAAGAGATTAACTACTTCTTGCTCGTCAGGGTATCTTTGCCCTGCGGCACGGTGGTCTCGCCTACCGTCCACGTTTGCAGCAAGCTGTACAGCACGGCCAGCAGGGTCGGCCCGATAAAGATGCCGACGAAGCCGAAGGCCAGCACGCCGCCCAGCACACCGAGCAGCACAAGCAAAAACGGCAGGCTGCTGCCGCGGCTGATCAGCATGGGTTTCACCACGTTATCCACGCCGCTGATCAGCAAGCCTCCCCACACCAGCATAAAGATGCCCCAGCCCGTCTGGCCGTCATTGAACAGCCAGATGGCCGCGCCGCCCCAGATCAAGGGCGGTCCCACGGGGATCAGCGAAAAGATAAAGGTGGCCACGCCCAAGAGGGCCACGGCCGGCACGCCGGCGATCAGAAAACCCACCACGGCCACCAGCGCTTGCGCCAGCGCCGTGCCCAGCAAGCCGTACATGACACCGCGCACGGTGCGGCTGATGGTCAGGCCCACGCCCGGCGCGCTGTCGCCGATGATGCGGCCGGCGCCTGTCATCAGGGCGCGGCTCAGCTGCTGGCCGTCGCGGTAGAGGAAGAAGCTGACGAACACGGCCAGGCTGGTCTGTGCCAGGCCCGTACCCAGCAGGATGCCGCCGGAAGCGAGGAAGTGGCGCGCCGGTTCCAGCATCGTCTTGCCTAAATTGAGTAATTCCTCGCGGTCAGCGAGCAGGCGATCCACGTAGCCGGCGATGGTTTCGCCCACCACGGGAATGCTGGCCAGCCAAGCCGGTGGATGCAGGCTGCCCGTTTCCAGCGCGGCGCGCAACTGTTCATAGATGCGCGACACATTGTCGGCCAGGTTGTAGGTGACGAGGGCCAGCGGCAGCACGATGACGAGCAGCAGCGACAGGGTCATGATGGCGGCCGCCCAGTTGCGCCGGCCTTTCAGGCGTTCGAGCAGCAGCAAGTACAAAGGCCAGCTGGAAATGCCCACGCAGGCGGCAAACAGCATGGCAGCGAGGAAGGGCCGCAAGACGAAAAAGCAGCCGATCAACAGGAAGATGATGGCTGCCAGGCGGGCGTGGGGCTCGAAACGTTTGTCCATGTACTGCATGTCCTGAAGATGGCGCCTAGCGGCGCGACCGGATCAGGATAGCAGAAGTTTAAGATCGTGCGCGATGGCGGCGGGCTTTTCGCCGTGGCGCACGAACAGGCGGATCTTGCCGTCGCGGTCGAACACATAGGTGCCGGCCGTGTGGTCGACCGTGTAGCTGCTGTCCGTCTCGCCCTCGACCTTGGCGTAATACACCTTGAATTCCTTGGCCACCTTGGCCGTCGCGGCCGCGTCGCCATACAGGCCGACGAAACGCTTGTCGAAGGCCGGCACATATTGCGCCAGCAATTCCTGCGTATCGCGCTCGGGGTCGACGGTGACGAACAGTACTTGCACTTTATCCGCCTGCGGGCCCATCTCCCGCATCACCTGGGCCATATCGGCCATGGTGGTGGGGCACACGTCCGGACATTGCGTATAGCCGAAGAACACCAGCACCAGCTTGCCCTTGTAGTCGGCCAGGGTGCGCGGATGGCCCGTGTGGTCCGTCAGCGCGAACTCGCGCGCATAGCCGAGGCCCGTCACGTCCGTGTTCTTGAATGCCAGCTTGGTCGCGGCAGGCTTGCCGCAGCCGGCCAGGACGGCGACCAGCGCGGCCGCCAACAACAGGGTCAGGTATTTTTTCATGTGCCGATAGGAATGTAGTGGTCAACCAGCAAGGCCGCGAACAGCAAGGCCAGGTAGATGATGGAAAACGTAAACGCCTTGCGCGCGATCAAGTCCGTGTAATGGCGGTACATCTTCCACGCGTAATACAGGAAGCCGGCGTTGAGCACCACGGCCGAAGCCAGGTAGATCAGGCCGCTCATGCGCACGGCGTACGGCAGCAAGGTGGTGGCGGCCAGCGCGATCGAATACAGCCAGACGTGAAATTGCGTGAATTGCATGCCGTGCGTGACGGGCAGCATGGGCAGGCCCGAGCGCGCGTAATCGTCGCGGCGGTACATGGCCAGGGCCCAGAAATGCGGCGGCGTCCACACAAAAATGATCAGGACCAGCAGCCAGGCCTGCATCGGCACGTCGTTGGCGACGGCCGCCCAGCCCAGCGCGGGCGGCATGGCGCCGGACAGGCCGCCGATGACGATGTTTTGCGGCGTGGCCGGTTTGAGCACCATGGTATAGATCAGCGCATAGCCGACAAAGGTGACAAAGGTCAGCCACATGGTCAGCGGATTGACGAGGTGATACAGAATCGCCATGCCCAGGCCGCCGATCACCAGCGCGAACACCACCGTCTGTTTTACCGTGATGTCGCCCATGGCCATCGGACGGCGCGCCGTGCGGGCCATCCGCGCATCGATCTCGCGCTCGGCCAGGCAATTGACGGCAAACGCGGCGCCGGCCAGCAGCCAGATGCCGATGGTGCCGAACACCACCGCGTGCCAGTCCGGCAACTCCTCGCTGGCCAGGAACATGCCGATGACGGCGCAAAACACGGCCAGTTGCGTCACGCGGGGCTTGGTCAGCGCCCAATATTGGGCGATGCGGGGGGATGGTTTACGGCTGATGGTCTGAGTAGTCATTTATGCGATACGGGAAGGACTGGCTGGTGCCGAGGGCACTGGCGCGGAGGCGGAAGCAGATTTCCGCGCTACATCGAGTTGGAATTTAGCCTTGTAGTTTAACATGGTCAGCAATAACACGAGCAGCGCCGCCCCGCCGTTATGCAGGACGGCAATCGACAATGGCCAGCTCAGGTAGATCGTCGCCAGCCCCGTGGCCGCCTGCAGAACCAGCACCAGCGCCACCCAGCGTGCCGTGCCGCGCAAGGACGGCAGTTTCCACGCGCGAAACACCGTATAGCCGATGCCAGCCAGCACGATGAAGGCGAAATTGCGGTGCACCCAGTGGATGGCCGTCAGCGCGGAAAATGGCAAGTAATGGCCGGCGGCCGTCTTGCCCAGCTCGCGCCACAGATGGAAACCATGCTCGAAATCCATTTCCGGAATGACCTTGCCGCCGCACAGGGGGAAATCCGTGCAGGCCAGGGTGGCGTAGTTGGTGCTCACCCAGCCGCCCAGCGCGATCTGCACCGTCAACAGCACGAGCGACATGACGGCCAGCGCGCGCACGGGGCGCAGCACGGCAGCGTCCGCATCGGCGCGCAGCAAGGGTTGGACGGCATGGTCCTGGCGCCCGCCCAGCCATGTCAGCATGGCCAGCAAGCCCATGCCCAGCAGCAAGTGGATGGTGACGATCACGGGCTGCAGTTTCAAGGTCACGGTCCAGGCGCCGAACGCGCCCTGCAGGCAGACGAACAGGAACAGCGCCGTGGGCAGCGCGGGTGCAAATTCCTCGCGTTTGCTTTTCTTCCACTGGCGCCACGCCTGCACCATCATCGCCACGATCAAGACGCCTATGGCCATGGCCAGGTAGCGGTGGGTCATTTCGATCCAGGCCTTGACCACCGTCACGGGGCCCGTCGGCATCAGGGTTTCCGCCGCCACGATGTGCTCGTGCGCCAGGAAAGGATTGGCCGAGCCATAGCAGCCGGGCCAGTCCGGGCAGCCGAGGCCGGAATCGGACAGGCGCGTAAAACCGCCAAACATGATCAGGTCGACCGTCAAAAAGACGGCGATCCACACGAGCTTGCGGTATTTATTGGCGTCCGCGGACACCCAGACCATGGTCAGCGGCAGCAGCGCCACCAGCAGACCCGTCAAGCCCAGCTGGGCCAGCGCGGAGAGATGCATCGTTGGCATGCAGACCCCTCAACCGATCGCCGAAGCTTTGAGCAGCTTGGCGATGTCTTTCTTGATCTTGTTCGGGTCCGCGTCTTTCGGGAAGCGCATCATCAGATTGCCCAGCGGATCGATCAGGTAGAAATGGTCGCTGGTCTTGCCGCCCGGCTCCACGGGCAGCCACGCTTTCAGGGCGTCGTTATTGACCCGCAGCATGCTGGTGCCGTCGAATTCGCGCATCACGAGCGTATCGAGCGGCTGGGCATCCGTCACCAGCCAGACCCGTTCCAGGCGTTCGCGTTCCTTGCCCTGCATGAGGCGCAGTTGTTGCATGTCAAACAATTGCTTCTTGCATGCTTCCTGGCAATCGGACGGCCCTGTCTGCAGCAGCACCCACTTGCCCTTGAATTGCGCCAGCGGCGACGCCTTGCCGTCCAGTTCCGTCACCTGCAGTTGCACCTCGGGTATCGGGTACAAACGCGGGTCGATCAGGGCGCCATAGTTGTTGCGGCCCGTGGGCTTGATGATGTAATACGTGAAATACGAGGCAATGATGGGAAACGCGCACACGGCCACGACGGCCAGCAGTTTCCAGCGTCCCGTATTTTGTGCCTGTTTATTGCTGCTGTCTTGCGTTGCTTCAGGGTTGTTTGTTTGCACGTCGAAATCCTGTAAAGACAAAAAATAGAAAAGCCATCAGTGCCAGTGCGTACCACTGGAATGCATAGCCGCGGTGCTTGTCGGCGCCCAGGTCCGGCGCCGGCCAGTCGCGCACGGGAAGCTGGCTGGACGCTGGCGCCGCTGCTGGGTCGACTGTTTGTTCGAGAATGAATGGCTGCAAGGCCAGGCCACTGGCCTGGGCCAGCTGGCCGATATCGGCATTTTGCACGATGGCGTGCGGCGCCAGGGCCGGCGCCGTACCCAGCTCCATCACATGGCCCGCGTTCAGGCGCGCGATGCCGGAAATCGTCACCGTGCCGGCCGGTGTCGAGTAGTCGGGAATGCGCGTACGCTCGGCATTGTTGCGCGGCAGCCAGCCTTGCGCCACGAGAACGTGCATGGCTGAACCGTCGATCCGGAATGGCGTGAGCACGTGAAAACCGGCCTGGCCCTTGTAGGGGCGGTTGTCCAGGTACACCGTCCAGGCGGGCACGAAATGGCCCGTGACGGTGATCCTGCGATATTCGATCGCTTGCGCGTCGCTCGGCAACATGGGGGCGGCCGTCAATGCCAGGGGCGCGGCCTGGTTGCCCGCCTCGAGCCTGGCGGCGCGCGCGACTTTCTCGTCGCCACGGCGCTGCTGCCATTGCGCCAGCGACACGCCCAGGGCCACCAGTAGCAGCATTACAACAAATGGAATCCATCTAAAATGGAAGCGGATACGCATTACAATGAAACCTCCTCAAGCCTGGCGCTACCATCCATGAAAATCCTCGTTGCCATCGCCTTCATCCTGATCCTGGGCAGCCTGGGCTCGGCCCTGTTCTTCCTCATGCGCGACAAGGGCAAGAGCAACCGCACCGTGCAGGCGCTGGCCCTGCGCGTGGGCTTGTCGATCACTCTGTTCCTGCTGATCCTGCTGGCGCACAAGCTCGGCTATATACAGCCGACGGGGATACATTAAATGCTGGGGTCTGTCCCTGCGGGATCGGAATCCGCCCCATTGGGGCGAATTCCCCCGGCAGGGACTGACCCCGGTGCTAACGACGTTGCTTGGTTAGCAAAATTCTTAAACTAAGAAAAAAGCCGTACCCAGGATGTCCCGGTACGGCTTTTTTTATGGTGCCGGCGCACGCATCAACGACGCGTGCCCTGCCCCGCCATTATAACCAATACACGACCACGTACAGGCCCAGCCAGACGACGTCGACAAAGTGCCAGTACCAGGCGGCGCCTTCGAAACCGAAGTGGTGTTCCGGCGTGAAGTGGCCTTTCAGCACGCGGTACAGGATGACGGACAGCATGATGGCGCCCAGGGTCACGTGGAAGCCGTGGAAGCCCGTCAGCATGAAGAAGGTGGCGCCGTAGATGCCGGACGTCAATTTCAAGTTCAGTTCGCTGTAGGCATGCATGTATTCGTAGACCTGGAAGCCCATGAAGATGGCGCCCAGCAAGATCGTGGCGAACAGGAACAGGGCCGTCATGCCGCGGTGGCCGGCGCGCAGCGCGTGGTGCGAGATGGTCAGGGTGACGCCCGACAGCAGCAGCAAGGCCGTATTGATGGTTGGAATCCAGAACGGCGTCATGGTGGTGAATTCCTGCACCGTGCCGGCCGGGCCCGTATTGCCCCACTGGGCGGCGAAATCGGGCCAGATCACCTTGTGGTCGAGGTCGGCCAGCCATGGCATCGAGATGCTGCGCGCATAGAACAGGGCGCCGAAGAAGGCGGCGAAAAACATGACTTCGGAAAAGATGAACCAGCTCATGCTCCAGCGGAACGAATGGTCGATGCGCTCGCTGTACAGGCCCTGCTCGGACTCGCTGATGGCGTCGCCGAACCAGAAATACAGCACCAGCAGGATGCCAGCCAGGCCCAGGTAATTGACGTACGGGCCCCAGGAGACGTCGTTGACCCAGGCCGAGGCGCCGATCATGGTCAGCAGCAGGCTGGCGCCGCCCAGCATGGGCCAGCGCGACGGGCCGGGCACGAAATAATAGGGTACGGCGGCGTGGTTGGAACTCATCATCATCTCCTCAAAAACTTATAGGGTGGTTTTTTATAATTTATAAAACGACGAATTTAACAATTGAAATCAGGATGCCGATCAGGCAAGCCACCACCAGGAAGCCGGCGATGACGATGTGCACGGGATTGAGCTTGGCCGAATCCGTGTCGAAATCGCTCTTGCGGCGCAAGCCCGTGAACGACCACACGACGGCCCGCAGCGAATACAGGAACGACGCTTTTTCAGGCTGCTTGGATTCGCCCATGCCACTCTCCTATTGGACGGCCGGCGTCTGAGCCTGGCTCAGACCGGCAATCTCGAAAAACGTGTACGACAGCGTGATGGTTTTGACCTCTTTCGGCAGGGCCGGATCGAGGAAGAACACCACCGGCATCTGCCGCGCTTCCTTGGCCTTCAGGGTCTGCTGCTTGAAGCAGAAGCATTCGACCTTCTTGAAATGCGGCGTGGCGCTCTGCGGCGCGTAGCTGGGGATGGCTTGCGCGTTGACGACGCGGTTTTGCGTATTGACCACTTCGTACATGACGGTCACCAGTTCGCCCGGATGCACCTGCATGCTCGAGACGGTCGGGCGGAAGCGCCATGGCCCCTGCGCATTGCCGTCGAACTCGACGGTGATGCTGCGCGTCGTGTCGACCTGCGTATTGTTGTCGTAAGCCACCGTGCCATCTTTTTGCGTCAGCACGTTGATGCCCATCACTTCGCAAATCTGCTTGTAGACGGGAATCAGGGCATAGCCAAAACCGAACATCAGCACGGCAATGACAAGCAGCTTGCCCAGCATCTTGCGGTTCAGGCCGCGTGTTTCCTGTTGATGGGGCGTCGTCACGTCAGAGCCACATGCGCTTGACGAACACGGACAGGAAGAAGAAGGCCGCCAGGCCCCCCAGTATCAGTCCGGTACGCAGGTTGTTCGGTTTTTTACGCTCAGTTTTCACTTCGGTCATGACAGGCACTTTATTCAAGACGGGCCGCGCAACACGCCGGCCCGGGATACCTTATTTCACGGTCGGCGGCGTTTCAAACGTGTGGAAAGGCGCCGGGCTCGGCACGGTCCACTCCAGGCCTTCCGCGCCTTCCCATGGTTTCGCTGGCGCAGCCTTGCCGCCGCGGATGGTCGGCAAGACCACGAAGAACAGGAAGTACACCTGCATTAGGCCAAAACCGAAGCCGCCGATCGAAGCGATCATGTTGAAGTCCGTGAACTGCGCCGGATAGTCGGCGTAGCGGCGCGGCATGCCGGCCAGGCCCAGGAAGTGCATCGGGAAGAAGGTCACGTTGAACGTGATCAGGGACAGCCAGAAGTGGATCTTGCCGCGCGTCTCGTTGTACATATGGCCCGTCCATTTCGGCGACCAGTAGTAGAAACCGGCGAACAGGGCAAACAGCGAACCGGCCACCAGCACGTAGTGGAAATGCGCCACCACATAATAGGTATCCTGCAACTGGATGTCGATCGGCGTGACGGCCAGGATCAGGCCCGTGAAGCCGCCCATGGTAAACACGAAGATGAAGCCGACCGAGAACAGCATCGGCGTCTCGAACGTCATGGAACCCTTCCACATCGTGGCGATCCAGTTGAACACTTTCACGCCCGTCGGCACGGCGATCAGCATGGTCGCGTACATGAAGAACAGCTGGCTCGTCACCGGCATGCCGGTGGTAAACATGTGATGCGCCCATACGATGAAGGACAGAATCGCGATGGACGCCGTGGCGTACACCATCGAGGCGTAGCCGAACAAAGGCTTGCGGGCAAACGCGGGCAGGATCTGCGAGACGATGCCGAAGGCCGGCAGAATCATGATGTAGACCTCGGGGTGGCCGAAGAACCAGAAGATGTGCTGGTACATGACGGGGTCGCCGCCGCCTGCCGCGTTAAAGAACGAGGTGCCGAAATGGCGGTCCGTCAGCGTCATGGTGATGGCGCCGGCCAGCACGGGCATGACGGCGATCAGCAGATACGCGGTAATGAGCCAGGTCCAGCAGAACATCGGCATTTTCATCAGGGTCATGCCCGGTGCGCGCATGTTCAGGATGGTGACGATGATGTTGATCGAGCCCATGATGGACGAAGCGCCCATCAGGTGCATGGCGAAAATCGCCATGTCCATGCCGGGGCCCATCTGCGTCGACAGCGGCGCATACAGGGTCCAGCCGGCAGCCGTGGCGCCGCCAGGCACGAGGAAGGACGTGGCCAGCAGCAGCGCGGCCGGCGGCAGCAGCCAGAACGAGAAGTTGTTCATGCGGGCAAACGCCATGTCGGAAGCGCCCACTTGCAGCGGGATCATCCAGTTGGCGTAGCCGACGAAAGCCGGCATGATGGCGCCAAACACCATCACCAGGCCGTGCATGGTGGTCAGTTGATTAAAAAATTCAGGGTGGAAAAATTGCAGGCCTGGGTGAAACAGTTCCGTACGAATCATCAGGGCCAGCACGCCGCCCGACAGCAGCATGATGAACGAGAACCACAGGTACAGGGTACCGATATCTTTATGATTGGTGGCAAACAGCCAGCGGCGGTAGCCAGTGGGATGATCGTGGGCATGGTCGTGATCGTGACCGGCGTGGTCCAAGGTGCTAGTGCTCGTGCTAGTACTCATATGCGGCTCCTAATTACTTGCGTGCAGCCACGATTTCGGCTGGTTGAACGATGTTCTCTGCGGCCTTGTTCGACCAGGAATTGCGCGTGTAAGTGATCACTGCGGCAATTTCCGTGTCGGACAGCTGTTTCCAGGCTGGCATTTCAGCGGGATACTTGCCGCTCTTTTGCCCGTTCAGCAAAACGTGGATCTGATCCGCTTTCGGACCGTTCACCACGGCCGAGCCGTCCAGCGGCGCAAACGCACCGGGCACGCCCTTGCCTGTCGCCTGATGGCAGACCACGCAGTTGGCCGCATACACTTTCTCGCCCTTGACCTTCAATTCGTCAATGGTCCACACCTTGCTTGGATCATCAGCCAATGCCGCCATTTCCTTTTGTTTTACATCAACCCAGGCCTTGTAGTCATCGGCTGATACGACCTTGACGACGATGGGCATGAACGCGTGTTCCTTGCCGCACAGTTCAGCGCAATTGCCGCGGAAGGTACCGATATGGTCGGACTTGAACCAGGTGTCGCGCACGAAGCCGGGAATCGCATCCTGCTTGACGCCAAAGGCGGGCACGGACCAGGCGTGAATGACGTCGTTGGCTGTCAGCACCACGCGGATTTTCTTGTTGACCGGCACGACGACTTCGTTATCGACTTCGATCAGGTAATTTTCACCGCGTTTTTCCGTCGGCGGCGCGCCTGGCGCACCCACTTGCGAGCGCGGCGTGGCCAGGTTGGAGAGGAAGGAAATGCCTTCGCCCTCGCCTTTCAGGTAGTCATAGCCCCACTTCCACTGCATGCCCGTGGCCTTGATGGTGATGTCGGCGTTCGAGGTATCCTTCATGCCGACGACGGTGCGCGTGGCAGGCAGGGCCATGCCGATGACGATCAGGAAAGGCACGACGGTCCAGGCGATCTCGACGGTAGTGCTTTCGTGGAAAGTGGCCGGTTTGTGGCCCAGGGACTTGCGGTGCTTGAAGATGGAATAAAACATGACGCCGAACACGGCCACGAAGATCACCAGGCAGATGATCATCATCAGGGTGTGCAAATCGTAGATTTCATGGGCGATCTGTGTCGCCGGCGGTTGCAGATTCATTTCGAACGGCACGGGACCGCCGGTGCCGGGATAGGTGCCGGCAGCCGGTGCCGCCGTGGCCCATCGCCCGATGCCAAACGCTGTCAAAGACAGCCCGAGCAGCAACGATTGAAGTCGCTTTGCATGTGTCATGTTTTCCCCAACCACCCAAAAAATAATGATATTTTAAACGGCTGCGGACTTCTCCGTACTGGACCGCTGCCGCTCCTCCATGAAAGCAACACGGCCAGAATGTGGCCATGTGCGTCAAGCACCAGCGAATTCCATGCTGGCTGCCGCAGCAAAAACGGCGGCGCGCAACCATGCTGGAACCCTGTTTTTCTTCCCCACATCGAAATGGCCTCGTGTGGAAGATGGTTACTATACTAATGCAGTAACTTCGAATTCGTCTCGCTTTGTTTTTTTTATTTTGTATGCAGCCCTTGTTTTTTCTACTTAACAAGCTGACAAACAATCAACGATTATAATCAAGTAAACTTGAATCCATCAAGCAATAATCGGCTTTGTGCGCGCCCTTCTCCCGGCCGCCGCGCGCTTTGCAACGCTTGCTGCAACATTAACGCGCGGATGCCGACCAAGTGTCGGTTTCTTTACGCTTTTATTTGGGTTTGCGCGGCAAGTCAAATCGAATGATGGCTTCCCCGTTGCGCGTCACGCGCGGTGCGGGACGGAAGGCGTGGCCATAGATCACCTCGAAACTCAGGCCCAGCTTGCCATCGGGGCGGCGCGTTTTTTCCAGCGCGGCCAGCATGCGCTGCCAGGCCGCCTTGCCCATCAGGCCGCGCCGGCGCGTGGTCAGCGGGTTGCCGCCAAAGGCGCGCACGTCCGCCAGCAGTTTTTCCGCCGTGTCGTAGGTCACCGTGATGATCTCCATATCCAGCACCGGCGTGGAAAAACCCGTCTCGACCAGCATGTCGCCAAAGTCGTGCATGTCGACAAAGGGCAAGGCGTGCGGATACAAGTCCGCCTCGGCAAAGGCGTCGCGCACTTCGCGGAAGGTGTCGGGACCGAAACAGGAAAACATCAGCAAGCCATCGAGGCGCAGCGCGCGCCGCCATTCGGCAAACACGCGGTCGGGCTGGGCATGCCAGTGCAGCGCCAGGTTGGACCACACGAGGTCGATGCTGCCCTGCGCCAGCGGCAAGTCGCCGAGGTCGCCGCACAATAAATCCACGCCCGCCTTGGCCGGCAAGAGTTTGCTGAGGAACTGGTTCAGGCTGGCCAGTTTCGACGCGGGCGCGCGCGCCGCCTGCATCATCGCTTGCGCTGCATCGAGACCGATAATCTGCGCGGCGGGATAATCCTTTTGCAGCTGCGCCAGGTCCGCGCCCGGACCGCAGCCGGCGTCAAGCACGCGGTGCGGCGTGATTTTCACCAGCTCCAGGCGCTCGTGCATGCGTGCCGACACTTCGCGGCGCAGGAAGTCCGATGGCGCAACGCGCGCCGGACGGGAAAAGAAATCGCGTACTTGCACCGCATCGATGGGCGCACTCATTTTGGGCGGACTGGTGGGAACTGGCATGTTGAATCGGGTGAGGTGAGATAATGTCGGCAGTGTACATGGAACGACGCCATCGCGATGCGAACCGCCAGCCGGCACCGCCTTGATGCCGCGTGGCAGGCGCTGCGGCTCTGGCTGGGCGCCACGCTGCTGCCGGCCCAATGCGCGCTGTGCGGCATGGGCTGCCCGCAAGTGCTGTGTTCGCCCTGCCGCGCGCAGTACCTGGGACAAGGACGCGGGCAACTGCGCCACCGTTGCCGCCAGTGCGCCAACCCGCTCGACGATGTGGCAACACTGTGCGGACGCTGTTTGCGCCAGCGGCCCGCGTATGACGCCACGATCACGGCGTTCGATTATGCGGCGCCCATCGACCAGTTGCTGCTGCAGCTGAAATTCGGCGCGCGCCTGGCGCTTGCGCCCCTGTTGGCAGAACTGCTGCACGTTGCCATTCAGCAACAACCAGAGTGGGAAGCGCCGCAGTTGCTGTGCCCAGTGCCTCTTGGCCCGGCCCGGCTGGCCGAGCGGGGTTTTAACCAGGCGCTGGAAATTGCCCGTCCGCTGGCGCGCCTGCTGGACGTAGCTTTACAGCCCCGCCTGGCGCTGCGGGTACGCGAAACCAGGGCGCAAAGCGGCGTGGCGCCGCAGGAACGGCAAGCCAACCTGGCGCACGCGTTCGCCATCGCGCCCGAACACGCACCGCTATTGCAAGGGTGTCATGTCGGCATCGTCGACGACGTGATGAGCAGCGGCCATACCGTCAACGCCCTGGCCGCCGCCTGCAAGAGCGAAGGCGCGGCCAGGGTCAGCATACTGGTGGTGGCGCGCACGCCGCCACGCTAGCATCACTTATATAAGGAGAGCATTTTGTTTCACGTTGTTTTGGTAGAACCTGAAATCCCGCCCAATACGGGTAACGTCATCCGCTTGTGCGCGAATACGGGTGCGCAGCTGCACCTGGTCGAACCGCTGGGCTTTCCGCTCGACGATGCCAAGATGAAGCGCGCCGGCCTCGATTACCACGATTACGCCAACATGAAGGTGCACAAGAATTGGGACGCGTTCCTGGCCGACACCCAGCCCGACCCATCCCGCATGTTCGCCATGACGACGCGCGGCTCGCGCCCGTTCGGCGACGTGGCCTTCCTGCCGGGCGACGTGTTCGTGTTCGGTTCGGAAACAAAAGGTCTGGACCCGGCCCTGCGCGACGGCTTTCCCGCCGAGCAACGCATCCGCCTGCCGATGCGACCGGACAACCGCAGTTTGAATCTGTCGAATACGGTGGCCGTGGTCGTGTATGAAGCGTGGCGCCAGCATGGCTACCAGGGCGGCGCGTAGGTCGGATTAGGCCCAAGGGGCCGTAATCCGACAACATTGTTGGCGTTAGTGGTGTTGTCGGATTACGCGGGGCTTTACCCCGCTAATCCGATCTACCCGTTTGCATACGGCGATCAGCGCAGCGCCAGCTGCGCGTCAACGCGCGTATCCACATCCAGCATCACCAGCTGCGTACGCAAGTCGCGCGTGGCGGCCAGCTTGCCGTTCACGTACAGATTCGTCCTGACGCCATACACGCCTTGCGATACGCCTTCTGGAAAGGTCAGCTGGAACGAGTTTTCAAAGCGCCCGCCCGATTTGTTGTTGCTGGCCAGGGCTTTCGAGCCGGACTTGAATGGCTGGCCTTGCGGGTCGAGCACCACCAGCTCTTCGCGCACGTCATTGACGCTTTGCGCGCTGCCATTGACCAGCTCCACCACGGAATTGACCTTGAACGGCTGGCCGCGCTTGACGGTCGACGCGCTCAGCTGCGGCGTGTACGACACCACTTGCGGCTCGCGCGGCAGCGCACCGCGCGTGCGGATGTAGTCGCGGTCCGCCTGCGCCGCCGTCTTGGTCTGGCGCGAATTGACATTGATGGCCAGGCAGCCAGCCGCCGCCAGGCCGCCGCCGATGGCCGCCCCCTTCAGCGCGCCATTCTTGCCGCCCGCCAGCGCACCCAGCAGCGCGCCCACGGCCGCGCCGGCAGCGGCCGACGTGCCCACGCTGCACGGGTCCTCATCCGTGGCCGCCTGGCTTCCACCTTGCGGATAGGAACCGTCCTGGCGCACGCCGTTCGGATTCATCGGCGCCGTGGCGCAGCCAGCCAGCATGGCCGCGATGGTCAGCGCAGCGGCGGCGCGCAAGGTGGTGTGATTCAGCATGGTGGCTCCCAGATAGCTAATTGATCGTTGTTTCCGTCTGCAGCACTTGCCGTTCACGCTCGCGGATGCGGCGCGACAGATTGTCGATGCGCGCATTGCCCGGATCGACGCGGCGCGCGCTTTCCAGATACGTCTTGGCCGCATCGAACTTGCCTTCCAGCAAAGAACGCTCGGCATCGCGCAAGAACGATTGCGCCATTTCGTTGCGCATGGCCGCGCCGCTATCGACGGGCGACGTTTCCAGCGGACGGCGTTCGGCCACCACTGAACGTTCGACCGCGCGCACGGGCGCCGGTTCCTGCTGTGGCGGCGCCGGGCCCGCAGCCGGGGGGGCACCCGGCGCCGGCGCGGGGGCCGCCGTAGCCGCCAG
>NZ_JAHKQW010000016.1:0-107093 GCF_019345575.1 Janthinobacterium sp. NKUCC08_JDC | reverse complement strand
ATAGCAAGTTGGTCCCACCCCTTCCCATCCCGAACAGGACCGTGAAACAACTTTGCGCCGATGATAGTGCTGCAACCAGTGTGAAAGTAGGTTATCGTCAGGCTTGTTATTAGTAGTAAGAGAAAAACCCGTCAAGCAATTGGCGGGTTTTTTTTCGTCTGGGGGTTTTGTTTGGTGCTGTCGGATTACGGCCTGCGGCCTAATCCGACCTACGCTCATGTAAAGTCCGGTAGGTCGGATTAGCGTAGCGTAATCCGACAACATTGTTGGCCTCGTGGCATCAGCTACCGCGGTAAGTGGAATACGACCAGGGCGATACCACCAGCGGCACGTGATAGTTCTCATCCGTATGCGCGATGCCGAAGGACAGGGTGACCAGGTCGATGAAGCGGGGCGAGGGCAATTCCACTCCTTGGGCGGCGAAATAGTCGCCGACATTGAACACCAGTTCATATTGCCCTGCTTTCATGCTGTCGCCTTCCAGCAAGGGAGAACTGCAGCGGCCATCGCTGTTCGTCATATCCATCTTCAATAACACTTTTCCTTCCGGCGCGACTGAAAACAGGGCGACCTTGACGCCGGCTCCCGGTTTGCCGTGGGCGATATCGAGTACATGCGTGCTGAGTTTTCCCATTTGCTATCCTGTATATAGGGTGAGTGAATGTGCTTATCGTGCAAATCATATACCGGTGGCTGCGCCGGGCTATATGATTGGGCATATAGCCAACATTGTCCTCCTATAGGCGCGCCTCCGCATGAACAATTACGAACATTATCCTCGCGACTTGATCGGCTATGGCCGCACGCCACCCCATCCGCAATGGCCGGGCAAGGCCCGTATCGCCCTGCAATTCGTCCTCAATTACGAGGAAGGGGCGGAAAACAGCGTGTTGCATGGCGATCCTGCATCGGAAACGTTTTTATCGGAAATGATCGGTGCGGCCGCTTTTCCTGCGCGCCACCTGAGCATGGAGTCGATTTACGAATACGGTTCGCGCGCCGGGCTATGGCGCTTGCTGCGCATGTTCGAGGAGCGGCGCCTGCCGCTGACGGTGTTTGGCGTTTCGATGGCCTTGAAACGCAATCCGGAGGCGGTGGCAGCCTTCCAGCAACTGGGTCACGAGATTGCCTGCCACGGTTTGCGCTGGATTTCCTATCAAAACATGGATGAAGCAACGGAACGCGAACACATGCGTGAAGCCGTGCAAATCATCCGCGAATTGACGGGTTCCGCCCCGCAAGGCTGGTACACGGGGCGCGATTCCCCGAATACGCGCAAACTGGTGGTCGAGCATGGCGGTTTCCGCTACGACGCCGATTATTATGGCGACGACCTGCCATTCTGGGACAAGGTGGCATACACGGATGCCGCTGGCATGCCGGCCGTACAGCCGCAACTGATCGTGCCCTACACCCTGGACACGAACGACATGCGCTTTGCCGCCATGCAGGGCTTTAATTCGGGCACGCAATTTTTCGACTATCTGAAAGATGCCTTTGATGTGCTGTACGCGGAAGGCGATCCGAACGGCTTGAATCAACCGAAGATGTTGTCGGTAGGCTTGCATTGCCGTCTGGTGGGGCGGCCTGGCCGCGCGGCCGCACTGGCGCGCTTCCTCGACTATGTACAGGGTCATGAGCAAGTGTGGATCACGCGCCGCATCGATATTGCCGAACACTGGCATGCGACGCATCCGTTCCAGGAGTGAGTTCTATTGAGATGGAATGATAAGTAAAATCAGTCTTTGCATATAGTTGTCCCGTATGCCGGTGTTAATCTCCTATACTGGGACTATACCGAGGCCAGCATGTCAGAACCGATCCGCTTTTACTACCGTGGTGCCGTACAGGAAGTACGCGACGCCGCCCCTACGCAGACTGTGTTGCAGCACCTGCGCGAGGATTTGCATTGCACGGGCACCAAGGAAGGCTGCGCCGAAGGCGATTGCGGCGCCTGCACGGTGGTCATCGGCAGCCTGGTGGACGACCAGGTCGAGATGAAAGCCGTCAATGCCTGCATTCAGCTCACGCCCACCCTCGATGGCAAGGCCCTGTTTTCCGTGGAAGATTTGCAGCAGCCCGACGGTGCCTTGCACCCGGTGCAGCAAGCGATGGTTGAGTGCCACGGTTCCCAGTGCGGTTTTTGCACGCCCGGATTTGTCATGTCCTTGTGGGGCATGTATCTGGAGAAGAATGGCGAGACGCCCACGCGCTGCGAAATCGACGACACCCTGTCAGGCAATCTGTGCCGCTGCACGGGCTACCGGCCCATCATCGATGCAGCCAGACGCATGGGTGAATTGCCACATGTGGCATTCGACCGCGATGCGTTGCGCGTGCAATTGCAGGCGCTGCAGCGCGGCAGCCTGACTACCTATGAACACGGCGGCCAGCACTTCCACGCGCCGCGCACCCTTGAGGAACTGGTGGTGCTGCGCGCGGCAAAGCCGCAAGCCTGCCTGCTGGCCGGCTCCACCGATATTGGCCTGTGGGTGACCAAGCAATTGCGCGACCTGGGCGACATCATTTATCTCGGTAATGTCGCGGCGCTGAAAACCATCGCCGTGAACGATGACAAGCTGCATATCGGCGCCGGCGCCAGCCTCAACGATGCCTATGCGGCGCTGTGCGAACATTATCCCGATGAGCTGTCTGAACTGTGGCAGCGCTTTGCTTCCTTGCCGATCCGCAACGCCGGTACCTTGGGCGGCAATGTGGCCAATGGTTCGCCGATCGGCGACTCGATGCCGTGGCTGATTGCGCTGGGCAGCGAAATCGTGCTGCGCGGTCCTGCCGGCCAGCGCAGCATGCCGCTGGAAGGTTTTTATCTTGGCTATCAAAAGAAGGATCTGCAGCCAGGCGAATTCGTCGAAGCCGTGCGCGTACCTTTGCCACGTGCCGACGTGCATTTCCGCACGTATAAATTGGCCAAGCGTTTCGACCAGGATATCTCGGCCGTGTGTGCCGCGTTTGCCTTTGAGCTCGATGGCGAGCGTATTGTTGACGCGCGTATTGCCTTTGGCGGCATGGCGGCCACGCCGCAGCGCGCCGCGCAAACGGAGGCATTCTTGCGTGGACAGGCGTGGACGGAAGAGAACTTGCTCATCGCCATGCGCCTGCTGGCCGACGATTACGCGCCGCTGTCGGACATGCGTGCCTCGAATACTTACCGCATGACGACGGCGCAAAACCTGCTGCGCCGCTTCTGGCTGGAAACACGCCCCGGTGCGCCTTTGCTGCGCACTGCCATCAACGCCTACGCTTGCCGCGCCTGAAAGGACCAGCATGAACCATCCTGCCACGCCCGAACTGCAAGCGGCCGCCTGGGCCGCCGTGGGCAAGCCCAGTCCGCATGAATCGGCGCAATTGCATGTGTTGGGGCAAGCCACGTACACGGACGATATCGCCGAGCTGCAAGGCACCTTGCACGCGGCGCTGGGTCTGTCGCAAAAGCCCCATGCGCGCATCACGGCCATGGATTTGTCGGCAGTGCGCGCCGCTACGGGTGTTGTCGCCGTCTACACGGCACACGACATTCCCGGCACCAATGACTGCGGCCCCATCCTCCATGACGATCCCATCCTGGCTGCGGAACTGGTGCAATACGTGGGCCAGCCCATCTTCATCGTGGTGGCCGATACGCATGACCATGCGCGCCGCGCGGCCCGCCTGGCCCAAGTGTCGTATGAGGAATTGCCCGCGATCATGACGCCGCAAGCGGCCAAGGCCGCGCAATCGTACGTGCTGCCGCCGATGCGGCTGACACGCGGCAACTACCAGGCCGCGTTCGAGGGGGCGCCGCACGTGGTCAAGGGCCAGCTGTATGTGGGCGGGCAGGAACAGTTTTATCTGGAAGGACAGATTTCCTACGCGATTCCGAAGGAAGCGCAGGGCATGCTGGTGCTGTGTTCGACCCAGCATCCGAGCGAGATGCAGCACGTGGTGGCGCATGCGCTGGGCGTGCATTCGCACAACATCACCGTCGAATGCCGGCGCATGGGCGGCGGTTTTGGTGGCAAGGAATCGCAGTCGGCCCTGTGGGCGGCGGCCGCATCGATTGCGGCGGCGAAATTGAAGCGTCCCGTCAAATTGCGCGCCGACCGCGACGACGACATGCTGGTGACGGGCAAGCGCCACTGTTTTTATTATGAATACGAAGTGGGCTATGACGATGAGGGCAAGATCCTTGCCGCCAAGGTCGACATGACCACGCGCGCTGGATACTCGGCCGACTTGTCCGGCCCTGTTGCCACGCGCGCCGTCTGCCACTTCGACAACACATATTACCTGTCCGACGTGGACATCCGCGCCGCTTGCGGCAAGACGAATACGCAGTCGAACACGGCTTTCCGGGGCTTTGGCGGACCGCAGGGCGCCATTGCCATCGAGTACGTCATCGATGAAATCGCCCGCCATCTGCAACGCGATGCGCTCGATATCCGCCTGCTCAATTTCTATGGCCGCAACGATGTCGAGGGACGCAACGTCACGCCGTACGGGCAGAAAATCGTCGACAACGTCATTCATGAACTCGTCGCGGAACTGGAAGCGAGCAGCGATTACCGCGCGCGCCGCCTGGCCATCGATGCGTTCAACGAGGCCAGCCCGATCCTGAAGAAGGGGCTGGCATTCACGCCCTTGAAATTCGGCATCGCCTTCAACGTCACGCATCTGAACCAGGCAGGCGCGCTCGTGCACGTGTACGTGGATGGCTCCGTACTGGTCAACCATGGCGGCACGGAAATGGGGCAGGGCATCAATACCAAGGTCATGCAAGTGGTGGCGCACGAACTGGGCCTGGACTTGGACAAGGTACGGGCCACGGCCACGGATACCAGCAAGGTAGCTAACACCTCGGCCACGGCGGCCTCCACCGGTGCCGACCTGAACGGCAAGGCGGCGCAGGATGCGGCGCGCCAGATCCGTGAACGCCTGGCCGATTACGCGGTCAAACTGTACGGTGGCGAGACGGACGCTGTTCGTTTCTTCGACAATCATATCCTCGTGAATGGTCACGCCGTGCCGTTTGCCGAGCTGGTGCAGAAGGCGTATCTGGCCCGTGTACAACTGTGGTCGGACGGTTTTTATGCCACGCCTGGCCTGTCGTGGGATGCGAAGACGATGACGGGCCATCCGTTTTCGTATTACGCGTATGGCGCGGCCGTGGCCGAAGTGGTGGTCGATACCCTGACCGGTGAATGGAAACTGCTGCGTGCCGATGCCTTGTACGATGCGGGCCAGTCATTGAATCCTGCAATTGATCTGGGTCAGGTGGAAGGCGCATTTATTCAGGGCATGGGCTGGCTGACGACGGAGCAGCTGTGGTGGAATGCGGCGGGCAAGCTGATGACGCATGCACCATCGACGTACAAGATCCCCGGCATTTCCGATTGCCCGGAAGATTTTCGCGTCCAGCTGTTCCAGAACCGCAACGTGGAAGACAGCATTCACCATTCCAAAGCCGTGGGTGAACCACCATTGTTGTTGCCGTTTTCCGTGTTCTTTGCCATCCGCGATGCCATTTCCAGCGTGGGCCATCATGCCGTGCAACCACCACTGAATGCGCCCGCCACCAGCGAGGAAATCCTCAAGGCTGTGATGGCCGTGCAAGCGGCGCATGCCGGCGCATAGGGGCTGACGATGAGCGACTGGCTGACAGCAATCGAGAATGACGCGCAGGCATCCGTGCTGGTGACGGTTGCCCTGGTGGAAGGTTCCGGTCCGCGCGAGGTGGGTGCGAAGATGCGCGTCAGCCTCGATGATCAAATGGATACCATCGGTGGCGGCCATCTGGAATTGTGCGTCGTGGAAATCGCCAAGACCATGCTGGCCACGGGCGATACCCATGCGCGGCTCGAACGTTTTGCGCTGGGCCCCAGCCTGGGGCAATGCTGCGGTGGCGTCGTCCACCTGGCTTTCGAGTATGTCGATGCCAGCCTGAATGCGTTGCTGGTCGCCTTGCGCGAACGCCGCCAGCAAGACAGCTGGCGTTTGACGGCGCTCGACGGTGAACCTGCCTCGGCGCTGTTTGATGCCGCCGGTAGCTTGATTGTAGGCACAGGCGCACAGGCGCCCGATACGTTCGCGCGCGAACGCGTTACCCATGTTGCGCAGGGCAGCGAAGGGCGGCGCTGGCTGGTCGATCCCTGCCTGGCGCCGCGCGCCCACCTGACCTTGTTTGGCGCCGGCCACGTGGGCGCCGCCATCGTGCGCGCGCTGGCCCACTTGCCCTGCAATATCACCTGGGTCGATGAGCGCGAAGACATGTTTCCCACGCAACTACCTGATAATGTCCGCATCGCCGCCACCGACACGCCCGAGGAATTTGTCGCCATGGCGCCGCCCGGCGGCAGTTTTCTCGTCATGACGCATAGCCATGCGCTCGATCAACGCTTGACGCAAGCCATCATGGAGCGCGAGGATGCTGGCTGGTTCGGCTTGATCGGTTCGCACACGAAACGCAAGCAGTTCGAGCACCGCCTGCGGGCGCGCGGCGTGCCGGACGAGCGCATCGCCGCCATGGTGTGTCCGATCGGCATGCCCGGCATCCGCAACAAGGCGCCGGCCGTGATCGCCGCCTCCGTTGCCTGTCAATTACTGATGGTGTGGGAAGAGGCGGCCGCTGCCGTCCTGGCCGCACCGCTGCGGCTGGCCTCTGCCAGCGCGCCACCGCGACGCCGGACATGCGCCGCCATTCACCCGTTATAGAAAGAAGTCATGCCGATTGTTCCTGCCACATTGCAAGCTTACCGAGCCAGCTTGCTGCACTTCCACGCCGATCCCGCCTTTAGCGAGGAGGCGCACGCCTGGCATGCGGACGGCTTGCTGATCGTGGCCGATGGCAAGGTCGTGGCCGCCGGCGATTATGCGCAGTTGCAAGCGACTTTGCCACCCGGCACGCAGATCGTCGATTATCGCGGCAAGCTGATCGTGCCCGGTTTCATCGATACGCATCTGCACTTCCCGCAGACGGAAATGATCGCCTCGCCCGCACCCGGTTTGCTGCCGTGGCTGGAAACGTACACCTTTCCGACCGAGCGCGCGTTTGAGAATCCCGAGCATGCGCGCAACGTGGCCGAGTTTTTCCTCGACGAACTGCTGCGCTGCGGCACCACCACGGCCATGGTGTATGGCAGCGTGCATCCGCAATCGGTCGATGCCTTCTTTGGCGCCAGCGAGGCGCGCGGCTTGCGCATGGTGGCGGGCAAGGTCATGATGGATCGCAACTGTCCCGAGTTCCTGCGCGATACGGCCGAGTCGGGCGCGCGCGAAAGCGAAGAGCTGATCCGGCGCTGGCACAAGCACGGCCGTTCGCTGTACGCGCTCACGCCCCGTTTCGTGCCGACCTCGACCAATGAACAGATGCATCTGGCGGGCGAGCTGGCGCGCGCCTACCCGGATACGTATTTGCAGACGCACGTGTCGGAAAACGAAGATGAATGCCGCTGGGTGCGCGCACTGCACCCGCAGGCGCGCAGCTACCTCGACGTGTATGACCAGTACGGCATGCTGCGCCCGCGCGCCATGTTCGGCCATTGCATCTGGCTCGACGAGCGCGACCGCGCGCGCATGGCGGAAACGTCCTCGGCGGCCGCCATTTGCCCTACGTCCAACCTGTTCCTCGGCAGCGGCCTGTTCGATTTCGAGCGGGCCGATGCGGCGAAAGTGCTGCTGTCGCTGGCCACCGATGTGGGCGGCGGCACCTCGTTCTCGATGTTGCAAACAATGAACGAAGCCTATAAAGTAGCACGCTTGAAAGGCAGCTATCTGCCCGCCTTGCGCATGTTTTACCTGGCGACCCTGGGCGCGGCGCGCGCCATGCAACTGGAAGGCACCCTGGGCAATTTCACGGCTGGCACGGAAGCGGACTTCATCGTGCTCGACAAGCAGTCGACGCCGCTGCTCGAGCGCCGCACGGCCGGCTGTCAAAGCCTGGAGGAATTGCTGTTTGCCTTTGCGCTGCTGGGCGACGACCGTGCCGTGGCCGCCACCTATTCAGGCGGGCAATGCGTGCATGTGCGGGGGCAGGGCTGACCTACCCGTTGTTCAACACGAATTATCCTGAGCGAGAACGCGAATGCACAAGAAACTCACTGGCCTGGCGCTTGGCGCCGCGCTGGCATTGACCGGAACGGCGCAGGCCGCCAAGGCCGCCCCGTCTTCCAACGAGGCGGCCACCGCGCGCCATTTTGCCGCTCTGGTTGCCGGTGCGCAGCCGAAGACAGCCGAGTTGAGCCTGTTCTTTTCCATGATGCCCAAGGGCGGTGATCTGCATCATCATTACTCGGGCGCCATTTACGCCGAGCAATTCCTCGACTGGGTAGACAAGGAAAACTATTGCGTCAACAAGACAACTTACCGCATCGAAAGCAATAAGGACGTTGTGGCGGCCGAGCGCGCCAAGCCGGCCGCGCAGCGTGCCTGCCTGTCGTCCACGGAAGTGTTTGCCGATGCGGGCTTGTATGCGGAATTGCTGCAGCGCTGGTCGACCAAGGATTTTTATAACCACGGTGCCATCCAGACGCCACCGGACCGCACCTTTTTTGATACCTTCGGCTACTTCGGTCCCGTCGCGTCGAGCAACACGGCCGATGGCCTGAAAACCCTGAAGCAGCGCGCCATCGCGGAAAACCTCAGCTACATCGAGACGATTTTCGAGCTGTCGCCATTCGTGCAAAACGCGCAGTTCGACCAGCAGGTGCTGGCGCCGGGCTTGCAGCCGGCAGCGTTGCAAGCCGTGCTGGCCAACTGGTCGCAGAACCTGGAGCAGGATGCCGGCTTCCAGAAAAGCATCACCGCCTACAACGACAACGTCAACGCCAGCAGCGCCGGCATCGATGACGCGAACTTCACCATGCGCTACCAGGCGTATGTATTGCGTTTCCTGTCGCCATCGCAAGTGTTCTCGTCCATGGTGGCCGCGTTCAAGGCGGCGAGCGTGAATCCGCTGCTGGTCGGCGTGAACATCGTGGGCCAGGAAAGCGTGAACGTGTCCATGCGCGACTACAGCCTGCACATGGAAATGTTCAAGTTCCTCAAGGCCAAATATCCGAACGTGAAGATCGCCCTGCACGCGGGCGAGCTGGCGCTGGGCATGGTGCCGCCGGAAGGCATGGCCTTCCATATCGCCGAAGCCGTCGATGTGGCGGGCGCCGACCGTATCGGCCACGGCATGGATATCGCGTACGAAAACAACGCGCTGGCAACCATGCAAAAGATGCGCGAACGGGGCATCCCCGTGGAAGTGAATCTGACCAGCAACGATTACATACTCGGTATCAAGGGGCAGGCCCATCCGATTACCCTGTACCGCAAGTATGGTGTGCCGTTCGTGATCTCGACGGACGATGCTGGCGTGTCGCGCAATACCCTGTCGAATGAATACGTACTGTTTGCCAGCCAGTACAAGACCGATTATGCGGAAATCAAAAAGCTGTCGTACAACAGCCTGCGCTATTCCTTCCTGGCGGAAGCGGACAAGCAGCGTTTGCTGAAAGCGCTCGATGCCCGTTTCACCCGTTTTGAAGCGCAAATTGCCGCAGCCGACAAGGCAGGCAAGGGTGGAAAACCGTAAGTTGCGCGACGTTCAGAACTGATACTCTCAAATGGCCGGATCTTCCGGCCATTTTTTATTCCTCATCTTAAATGTCGCGCTGTTATTTTGTTAATTTTGTGGCGGCCATGCGACACAATTAACAGTAGATACACGACTTTATCTGATTTCATGGATGAATCAATTTCAAGTACATATTGCTCATTTATAATCACGCGCCATAAGCCCGGACGCTGTCAGCACGATATCAATCCAGCTAGTTACCCCATGCTATTTATATTTTAAATATATAAATATGTAAAAAAAATCGTATTTGTCATCCATTTTTTGATGATGCATAGTGAGATGAAGATGATATTAAAAAGTCACAATTCATCTGGGCGATATCGTATGAAGATGGGTATTTGCAGTAAATAAAGGTGAGATGCAGAGTGAAACAAACAGTCGCACAGCTAAATGACGACATTCTTCTGTATTTTGCCTCCGTGTCACAGTCTTGAAATATTTAACAATTACACTCGCGGCTTGCCATGTTAGCCGGGTAAGCATGTGGGATGAATGACACAGGTGCTAGCGCCCTGGGTCGTACGGATCGGTCGCAGTTTTCTTCCGCCGTTATTGTCTGGATATGAATAGTTGTGATGTGTGGAGCGGCGTTTTGTGATGGTCTTGTCAGGACCGCAGCCAGTCCCGCCGGCGTAACAGTTGCAGCATCGTAAAGAGGAAATGTTGTGTTTGTGTTGCTGTGCGGCGCAGCCGGACGGTGGGGCAATCCAGGATTTTCAAAAAATAATAGTCTTTTCTGGGGTTAAAGATGATCAATCACAAGCGACTTCGGCTGACGCAAATCGCGTTAAGCCTGTCTATTGCACTGGCAGCGGCACCATCGTTCGCACAGAACACTACGTCTTCCATTGGCGGCCGTATCTCGGCCACTGACGGCAAGCCGGCAGCTGGCGCGCAAGTCAATATCGTTCACGTTGAGTCCGGTTCGGCCAGCAACGTGACCACCGATGCAGAAGGCCGTTATGTCGCACGCGGCCTGCGCGCAGGTGGTCCTTACACGATCACCATTACCAAGAATGGCGTGGTTGAAAAACGCGAAGGCGTGTATATCGCCCTGGCCGAAACGGCCAACGTCGACGCCACGCTGGGCGCCGACATGCAAGTGGTGAAAGTCAGCACCAATGCCATTCGTAATCAGGTTTTCAACCGCAACAACATGGGCGCCGGCACCAATATCGGCCCGACCGAACTGGCTACCCAGGCATCGATCTCGCGCAGCCTGCAAGACTATGCCCGCGCCGACCCACGCCTGTCGCAAACCGACAAAGAGCGCGGTGAAATCTCCGTTGCCGGTCAAAACTCGCGTTACAACTCGATGACGATTGACGGCGTGGCCGTGAACGACACGTTCGGCCTGGAAGCGTCTGGTACCGCGACCGGCAAGCAGCCGATCTCGATCGAAGCGATCCAGTCGGTGCAGGTTAACGTTGCCAACTATGACGTCACTCAAAAAGGCTACACCGGCGCGAACGTCAACGCCGTGACCAAATCGGGCACCAACAAGGTCAAGGGTAGTGTCTACTACGCTTTCCGTAACGACACCATGTCGGGCGACCGTTACAACAGCACCGACGATACTTACTACGCACCGCCAAAATCGAAAGACACCACCAAGGGTATTACCCTCGGTGGCCCGCTGATCGAAGACAAGCTGTTCCTGTTTGCCAACTACGAAAAAACCACCAGCTCGCGCGGCGCGCCAGCATTCGGTCCTGTCGGCAGCGCACAGACCAACGTTGCCATTACCCAAGGCGCCATCGATAGCGCGATTGCTATTGCCAAGGATAAATATGGTATCGATGCTGGTACTTCGGCAGTTCCTGCGGGTTCCGAATTCACGGCGACGGAAAAGTTGCTCAAGCTGGACTGGAACCTGACCGACACCCAGCGCATGATGCTGCGCTACACCAAGACCGAACAGTCCGAGCCGATTTATACCGGTTTTTCCGGCACCGGCCTGTCGCTGAGCTCGTACTGGTATGACCAGAACAAGAGCCTGGAAACCCTGGTTGCTCAATGGACCGCCGAGTGGACCCCGACCTTCTCGACCGAAGTCAAAGTGTCGTCGCGCGACTACGACAGCGTACCGCGCAACAACGCTTATCTGCCGGCAATCGGCCTGCAGTTCAGCGGCGCGCTGCCAGCTGGCGCACCTTCGAACCTGGCTACCGGCAACCGCTTCCTGAACTTTGGTACTGAACTGAGCCGTCAGCGTAACATTCTTGGCACCAAAACCAAGGATTTCTACGCAGCCGGTACGTGGTCGCTGGGCGACCATGAAGTCAAGTTCGGCTCCGACTACAGCAAGAACGACATCTATAATGCGTTCCTGCAAAACGTCAACGGTAACTACACCTTCGGCTGTATTAACAGCAGTGCCACGTTTGCCTATTCGTTCGGCGCCATCAACTGCGGTTCTGCCACGGCAGCGCAATTGCAGGCAGCCGTGCTGGAAAACTTCAGCCGTGGCCGTCCTAGCTCGTACACCTATCAGGTGCCACAAGCAGGCCGTACGCTGGACGATGCCGTGGCGACGTTCTCGCTGAAAAACATCGGCCTGTTCCTGCAAGATACCTGGGAAGTCAACAAGCAGCTGACGTTGACTGCCGGCCTGCGCATCGACGGCACCCGCATCGGCGAAAAGCCGATCTACAATGCGCGTGCAGCACAGGCAACTGTCGCTCGTACTACGCCTAACGGTCGTCAGACCGGCGGTTTCGGTATCGATAACTCGCATACCATCGACGGCGAAAACCTGTATCAGCCACGTTTTGGCTTCAACTACAAGCTGGAATCGGCGCGTCCGACGCAAATTCGCGGCGGCTTCGGCTTGTTCCAGGGCGCGGCGATGAGCGTCTGGCTGGGCAATCCATACCAGAACACCGGTATGGCAACCCAGAACATTACCTGCGCCTCGTCGGCCGGCACTTGCCCGACCACCGATGGCTTCTTCAATCCCGATCCAACCAAGCAGCCAACGAGCGTGCCAGCGGTTATCCCGGCAATGAAGGTCGATGCCCTGAGCCCGAACCTGGCGCAACCATCGGTATGGAAAGCCAACCTGGCCATCGAACATGAGCTGCCATGGATGGGCCTGATTGTCAGCGCGGAATACCTGCGTTTCCAGACCAAGAGCGCGATTTACTACGAAGAGCTGAACATGGGCGCGCCAACGGCAACCGGTAGCGATGGCCGTCCAATGTACTATGGTCCTAACGCCTACAATACGGCTTGCTGGAATGCAAATGGCGCCCTGATCGGCGGCGCCAATTGCAGCGCCTTGACCAAGGCTGGCAGCAATGCCGCCTTCGGCCAGGTGCTGATGGCTAAAAATACCGACAAGGGCGAGTCGAACGTGCTGACCCTGTCGGTGCGCAGCCCGACTCGTGATGGCCTGTCGTGGGGCTCGTCGTACACCTATACCGATGGCACTGAAGTATCGCCGCTGACGTCGTCGACCTCGAGCTCGAACTGGGGCGGTCGTGCCGTCTTCAATCCGAACGAGAATGTTGCGTCGAACTCGAACTATCTGGTCAAGGATCGCTTTACCGCCAACGTCAATTGGCAAAAACGTTTCTTCGGCGAATACAAGACCACGTTCGGTCTGTTCTATGAGGGCCGTAGCGGCAAGCCATACAGCTGGACCGTCAACAATGACTTGAACGGTGACGGCCTGGCTGGCAACGACCTGATGTACATCCCTAGCGCGCCAGGTTCGGGCGAAGTGGTGTTCTCCGGTGCGACGCCAGCAGCGCGCGCCGCCAACGAGGCAGCGTTCTGGAAAGTGGTCAACGCCAATGGTGATCTGCGTAAAGCCAAAGGTGGCGTAATCGGCCGTAACGAGAGCTTTTCTCCATGGACCAACAGCTTCGACGTGCGCATGAGCCAGGAAGTACCGGGCTTCTTCAAGGGTAACAAAGGTATCATTACCTTCGATATCCTGAACGTCGGTAACCTGCTGAACCGCAAATGGGGCCGCATCAATGAAGTGGGCTTCCAGGGCGCCGGTGGCCAGGTGCGCAGCTTCGTTGACTATGCCGGTATGCAAAACGGCAAGTATGTGTACAACACCCGTCCTGTGGTGGAAAGCCTGGAAACGCGTCAAGTCAAAGGCGAATCGCAATGGGCGCTGCAAGCAACGGTCAAGTACGAATTCTAATCTCGTGCTTGCCCCGTAGCTTGGCAAATTAAAAAACGGCTGGTGGCGACACCAGCCGTTTTTTTTTATACACAAGATGGTTTACTCTTTCCCTTTTTCAATAAATATCATTCCATGGCTCACTTCTTACGCACTCCGGTCGCTGCCGCGGCCCTGATCCTCATCCTGTCTGGCTGCAGCAACTTGGCGCCTGCTCCGAGCGGCCCGATTGAAGTGAGCCTGGTCGCCCTCAACGATTTTCACGGCAACCTCGACCGCAGCAAATTCAGCTACACGAGCGTCGCCGACGCCGAGCGCAAGACGGTGCAGGCCGGCGGCATCGATACCTTGTCCGGCGCCCTGACGGCGTGGCGGCGAGAAGATGCGCAACTGATTTTTGTCGGCAATGGCGACCTGGTCGGCGCCAGCCCCGCCATGTCGGCGCTGTGGGCGGACGAACCGAGCATCGTCGCCATGAACATGCTGGGCATGAGGGCCAGTTCCGTCGGTAACCATGAATTTGACCAGGGCAAGGCGGAATTGCTGCGCCAGCAGCGCGGCGGCTGCGAGTCGTCGCGCGCCGACAAGGCCTGCAAGTTCACGCCCGACTTCAAGGGCGCCAGTTATACCTATATGGCGGCCAATGTGATCGACACGCAAACGGGCAAGTCCCTGCTGCCCGCCTACCGGATCGAAGAGGCGCATGGCGTCAAGGTGGGCCTGATCGGCGCCGTGCTGAAAGATACGCCGTCCGTGGTAACGGCCGCCGGCATTGCCGGCCTGCAGTTCGGCGATGAGGCGGATGCCATCAACGCCACCTTGCCGCAACTGCGCGCGCAGGGCGTGGGCGTGTTCGTCGTGCTGCTGCATCAGGGCGGCGAGACGAAGGAAGCCGTCGACCAGCCCGATTGCAGCCACCTGAAGGGCGAAGTGGTCGACGTGGTGAAGCGCCTCGACCCCGCGATCCAGCTGGTCATCAGCGGTCATTCGCACCAGGGTTACCTGTGCCGTGTCGATGGCCGGCTGGTGACGCAGGCGCAGATGGGCGGGCATATGCTCACGCGCATCAAGCTCCAGGTCGATCCCGTCAAGAATGCGCTGATCGATGCCAGCGCACAAAACGTCGTCATGTTGCCAGGCATGTATGAGCCGGACCCGGCCGTGGCAGCCTATCTGGCATCGGTCAAGCAGCGCAGCGCGGCCGAGTTGTCGCGTCCCGTGGCCGCCATCGCCGTGCCCACCGTGGGCCGCAGCACCAAGGGCGGTGGCGCTTCCGCGCTGGGCGACCTGGTGGCCGACAGCACCCTGTTCGGCGCACGCGCTGCTGGGGCACAAATCGGCCTGATGAACAATGGCGGCATCCGCAAGGACCTGGAAGCGGGCGCCGACCTGATGACGAACGTGGGCCAGAATCAGGCTGTGGTCCCGTTCGGCAATACCTTGATCGTCGTCAGCCTGTCCGGCGCGCAAATCCGCACTTTGCTCGAGCAGCAATGGCCGGGTGCCGAGGCGGAAGAGGGCAACCTGCTGCAAGTGTCCGAAGGGTTTAGCTACCGTTGGGACAGCACGCAGCCGCAAGGCCAGCGCGTGCTGTCGGGCAGCATCATGCTCAATGGCATTCCTCTTGAAGACAATCAACAATACCGTGTCGCCGCCAACAGTTTCCTTGCCGGCGGCGGCGACCGCTTCACCGTGCTGGCGGCCGGCACGCGCCGGCTCGACACGGGCGTGCGCGACATCGACGCCTTCAGCAATTACCTGACCGCCCGCGCGCGCGCCGGCAAGCCCGCTGGCAGCGCCACGGCGGCCGGCCGCATCGTGCGCGTCAAATAATCTTTACCAGGAAAAAACCATGCGTCGCTTATTTGTTTCTGTCGTTATTTCCAGTCTGTTCGCGGGCACGGCCCACGCGGACTTCACCATTCCCGGCTTTGAGCTCGTGCACACGTCGCCCGTGGAAACGAGCTTGACGAATCCCGACCTGCGCGAGCCCGTCGCCGTGTGGACCGAATTGTTCGATTCGGCAAAAAAAGAGATCGTCATCGCCCAGTTCTACGCCGTCAGCAAACCGGGCACGGCCTTTGAAAAGGTGTTGGCCAGCCTGACGGCTGCCGGCCAGCGCGGTATAAAAATCCGCTTCCTGCTGGACCAGAAGGGCGTGGGCTTGTCGGAAGCGGCCACCATCGCCCAGATCAAGGCGATTCCGAACCTGGACTTGCGCCTGATCGACTTCAATAAAATCACGGGCAACGGCATCGTGCATGCAAAATACCTGGCCGTCGATGGCCAGGTGGCGTACATCGGCAGCCAGAATTTCGACTGGCGTTCGTTCGAGCACATCCATGAAACGGGCTTGAGAATCACGGAGCCCGCCATGGTGAGCCAGGTGCAAGCCATCTTCGAACAGGATTGGCAAGCCCAGGCATTGACGTCGCAAGGCAGCCGCGTCACAGTGCTCAACAGCAAGGTAGTACCCGCCAACTACGCGCAAAACGCTTTCCTGCTGGCCAGCCCGAACGCCTACAACCCGGCTGGCGTGGGCGACTCGGAAACTGGCTTGCCCGCCTTGCTGGCGCAAGCGCAAAGCGAAGTGCGCATCCAGCTGCTCGATTACGCACCGCTGTCCTACGGCCCGAACCGCACGCGGCCGTACTACGCCGTGATCGACAACGCCGTGCGCGCGGCCGCCCAGCGCGGCGTGAAGATCAAGCTGATGGTATCAAGCTGGAACACGGAAGCACCGGCCATCGCCTACCTGAAAAGCCTGGCCCTGGTGCCGAACGTAGACATCCGCATCGTGACGATTCCTGCGGCGTCGACCGGTTTCATTCCGTTCGCACGCGTGATTCATAGCAAGACCATGACCATCGACGGCAAGCTGGCCTGGGTCGGCACCAGCAACTGGGCGGGCGGCTATTTCGACTTGTCGCGCAACCTGGAAGTGGTGCTGCGCAATGAACAGATGGCGCAACGCATTGCCGCGCTGCATGAGCAGACGTGGAGCTCGGCGTATGCGCAGCCGATCGACATCAACAAGCAGTATCCGAAGCCGGCCAAGGCCACGCCGCAAGGCAAGGAGTAATGGTGAACATGCAAAAACTGCTGAGTGTGCTGGCGCTTGGCGCCGCTTTTGCTTCCGGTAATGTGCTGGCGTGGGGCAACGACGGCCACCGCGCCGTGGGCGCCATCGCCGATCAATTGCTCAAGGGTAGCGCTGCCCAGGCGCAAGTGGCCAAGTTGCTGTTGCCTGGCGAAAGCCTGGAAAAGATCGCCAACTGGCCCGATTGCGTGAAAGGCACGTATTGCGGTCCGCAATCGCCGGAAATGCTGACCTATGTAGCGGCCAACCCCAAGCATGGCGAATACCACTACACGAACGTGCCGTTCCAGAGCGCGCACTACCACGACCATGGCGTGGGCACGGCCGACGACGATATCGTGCAGACGCTCAAGCAGGCGATCCTGGTATTGCAAGGCAAGGCTGATGCGGCCAGCAATCCGCACGGCTTCAGCCAGCGCGAAGCCCTGATCCTGATCACGCATCTGGTAGGCGATATCCACCAGCCTTTGCATGTGGGCAATGCGTTTCTCGGCAAGGATGGCCAGTTTTTCGTGCCCGCCACGCAGGCACAGATCGATGACGTCGCCATTTTCAATGCACGCGGCGGCAATGACTTGCTGCTCGACGATGCGAAGATGACGGCGCTGTCGGACGCCGTGATTCCCGCGCCGCTGCCGGCCGACGATGGGGCGGCCAAGCCGGCAAGCAGCTATCCGAAGTCGCCCACCAAGCCCTTGCATTCCTACTGGGACACGACCGTGGTCGATTACGCCATGCGCCGCCTGAGCACGCGCACGCCGCCGCAGTTTGCGCGCTCCGTGATCGCCAGCGCGCCACAAGTGAGCAGCAACACCGGCGACCCTGCCACCTGGCCGTATCAATGGGCCGATGCCTCGCTGGCGGCGTCGAAGATTGCTTTCACGGATGTGGTGGCTGGCCCGGCCACGCAGCAGACCAGCCGCAAGGGCGAGGTCTACAACGTCTGGAGCTTGACGGTGCCGGACAATTATCCCGTGCCCAGCTCGGCGCTGGCCAAGCAGCAGCTGATCGAGAGCGGCTATCACCTGGCGGCCGTGCTGCAGGCGATCTGGCCGCGGTAAAGACGTCATTCGAAAGCGGCCTGCGGGCCGCTTTTTTTACGCCAGGGTGATGGCGATGCCCATCTCGCGGTAGGGCGCGACCAGGGCGTCTGCCACGTCGCGGTGCACGATGATATCGTTGACCTGGCTCAAGGGCGCGATTTGGAACGGCGAAGCCGTATTGAATTTTTCCGGCGAGGCCAGCACGACGGTGCGGGCAGACGCGTCGCTCAGGGCACGCTTCACGCACGCTTCTTCATAATCCCCGGTGGTGATGCCCGCTTGCGGATGCAGGCTGGACACGCCCATGAAGTACAGGTCGGCGCGGATGCGGCCGATGGCTTCCACGGTAGCCGCGCCGACGCCCACGATCGAGTGCTTGTACAGGCGCCCGCCCAGCATCAGCACTTCGATGCCAGGATGATTCACCAGTTCGACGGCAACCGACGGACTGTGCGTGACGATGGTGGCGCGCAAGTCGCGCGGCAGCTGGCGCGCCAGTTGCACGGCGGTCGTGCCGCCGTCGAGAAACACCACTTGTCCCGTTTGTATCATGGCGCCCGCCGCGCGGCCGATGGCGGGCTTGGCTTCCGGTGAAATCTGTTCGCGGGCCGCAAACGGCGCCAGCGCGGGCGAACTTGGCAGCAAGGGCAGGGCGCCGCCGTGCACGCGCTCCAATAACCCTTCCTTTGCCAGCTCGCGCAGGTCGCGCCGTATCGTGTCTTCCGACAAGCCCAGGCTATCGCTGACGGCCTTGGCGACGATCTGACCTTCGCGCTGGAGCAAGTCCAGCAGATATTGTTTGCGTTGATGTGTGAGCATGATTTTTCTTGTATTTTCTTGATATTGCACGAGTTTGCATGATAAAGTCGATCCGTGCAAGCACAAGGAGACACTATGCGCGAAGAAAATAGCAAGCAGGAACGGGTCCGTATCCAGGGCGTGCAAACCCTGTCGCACGACTGGTATCTGCTGCAAAAGACCACGTTCGACTATCTGCGCCGCGATGGCCAATGGCAGACGCAGACGCGGGAAACCTATGACCGCGGCGATGGCGCCACCATCCTGCTCTACAACAAAATCAAGCGCACGGTGATCCTGATCCGCCAGTTCCGTTTTCCCACCTACCGCGAAGGCCACGATGGTTTCCTGATCGAATCAGCGGCCGGCTTGCTGGAGGAGGCCAGCGCGGAGCAGCGCATCCGCTCCGAGGTGGAAGAGGAAACCGGCTACCGGGTGGGGCAGGTGCACAAGATATTCCAGGCCTTCATGAGTCCCGGCTCCGTGACGGAGCGCCTGCATTTCTTTGTCGCCGAATACGACCCGGCCAGCCGTATCGGCGACGGCGGCGGCCTGGCGCACGAAGGCGAAGATATTGAAGTTCTGGAACTGGCCCTGGCGCAGGCGATGCGGATGGTGGCCGACGGCCGCATCTGCGACGGCAAGACCATCATGTTGCTGCAGCATGCGCAGCTGCAACTGATGCCGGTCAAACAAGGTATGCAGATCCTCGTTGCCGGCCCGTATCGCTCCGGCACGGGCGACGATCCCGCCCTGATGGCGGCGAATGTGGCGGCCATGGAAGCCGTCTGCCTGCCCTTGTATGCCAAGGGACACATACCCGTGCTCGGTGAATGGCTGGCCTTGCCCATGCTGGCGCTGGCCGGCTCAAGCCGGGTGGGTGACGCCGTGTATGAGCAGCTGTTCCACGCGCATGCGACGCGCTTATTGAGCCATTGCGATGCCGTGCTGCGCATTGGCGGGGCGTCCCAGGGCGCCGACCAGATGGTGGCGGTGGCACGCAGCCAGGGTCTGTCCGTGTTTTTCTCGCTGGACGAGATTGCTCAGGCGTAAAAAAAGCGAAGCCCTGAGGCTTCGCTTTTCGTTGGCGCAGGCTGAAACTTAGCGCGATTTCACGAACGGGATACCAATTGCTTTTGGTGCGATGGATTTCGCCATCAAGCCCGCCAGCACGATCACGGTGACGACGTACGGCACCATCTGGATCAAGGAGCCCGGGATGCGGCCCACGACCGGCAAGTCCACGCCTTCGATCTGGATCTGGATGGCGGCGAAGAAGCCGAACATCAGGCAGCCGAGGAAGGTGTAGACGGGACGCCAGTTGCCGAACACCATGGCCGTCAGGGCCAGGTAGCCGGCACCGGCCGACATGTCGCGCAGGAAGAAGCCGCTTTGCACGATGGCCAGGTACGCGCCCGAGAACGAGCACAGGATGCCGGCCACCAGCATGGCCAGGTAGCGCGTCGCTTCCACGCTCACGCCGGCCGAGTCGGCCGCATGCGGGTTTTCGCCGCAGGCGCGCAAGCGCAGGCCGAAGCGCGTGTGGTACAGCAGCCAGTGCACGAGCGGGATCAACAGGAACGCCACGTAGACGAGGATGGAATGGCCGCCGATCAGGTGGGCGTAGACCCAGCCGATGAACGGGATGTGCTCCACGTACTGCGTGCCCGGCAAGACGACGTCGAACAGACGCGCCGAACCGAGGTCGGGCGTGCGACCGCCTTGCTGGAAGAAGAACTGCGCCAGCACAAACGTCAGTCCGCTCATGGCGATATTGATCGCCATGCCGGCCACCAGCTGGTTGCCCTTTTGCGTGATGCTGACGTAGGCCTGCAGCAGGGCCAGGGCGACGCAGACGAGCATGCCGGCAGCCATGCCGTAATACGGATTTTGCGTCGTGTAGGCCACGGCGGCGGAAGCGAAGGCGCTGGCCAGGATCTTGCCTTCCAGGCCGATGTCGATCATGCCGCTGCGTTCGGCAAACAGGCCGGCCATGGCGGCAAAGATCAGGACGGGCGCATTGCGCACGGTCGATACCAGGATGCTGGCGAATTGAAAGTCGTCGAGTGTCATGGTGTTAGCCTTTGGTGCGCTTGAGCAGGGCGGAAATGGCCGGTGCGTAGAAATTTTCCATGGCGCCGCAGAACAGGATGATCAAGCCCTGGATGAAAATGAAGGTTTCGGTCGGAATATTCGGTTTTTCCAGCGACAGGTCGAAACCACCCTGGATCAGCGCGCCGAACAGCACGGCCGACAGGAAGATGCCGACCGGATGCTGGCGGCCCATCAGGGCGATGGCGATGCCGATGAAACCGGCGCCGCCGACGAAATTGAGCGACAGATAATGCGTCGAACCCATGATGGAATTGACGGAACCGAGGCCCGCCAGCGCGCCCGAAATCAGCATGACGATGATGATCATCTTGCTGATCGACACGCCCGCATAGTGGGCCGCATGCTTGTTCAAGCCCGTGGCGCGCAGCTTGAAGCCCCACGACGAGCGCCACACCATCACGCCATAGATCACCAGCGCGGCGATCGCCAAAATAAAACTGATGTTCAGCGGCGTGTCGCCCAAGGATGGGAACCAGGTGGAGAGGCGCGGCATTTCGCCACTTTCCGCAAACACGCGGCTGGCCGTGTTCTGCTCGCCTGGCGGAATCAGATACTTCACGATAATGAAGTTCATCAGGCTGGCGGCGATGAAGTTGAACATGATGGTGGTCACGACGATGTGGCTGCCGCGCTTGGCTTGCAGGTAGCCGGGCAGGAAACCCCACAGCGCGCCGAACAGGGCCGCACCGATCATGGCGGCCGGTATCAATAGCCAGGCGGGCAGGGTCTGGTCGAAGGCCAGCATGGCGACAGTAAGGCCCAGGCCGCCGATATACATCTGGCCTTCGGAACCGATATTGAACAGCCCGGCCTGCATCGCCACGGACACGGACAGGCCCGTGAAAATGAAGGTGCTGGCGTAGAACAGGGTGTAGCTCAAGCCTTCCGGATTGAGGATGGCGCTGTGGACGAGGATGGACAGCGATTCGGCCGGATCCTCGCCCAGCATATAAATCACCAGGGCTGCGACCAGCAAGGCCGACAGCAGGTTTAACATGGGCATGACAAAGGCTGTCGCCCAGCGTGGCAAGTCGTTATTCATGATTTATGCATTCCCCCCATCAACAGGCCGATGCGGGTGGTATCGAATTCTTCAATTTTCAGTTCGCCGGTGATGCGTCCGCCGCACATGACGAGGATACGGTCGGCCAGCGCCCGCACTTCTTCCAGTTCGACGGACACCAGCAGGATCGCCACGCCTGCGTCGCGCAGGGCCAGCAATTGCGTATGGATGCTTTCGATGGTGCCGATGTCGACGCCGCGCGTGGGCTGGCCCACCAGCATCAGTTTCGGCTTGGCCAGCACTTCGCGCGCGATCACCACCTTTTGCTGGTTACCGCCCGACAGCAAGCCGATGCGCAGGTCCGGATTGGCCGGACGCACGTCGAACGTCTTCAGCAGTTCCGCGCAGCGGGCGCCGATGGCCTTGAAGTTGAACAGGCCCCAGCGGTTTTTCAGGTGGTCCTGGTAACCGAGGATGGTGTTTTGCATGACGGAGAAATTCTTTACCACGCCGTCGCGCAAGCGGTCTTCCGGAATGTGGGCGATGCCCAGGTCGCGGAAGGCCAGCGGCAAGCCGTCGGCATCGTGGCGCTTGGCAAACGGCAAGTCCTTGTCGAGAAAACGCAGCTTGCCCGACGTCGGCAAACGCATGCCGGACAGAATTTCCAGCAACTCGCTCTGGCCATTGCCAGAGACCCCCGCGATGGCGACGATTTCGCCGGCGCGCAAGTTGAAGCCTATGTCGGCCAGCAATTTGACTTGCTGATCGTCGGTCAGTTGCAGACCGTCCACTTCCAGCACCGTGGCGCCCGGATTGTACGGTGCACGGGGCAAGTGGCTCTGGATGGGGCGGCCCACCATCATGTTGGCCAGTTCCTCTTTCGAGGTGCCGGCGGTCGCCACGGCGCCCACCACCGTGCCGCCGCGCATGACGGTGACGTTGTCGGTGATTTCCAGGATCTCTTGCAGCTTGTGCGTGATCAGGATGATGGTCTTGCCCTGCTCCTTGAACAGGCGCAGGATTTCAAACAGCGACGCCGTTTCCTGGGCCGTCAGCACAGCCGTCGGCTCGTCGAGGATCAGGATATTGGCGCTGCGGTAAATCTGCTTGAGGATTTCCACGCGCTGCTGCGCGCCGACGGACAAGTCTTCGATCTTCGCCAGCGGGTCGACGTCGAGGCGGTAGCGCGCGCAGATCTCGCGCAATTTCGCTTCCGCTTCCGTGCGGTGGCTGGCCAGGCGAAAGCCGCCTTCCGTGCCCAGCATGATATTGTCGAGGACGGTGAAGTTCTCGACCAGCATGAAGTGCTGGTGCACCATGCCGATGCCGAGGTTGATCGCTTCCTGGCTGTTGCGGATAGGCTGTACTTTTCCGTCGAGCAGGATTTCCCCGCCGTCGGCACGGTAATACCCGTACAGGATGCTCATCAAGGTCGATTTGCCGGCGCCATTTTCCCCCACCAGGCCATGGATACTGCCCTTGGCGATGGAGAAGCTGACGTCGGCGTTCGCCTTCACATGTCCAAAATGCTTGGAAATGCTGCGAAATTCTACTGCTGGCTGCATAGGTTCATAACTGGATAGTTTCATGGAAACGCGCCGCGCGGAGACTGGCCCCGGCGGCGCGCTAAAAGATACGGAGAAAAATTAAACCGGGCAGCTGCTGCCGACGCGGTAATCGATCACTTTGATCTTGCCATCGATAATGTCCTTACGCGCACCCAACACGCGCTTTTCGATTTCCGGCGTAATCAGCTTGCGGTTGTTTGCGTCGAGCGCCCAATCCACGCCGCCTTCTTTCAAGCCTTTATAGCTGACGCCGCCCTTCCAGGTGCCGTTCTTGACTTGCATGAAGCTGTCGTAGACCGTGTTGTCGACGCGCTTGACCATCGAGGTCAGGATACTGCCTGGATACAGATGATTCTGGTTCGAATCAACGCCGATGGCCAGCTTGCCTTTTTCCTTGGCCATTTGCAGGGTACCCATGCCGCTGCCGCCAGCGACGGCGAAGACGACATCGACGCCGCGCTCGAATTGCGAGCGGGCCAGTTCGCCACCCTTGGCCGGGTCATTCCAGGCGCCGGACGTGGTGCCGACCATGTTTTGCGTGATTTCCATCTTCGGATTGACGGCCTTCGCGCCTTGCGCGTAGCCGCAGGCGAAGTTGCGGATCAATGGAATATCGATGCCGCCGATGAAGCCGACTTTCTTGCTCTTGCTGGCCATGGCTGCCGCCACACCCACCAGGTAGGAGCCTTCTTCTTCCTTGAAGACGACGGAATTGACGTTGCTGCCGGCGGCCTGGCCATCGATCAGCACGAATTTTACGTTCGGAAATTCCTTGGCGACCTTTTGCACGGCTTGCGTTTGCGCAAAGCCGATGGCGGCGATCATGTCGAGTTTCTTGCGGGCCAGGCCACGCATGACTTGCTCGGCTTGCGTATCGCTCGATGCCTGCACTTCGATGAAGGAAATGCCCGTGTCTTTTTTGAAGCGCGATGCGCCTTCGAAAGCGGATTGGTTGAACGACTTGTCGAACTTGCCGCCCGCGTCATACACGACACCCAGTTTTGGGGTAGCCGCGGACGCTTGAGCAGTCAGAAATACGGCTGCGATCGTCAAACTAAATTGTGTAAGTTTCATGAATTGGCTCCTGGAAGATCGATATTGTATATTTTTTATAGGTGAAACATATAATTTGGGGCCGATTTAGCCTGTTTTTGATGCACGAGGTGATAATTCCTTATCAACATTGCACTGTATTGCACAAGATCATTGCTGACCTCGTCTGCTTTCATGTCGTCAGTGTGATGCTCATGCAACAGTCGCGCCCCGTCTCTTTTATAGGTACAACATCGAATGGGGCTGCCGGAGCGGGCTGGGATGCGCCGTCAGATGACGGGCAGGGCAAGCACGAGACCGGCGCCGCGATGGGCGTCCGAATCACTATGCATCATGCCAGATATGTATGACAAATACGTTTTTGTTTATGTATTTATATGCACTGCGTATAAATAGGTTTTAAGAACGCATAACAAAACCGTAGCGAGCGGCAGTGAGTTGTGGTCGAGAAGCGGAGCTGTGCGAATGCACAGTGAGCATCGGAGGCCGCAAATCGCGACGCGCAGTAGGTTTTGTTCGCGTTCTCAGGCAGCCGGGGGATTGAGGATATTCAGGAAGGCCCGCACGACGGGAGCGTCGTCGAGTGTCGTGTAGCTGATGTACAGATTCGCTGAGGGCGGATTCGTCTTGATCGGCAGAAACACGACGCCGGGCCAGCCGATGCGGCTTGTCGTTTCCGGCACCAGGGTCACGCCCAGGCCCGCGCCCACCATGGCCAGCAGGGTTTGCGGTTCGCTCGCTTCCTGGAAAATCACGGGTTCAAAACCGGCATTGATGCAGCATTGCACCAGGTAGCGGGGAAACGCGGATTTGTCGAGGTTCAGGGTCAGCATCGGTTCTTCGGCGATGTCGATCAGCTCGATGGACGTGTTTTTCGCCAGCGGATGGTGTTCATTGACGGCCACGCAGACGTTTTCGCGGAAGCACAGTTCCTGGCGCAGATTGTCGTGACGCAAATCGTCGTCATTGAGTTTGGGTTCGCGCCAGAAACCCACGTCGATCTGCTTGGCGCGCAAGGCTTCGTATTGCACTGTGGGACCAAACTCATGGATGGTCCAGGTGACGCGGGGAAATTTGGTCTGGAATTCTTCCAGCAGGCTGGGGATAGGGCCCCACATGGCCGAGCCGACGATGCCCACGCGCAAGCGGCCCACTTCGCCGCGGTCGATCTGGCGGATCGTGTCGATGGTCATGCGCATCTTGGCCAGCAGGTCGGCCGCTTCGTTCATCAGCGCCTTGCCCGCCACGGTCAGCTCGAAGGTGCGCGTGGTGCGCGCAAACAGGCGTACGCCCAGTTCGCTTTCCAGTTTCATGATCTGCTGGCTCAGGGGCGGCTGCGAGATATGCAGGCGCTCGGCGGCGCGGCTGAAGCTTTTCTCCTCGGCAACGGCAAGAAAATACTTTAACTGTTTCAGATCGATGGACATGCTTTCCTTGGCGTTGCGTGTTGCTAGGCGATGGAACGGCGCGCGGACCCGTGAAGGTGCGCGCGCTTTCTTTACAGCAGTCCTATTATCGTGCCACGACCGCCTGCATGGCAATGGCCAGTGCCGTGCCGACTTGCGCATTGTGCTTGACCAGCGCGATATTCGTCGCCAGGCTGCGGCCATCCGTCAGCTGCTTGATGCGCGAGAGCAGGAATGGCGTGACTTGCTTGCCCTTTACGCCGCCTGCATCCGCTTCCTGCAGCGCTTGCGCGGTGATGGCATCGATCTCTTCCTTGGGCATCGCTTGCGCGGCCGGCACGGGGTTGCTGACGACCACGCCGCCTGTCAAGCCCAGCTGCCACTTGGTGCCGATGAACGCGGCTTGTTCGGCGGCCGTATCGAGGCGGAAATCGGCCTTGAAGCCGCTTTCGCGCGTAAAGAAGGCAGGAAAACCTTCCTGGCCCACGCTGATGACGGGCACGCCATGCGTTTCCAGGTATTCCAGGGTCAGGCCGATGTCGAGGATGGATTTGACGCCCGCGCAGACGACGGCCACCGACGTTTGTGCCAGTTCCTGCAAGTCGGCGGAAATATCGAAGCTCGTTTCCGCGCCGCGGTGCACGCCGCCGATGCCACCCGTGACGAACACGGAAATACCGGCCAGTTCCGCGCAGATCATGGTGGCGGCAACGGTGGTGGCGCCCAGCTTGCCTTGCGACAGGACGAACGGCAGGTCGCGGCGGCTGACCTTCATGGCGTCGGGCGAGGTGCCCAGCAATTCCAGCTGGTCGGGCGACAGGCCCACGCAGATCTTGCCGCCGATGATGGCGATGGTGGCCGGCACTGCGCCGCCATCACGGATGATCTGCTCCACTTCGCGCGCCATTTCCACGTTTTGCGGATACGGCATGCCGTGCGAAATGATGGTCGATTCCAGCGCCACGATGGCCTTGCCGGCGGCGCGCGCGTCGAGCACTTCTTGCGAGAACAAGAGGAAATTCTGTAATTGGGTCATGTCAGTCCTGTTGAAAGAGGGTAGGTGGGGGCGGCGCCAGATCGGCGTCGTCAATGTTGTCGAGTGCGCCAGCGGAAATCTGGGGCGAGACGGTGGCGGCCGATTCCAGGGTCATGGCGGCCAGCTTCAGGCCGCGCCGGCAGGCCAGTTTCAAATCGCTGCTGTCGTGGTACAGCGACCAGCAGACGGCGGCGGAAAACGCGTCGCCGGCGCCCGTCACGTCGACGGCGTCCACTTCGCGCGCGGCCAGGTGGACGATAGGCGCGTCCAGGCTGTCGCCATCCGTGAAATACACGCCTTCGCTGCCGCAGGTGACGATCACCTGGCGCGCGCCCTGGCGCTGCACTTCGCGGCAGGCGGCGCGCAGATCGGTTGCCGTGGGCAAGGCCCGCGCCACGCGCGTTTCCAGTTCGCCACGGTTGAGTATCAGCAAGTGCAAGCCCGACAGGTCTTGCGGCAAGTGCGCCATCTTCGGCTTCGAGACGGCGACGATGACGAGCGGCGTCGCGTGAGCCCCATCCTGGCGGGCATCGGCCAGCAGGGCCTGCACGCTGTCGTGGCCCAGGTTCAGGTCGCAGACGGTGAGGGCGGCGGCGGCGCGCTGCGGCTGGCGGCTATGCAAAAAGGCGGGCGTCAGCTGTTCATACAGTTGCATGTTGGCCATCGCCAGCAGCATTTCGCCATGTTCGTCGAGCACGGCCGTGTAGGTGCCGCTGCTGGTATTGCTCAGATGCAAGCTGCCGCGCATGTCGATGCCCGCGTCTTCCGCGTGCGTCTGCAGGGCGTGGCCGGCCGCATCGTCGCCCAGCGCCGTCAGCAGGGCCACGGGGATCGACAAGCGGGCCAGGTTTTCCGCGATGTTGCGGCCCACGCCGCCAAACACTTCTTCCGAGCGCACGGGATTCGAGGTGCCCATCTGCAGGGTCGCCAGGGTGCGCATCTTGCGGTCGAGGTTGGCGGCGCCGATGCACAGCACGGGACGGCTGTCGGGCAGTACATAGGCGCGTCCCAGCAGGCGCCGCTCGCGGATCAATCCGGCGATGTGGCCGGCGACGGCCGAGCGCGACAAGCCCAGTTCGCTCGCCAGGTCTTGCTGCGAGATGAAGGGGTTGTTACGGATCAGCGTGTACAGCTGGTCTTTTTTATTGGTATCGGTCACAGGGGTTTTCGCTGGGGTTTAAACATTTGTCTGGAACTGTAAACATTTGTCCTGTCAGTGTCAAGCTCGTGTCAAGTGTGCATGAAAAACCTTCGTATGGAGCTTGTATGCATGCATTTTCCGGGGATGGCAGGCAGGGGCTAGCCTCGACTATAATGTCGGCCATTTATATTTGAATTGTATAAATGGGCAAGAAAAATGGTATTTGCCATACATATTCCGTTTGATGCATAGTGGCGGCAAATAGTGGCAATACGCATCTGGATAGTCCAGTAACACCCATACATACCCGATACCTGGGCGCGATATTTTGCCTATACCGTCGCGCAGGCAGCAACCCATCATCAATAGTCAATCAGAGGATAACCATGTCGAACAACACCCCTTTCCACGCCGCCGAAATCATCCGTGCCCGCGCTCCTGAAAATTTCAAGCCGCGCGTGGCGATGATCCTCGGCTCCGGCCTGGGTGTGTTGGCCGAGCAGATGACGGACGCCGTCAGCATCAGCTTTGACGAATTGCCGGGCTTCCCGATCAGCACCGTGCACGGCCATGCCGGCGAACTGGTGATCGGCACCCTGTCGGGCGTCGCCGTCGTCTGCATGAAGGGCCGTGGCCACTTCTACGAAGGTTATGGCATGGGCGTGATGACGAGCGCCATCCGCACCCTGAAACTGCTGGGCTGCGAAATGCTGTTCGTCACCAACGCGGCCGGTTCCCTGCGCCCTGAAGTGGACGCCGGCAGCCTGGTGGCCATCAGCGACCACATCAACCTGCTGCCAGGCACGCCGATGGTCGGCCCGAACGACGACCGCTTCGGCCCGCGCTTCTTCAGCATGGCCAACGCCTACGATGCGGACCTGCGCAATCTGGTCAAGGACACGGCTGCCGCGAACGGCATCACCCTGCACGAAGGCGTGTTCGTCGCCTACCCTGGCCCGAACTTCGAGACGGCCGCCGAAATCCGCATGATGGCCCGCCTGGGCGCCGACACGGTCGGCATGTCGGTGGTGCCGGAAGTGGTGTCGGCCCGTCATTGCGACCTGAAAGTGGTGGGCGTATCGGTGATTACCAACCTGGCCGAAGGCATGTCGCCATTCGCCCTGTCGCACGAGCAGACCCTGAAATACGCGGCCATCGGCGCGAAAGACCTGGTCAAGCTGATCCTGGCTTTCCTGGCCACCGTGGCCGCCAAACCGCAAGCCTAAGCACTTTTCTTGACGCAGTAGCGGCGCGCCACTTAGCGGCGCTGCCGCGCGGCAGGCCGGGAAAATCCGGCCTACACTGTTTGCATCATCTTCGCATCACTCCATAAAGCGAGCCTTATCATGTCACGCGCATTTATCCTCCTGCTTGATTCCTTCGGCCTTGGCGCGACGCCAGACGCCGCCAAGTATGGCGACGCAGGTGCCAATACCTTTGGCCACATTGCCAGCACTGTCGCCAAAAGCGGCAAGACCTTGAAACTCCCGAACATGGAACGCCTGGGCCTGGGCGCTGCGGCGCACCTGGCCAGCGGCGAATGGGCCATGGGCTTCGACCAGCGCGACGGTTTTACCGGTGCCTACGGCGCGGCGCGCGAGCGCTCCACCGGCAAGGACACGCAGAGCGGCCACTGGGAAATCGCCGGCGTGCCCGTCGAATTCGACTGGGGATATTTTCCCCGTACCACGCCATCGTTCCCGGCCGACCTGACCGACAAGCTGAAGGCCTTGTCCGGCGTTCCCGGCTTCCTCGGCGACTGCCATGCCTCGGGCACGGACATCATCAACAAGCATGGCGACGAGCACGTCGCCACCGGCAAGCTGATTATCTATACGTCGGGCGACTCGGTGATGCAGATCGCCGCGCACGAAGAATCGTTCGGCCTCGAGCGCCTGTACGCAGTGTGCGAAATGGCCTTCAAACTGGTCGAGCCGTACAACATCGGCCGCGTCATCGCCCGTCCGTTCACGGGCAGCAATGGCAACTACACGCGCACCTCCAACCGTCACGACTACGCCGTCGCGCCACCCGCGCCGACCCTGCTCGACCACGTCAAGAATGCGGGAGGCGAAGTCGTCGGCCTGGGCAAGATCAGCGACATTTTCGCTACCCAGGGCATCTCCAGAGTCGTCAAGGGCGTCGACAATATGGCGCTGTTCGAAGCGCTGTTGAAGACGGCCGATGAAGTGCAGGACAAGTCGCTCACCTTTGTGAACTTCGTCGATTTCGACCAGGCGTTCGGCCACCGCCGCAACGTCGAGGGCTATGCCGACGCGCTGCGCGAAATGGATGCGCGCCTGCCGGAATTCATGGCCAAGCTCAAGAAAGGCGACCTGGTCGTGATCACCGCCGACCATGGCTGCGACCCCACCTGGCACGGCTCCGACCACACCCGCGAACACATACCGATGATCTTCTTCGGCCCCGGCGTCGCCCCGCGCGCACTGGGCATTTCCGAGACCTTCTCCGATATTGGCCAAACCCTCGCCAAACACCTTGGCGTACCACCACTTGCTAATGGAACCAGCTTGTTATGACACTCATGCATCCCGAATTCAAGCGTAACGAGGCCGTTGGTCTCGACCTGGGCTGGATCAACCAGATCCGCGTCAACCGCGCCGCGACAGACCGCCGCGCGGCCAGCCTGGCAAACCGCCGTACCGTGAAAAAGGAATACCAGGCCGCCTGGCTGGTGAAAGCCATCCAGATGATCGACCTGACCACCCTGGGCGGCGACGATACGCCGGGCCGAGTGGAACGCCTGTGCATGAAGGCCATGCGCCCGCTGCGCGCCGACCTGATGGACGCGCTGGGCCTGACCGACTTGAGTACCGGCGCCGTGTGCGTGTACCACGAGATGATCCAGCCGGCCGTGAAAGTCATCCAGGGCCGCTTGCCCATCGCCGCCGTATCGACGGGTTTCCCGGCCGGCCTGACGAGCATGGAAACGAAGCTGCGCGAGATCGAGCTGTCGGTCGCCGCAGGCGCTTCCGAGATCGATATCGTCATCACGCGCCAGCACGTCCTGAACGGCAACTGGCAAGTGCTGTACGACGAAATGCTCGCTTACCGCCAGGCGTGCGGCGAAGCGCACGTGAAGGCGATTCTCGCCACGGGCGACTTGCTGACCATGGAAAACGTGGCCAAGGCGTCGTGGGTCTGCATGATGGCCGGCGCCGATTTCATCAAGACTTCCACCGGTAAAGAGGGCGTGAACGCCACCATTCCCGTGGCCCTGACGATGGTGCGCACGATCCGCGAATACCACGAGCAGACGGGCTTCCAGGTGGGCTTCAAGCCGGCCGGCGGCGTCAGCTCGGCCAAGAGTGCGCTGCAATACCTGACCCTGATGAAGGAAGAGCTGGGCAACGAATGGCTGCAGCCGCACCTGTTCCGCATCGGCGCTTCCAGCCTGCTGACCGACATCGAGCGCCAGCTCGAGCACTACGTCACCGGCAGCTACTCGGCCAATCATCGTCACGCACAACCTTAAAGAACAATCGTCATGCCAACAATTAACGAGATTCTCAATACTATGGACTACGGCCCTGCTCCCGAAAGTCAAAAAGAAGCGCAGGCGTGGCTCGATGGCCACCAGCGCACATTCGGTTTGTTCATCGACAATGCCTGGAGCGCGCCGGCGGAACTGTTCGCCTCGACCAATCCTGCCGACGGCACGCAGCTGGCCGAACTGACGCAAGCGACCGACGCCGACGTGGAACGCGCCGTCGACGCGGCGCGCCGCGCGCTGCCCGTATGGCAGGGCATGGGCGGCCACGGCCGCGCGAAAGTCATGTACGCACTGGCCCGTTTGCTGCAAAAGCATTCGCGCCTGTTCGCCGTGCTGGAAACCCTGGACAACGGCAAGACCATCCGCGAAACGCGCGATATCGATCTGCCGCTGGCCGCGCGCCATTTCTACCATCACGCCGGCTGGGCGCAGCTGCAGTCGGAAGAGTTCGCCGACTACCGCGCCGTGGGCGTGGTAGGTCAGATCGTGCCGTGGAATTTCCCCCTGCTGATGCTGTCGTGGAAAATCGCTCCGGCCCTGGCGGCCGGTAACACGGTCGTCTTCAAGCCGGCGGAATTCACGTCGCTGACCGCCATGCTGTTCGCCGAACTGTGTTTGCAGGCGGGCGTGCCGGCCGGCGTCGTCAACATCGTCACCGGCGACGGCCGCGTGGGCTCGGCCATCGTCAACCATCCTGGCGTCGACAAGATCGCGTTTACGGGTTCCACGGAAGTGGGCCGCCTCATTCGCGAGGCGACGGCCGGCAGCGGCAAGAAGCTGTCGCTGGAACTTGGCGGCAAGTCGCCGTTCATCGTCTTTGAAGACGCGGACCTCGATGGCGCCGTGGAAGGCCTGGTCGATTCGATCTGGTTCAACCAGGGACAAGTGTGCTGCGCCGGTTCGCGCCTGCTGGTGCAGGAATCGGTCCAGGAACGCTTCCTGAACAAGGTACGCGCCCGCATGGAAAACCTGCGCCTCGGCTCGCCCCTGGACAAATCGATGGACGTGGGCGCGCTGGTCGATCCGGTGCAGCGCCAGCGCATCGCCGCGCTGGTCGATTCGGCCCGCGCCGAAGGCTGCGACGTGTGGCAACCGGCGTGCGAACTGCCGGCTGACGGTTCGTGGTTCCCGCCGACCCTGATCACGGGCGCGTCGACCTCGGCCGCCGTGGCGCAGGCTGAAATCTTCGGCCCCGTGCTGGTGGCCATGAGCTTCCGCACGCCGCCCGAAGCGGTGCAGCTGGCGAACAACACGGTGTACGGCCTGGCCGCCAGCGTGTGGACCGAGTCGATCAGCCTGGCCCTCGATATCGCTCCCGCCATCAAGGCTGGCGTGGTGTGGATCAACAGCGCCAACCAGTTCGATGCGGCGTGCGGCTTCGGCGGCTACCGCGAATCGGGCTTCGGCCGTGAAGGCGGCCGCGAAGGCATGCTGGAATACATGACGGCCCTGGCCGAAGATGCGCGTCCGGCCTTGCCGGTGGTGGAGGCGAAAGCCAAGGCCAACGTGAAGCCGGCGGCAGCCGATCCGTTTGCCATCGACCGCACGGCCAAGATGTACATCGGCGGCAAGCAGGCGCGCCCTGACAGCGCCTACAGCGCACCCGTCTTCGGCGCAAACGGCGCCCTGCTGGCCGAAGTGGGCGTGGGCAGCCGCAAGGATATCCGCAACGCCGTCGAAGCGGCCCATAAAGCGTCCGGCTGGACCAGCGCCACGGCGCACAACCGCGCGCAAGTGCTGTACTACATCGCCGAAAACCTGGCAGCGCGCGCCGACGAATTCGCCGTCCGCATCGCCGCCATGACGGGCAGTAAAAATCCCGAGAAGGAAGTGCAGGCATCGATCGAACGCCTGTTCTACTACGCCGCCTGGGCCGACAAGTACGACGGCCTGGCGCACCAGCCGCCAACCAAGGGCATCACCGTGGCGCTGAACGAAGCGGTTGGCGTGATCGGCATCGTCTGCCCGAATGAAGCGCCGTTACTCGGCTTCATTTCGCTGGTGGCGCCGGCCATCGCGCTGGGCAACCGCGTGGTGGTGGTGCCGTCGGAAGCGCATCCGCTCTCCGCGCTGGACCTGTACCAGGTCTTCGATACGTCCGACCTGCCGGGCGGCGTCGTCAACATCATCAGCGGCAACGCCGATGAACTGGCGCGCACCCTGGCCACGCACGCCGACATCGACGCCGTCTGGCGCCATGACGGATCCGCTGACGGTTGCGCTGAAGTCGAGCGCCTGTCGGCCGGCACCCTGAAACGCACCTGGGTCGGCGGCGCCAAGGGCCGCGACTGGTACAGCGCTGCCCAAAGCGGCGGCCGCGCCGTGCTGGCGCATGCGTCGCAAGTGAAAAACGTGTGGATTCCTTACGGCGTCTAAGTTTGTAAAGCAGGATAGTGGGGCCGGTTCTTCCGCGCAGCGATGCGCCGGGGCGCCGGCCCCAAGTTGCTTTCGCCAGCAAGGCGTGTAGGTCGGATTAGCCCGCAGGGCGTAATCCGACAAGGCCGCTGGATCGACATCAGCATTTGAATAGGACATCGGGAGCTATCATGTTTCTAACTCAGGAAATTATTCGCAAGAAGCGCGACAAGGGCGTATTGAGCGCCGAGGAAATCCAGTTTTTCGTGCGCGGCATCACTGACGGCAGCGTCAGCGAAGGGCAGATCGCGGCGCTGGGCATGGCTGTCTATTTCAACGACATGAACATGGACGAGCGCGTGGCGTTCACCCTGGCCATGCGCGATTCCGGCCACGTGCTGGACTGGCGTTCGCTGAACCTGCCTGGCCCCATCGTCGACAAGCATTCGACGGGCGGCGTGGGCGATGTGGTCTCGCTGCTGCTGGGTCCCATGGTCGCTGCATGCGGCGGCTACGTGCCGATGATCTCGGGCCGCGGCCTGGGCCACACGGGCGGTACCTTGGACAAGTTCGACGCCATTCCAGGCTATTGCACGGTGCCGGACAATGCACTGTTCCGCAAGGTGGTGCAGGATATCGGCGTGGCCATCATCGGCCAGACGGCGCAGCTGGCGCCGGCCGACAAGCGCTTCTACAGCATCCGCGACGTCACCGCCACGGTGGAATCGGTGGCCATGATCACCGGCTCCATCCTGTCGAAGAAACTCTCGGCCGGCCTGGACGCGCTGGTGATGGACGTGAAAGTGGGTTCGGGCGCCTTCATGCCGACGTACGACAAGTCGGTGGAGCTGGCCGAGAGCATTGTCGCCGTCGGCAATGGCGCGGGCATGCAGACGTCGGCCATTCTGACGGACATGAACGAGTCGCTGGCGCCGTACGCGGGCAATGCGCTGGAAGTGCGCGGCGCCATGGATTACCTGACGGGCCGTTCGCGTCCCGCGCGCCTGCACGAAGTGACATTGGCGCTGTGCGCCGAGATGCTGGTGCTGGGCGGCCTTGCCGCCACCGAAGAGGAGGCGCGCGTGAAATTGATGGCGGCACTCGATTCGGGTGAAGCGGCCGAGCGCTTCGCGCGCATGGTGTCGGCCCTGGGCGGCCCGGCCGATCTGGTCGAACATCCGGACAAGCACCTGGAACAGGCGCCGTTCATCGTGCCGGCACCGGCGCTGTCGGCCGGCTTTGCCAACGTGCGCGATTGCCGCGCCATCGGCCTGGCCGTCGTGGCCCTCGGTGGTGGCCGCCGCCGCCCGACGGACAGCATCGATTTCGCCGTCGGCCTGACGGACCTCGTGGGCCTGGGCGAGCCAGTGTCCGTGGGCCAGCCGCTGGCCATGGTGCACGCGCGCACGGCAGCGGCGGCGCAGCAAGCCGTCAGGGAAATCCAGGAAGCGTATGCCATCAGCGCGGTGGCGTTGACGGGCAATCCCGTGATTTACCGTACCATTCGACCATAACTTAACCCTAGAGGCAAAATCTGGGGTCAGACCCTGAGGGTCTGACCCCGGCCTTTCGCGGGTTTTACAGATAGATAATCAAATGAACAACCAAGAACTGATCGCCGAAGCCAATGCCGGCCGTGAACTGGCCTACGCGCCATACTCGCGTTTCAAGGTAGGCGCGGCTCTGCTGTGCAAGGATGGCCGCGTCTTCCGTGGCTGTAATGTGGAAAACGCCGCCTATGGCTTGTGCAACTGCGCCGAGCGCACGGCGTTTTTCAGCGCCATCGCGCATGGCTGCAAGCCGGGCGACTTTGCCAAGCTGGCCGTCACGGGTGACACGGCCGAACCGATCTCGCCATGCGGCGCCTGCCGCCAGGTGATCTTCGAGATGGGCGGCGCCGACTTGCCGGTGATCCTGACGAACCTGAAAAACGATGTCATGGAAGTGACGGCCGGCTGGCTGCTGCCGCACGGCTTCGGCAATTCCGACCTGGACATGAAGTAACAGGATCCGCTTGAACAAGACGATAGACATCCAGGCCGCCGTGGCGATTGCCGCGGCCGAAGCCATGGCAGCGAAGACGCAGGGCACGTTCGGCGTGGGTGGCGTGCTGCTCGACGGCGCCGGCAACGTGCTGCAATCGATGCACAACAACGTCGTGCGCCAGGGGCTGGTATTTGACCCCACGGCGCATGGCGAGCGCCAGCTGGTCGATTGGTATTTCGCCGAGCGGGCCAAGGGCGTGACCTTGCCGCCGCCGGGGGAACTGACCATCGTCACCTCGCTCGACCCGTGCTGCATGTGTACGGGGGCGATTCTGGCGGCCGGTTTCAACGTGGTGGTAGCCGCGCCCGACGTCAAGGCGGGCATCAATTACGATGGCAGCGCCATGTTCACGGCCTTGCCGGCGCCGCTGCAGGCGCAGGCGGGACGCAGCTTTTGCTATCCGGCCGTGCGCGGCGCCACCGAATACGCCCGCGCGCCGTCCGGCGCCGCGCCCAAATCTTTTTTCATCGGCAAGAGCATCCACGAGGCGACGCAGGCACTGTGCTCGCTCGTGTTCGAGTCGACATCGGCGCAGGTGATGCAGCTGCTGAACGCGGGCGACGACGTGTCCCTGCGCGATCCGGCCACCTTGCCATCCGAGCATGCCGTGGTGCGCGCCTTGCGCCGCCGCTATCCGGACGCCCTGACTTACCGTTGTGAACCGCATGCGCCCGATGCGGGCCTGGCGCCCTTCCTGCAGGCGGCCATGGAGCAGGATGTGCGCGATGGCGGGCAGGGCGACGCTGCCGCCTTGCTCGACTCCTTCGGCAACCTGCTGCTATGCATGCCGGGAAAATTGTCGCAATCGGTCATCCGCACGCCGTTCATGGAATGCACGCGCCAGTACGCCCAGCTGCGCTTTGAGTTGATGGCAAGCGCGGATCCTGCGCTGCAGGAAGACATCAAAAGCTACCTGGGCCACCCCAAGCACGGCACCTTCGTGCTGGCCATCGGCCCGGACGACAGCGCCGCCAGTTTCATGACCCTGGGCGCCTACGGCTCCACCATGGAAGGGGCGCTGCCGGAGAATAATCCCGCGCAATTCCAGTACGTGCGCCCGGCCATGGGGGAGGACGCGCTGCTGGCGCTGTGCGAGTCGATGCCGCCGCTGTACCGCAAGCTGATACGCATCCGGCCGCGCCAGGTGGCGAGCGAGGACTTGATCAGCGCACTGGCCTAGGTGTCATCGTCCGGCAGGTTTTTCAGCAAGAAGTCGCGCACGTTTTCACCGGCCACGCGGCGCACTTGCGCTTCCGACAGGCCTGCGTCGAGCAGCGCCTGCGTCAAGCGCGGCAAGCCCGTCGCATCGATGGCCGTAGTGACGGCGCCGTCGAAGTCCGAGCCATAGGCCACATGTTCGGCGCCGATCAGTTTTACCGTGTACTTGATGGCGCGCGCGATGGACGCCACGTCCTTGCCGCAGACGGCCGTATTCCAGAAGCCGATACCCACCAGGCCACCCTGGGCGGCGATGCGTTTCAACTGTGCGTCGCTGAGGTTGCGGCCGTTGGCGCAAGTGCCGCGCACGCCCGTGTGCGACACCATCACGGGGCGTTTCGCCATCGTCAACACGTCGTCGATGGTGGCCGGCGAGGCGTGCGCCAGGTCGACGATCATCTTGCGCTGCTCCATGGCGCGCAGCCATTGCTTGCCCAGCGGCGTCAGGCCGTCTTTCTTCAAACCATGCTGGGAGCCGGACAGTTCCGTATCGAAGAAATGCGTGGGCGCGGCCATGCGGTAGCCGGCCCGGTACAGGGTGTCGAGGTTGTCCAGCTTGCCTTCCAGCGCATGCGCGCCTTCCAGGGTCAGCCAGCCGGCCAGCAGGGCGGGGTCTTTTTCGCGCGCGGCGATGAAGCTGCGCAACTGGGCGCGGCTGCCGATGACCCGGACCTTGCCATCGCTCTTGGCCGCTTGCTGGCGCAGCTCATCGGCCTGGTAAGTGGCGCGCGCCAGCAGGCTGTTCCAGGTGGCGGGCGGCAAGCCTTGCGCCACCACGAGCGCCGTGATGTTGTCCGTGTCGCTGCCATTGCGTTCGATATTCATCTTGCGCGGCGTCTTGGTGACGACGGAAAACGCTTGCAGCGCTACGTTGGCGCGCTGCAGGCGGGGGAAGTCGACATGCCCGCGCTGGCTGTCGCGGTTCAGATTGCGTTGCCACAGCAGGCTGTCGGCGTGCAGATCGGCGATCCACAGGCTCTCGTGCAGGGTTACAGTGGCTGCCGATGGCGCCTTGCCGGACGGGGGATGGACGCGGTTGAGATGTTCGTCGACGAGGACGGGAGCGGACAGGAAACCGCCGATCAGCGCAAGGCTGGCGGCGGTGAGGCTACTGATAATCATTGTTCTCCGTTTTACCATGGATCGTAGGTGCCCAGGCTCCAGATGTGGCCTTCCGGGTCGCGGCAGGTAAAGCCCCGTCCGCCGTAATCTTCATCCTTGATGTCGAGCACGATTTCGGCGCCCGCTTCGCGCGCGCTGCGGTAGACGGCGTCGGCATCGCTGACGACCAGGTAGCAGCTTTGCGTGTTGGCGCCGCCGATGTCGCCGGGCAGTTTCATCAGGCGGCCATAGTCGCTGTCGATGGCGGGCGCCACCATGACCATGCCATTGCCAAAGCTCAGTTGCGCATGGGCGACGCCACCGTTGCCGTCAGGCACGATCAATTGTTTTTCAAAGCCGAGCGCCTTGCACAGCCATTCGATGGCGGCGGGCGCATCGCGGTAGCGCAGGCAGGGAATGGTCGTCGCTGCTGTCGCTTTTGCTGTCGTGGTCATCAGAAAACTCCTATGGCTGTGGGGGAGTAGCTTCGATCATGGATCCTGCGTGGCGTTCCATATCCCTGCCATCCATGGGGATGGGCTTGACGCCCGTCAGTGCTGCGCCCATCCATAGTGCCATAGAACAATCATTGTCCTCTTGCCACGACACAAATTTTTATTGCGGCGACTGCTGCGAGCCCGGTACTTTTTCGTCTGCGCCGGCATCGTCGCTGTTGCTTGCCCATTTCAGCAGCATGACGAGGGCAAACAGCATGATGGCCAGCGGCAAGATGGTGATCAGGAACGCCAGGCCCAGGCAGCATACCAGCAGCATGGGCCAGGGCATGGCGCGCAAGGCTGCCATGCCCTGGCGCGTGTAAGCGCACAGCTCGTTCCAGAAAGCGCTGAAGGAAGTGCTGCCCGGTGCCGAATTGATGTCTTTCATGCCGTTCTCCTGTCGTGTGGGTGCCGCTGCCGTATGCATGCTGGCAATGAATCCACTATAGGCAAAACCTTGCTGCCGAGCATCGCGTATGCGACGAATGGCAGGAATGGCGGAGCGAACGGCGACAGGCAGGGACAAACGGCTATTCGAATACCTTGAGTTTCAGCTGGAAACTGAGCGCGCCATACAGGCGGTCCTTGTAGGACGGCACGATGGCGATATTCACGCCCACGCGCTGGTATTCATAGCTGATGGTGGGGACGAGGGCGGGGAACCAGCCGCCATCGCGCATCTTCGGATAGCCGCTGAAGCCGCCAACGACGGCGCCGATGCGCAGCGGGCCCACCTTGATCGGCTGGTAGTACACGCCCAGGTAATTCGAGTAGGCGCGGTCGCTATTGTAGAAGCGGCCAGCTGTGACCGACGCGACCGTGGAAAAGCGGTATTCGGCGCCCAGGCCCGGATTGCTGTCGTTCAGGTTCTTGTCGCGCTGAAAGTGATATGAGTAAAAGCCCGCGTTGAGCCAGGTTTCGCTGAGCGGCTGGTTGTCGATCATGTTAAACACATCGGCGTGCGCGCCGCAGGCATATGCCAGCATCAGTGCGCCTAGGGACAATCGTTTCATGCGTGCTTCATCCTTATGATTTCGTACTCTGTGGGCCGGCCTGGTCTGGCGCTGCCGCGATCGTATCACCAAGTTGGCTGCGCTTCTAAGCAATATTGAAAGTGCAGAACAGGCGGCTGTTTGCCCGTCTGTTCAAAGCGTCATCGGGACGGCTAACGCGTTCTCCGGGCAGCGATAGGAGAATGATTCTCATTGTGCAACTGTGTTTGCATTATTGTTACAAAAATTGTTGGTTTGCGACATATCAAAGTCAATGGATATGATATTCTGGCGTCAAGTTAATTTTCTTTTTGGAAATAAAATGTCAATCATGCCTAAATCATCATTCGTACTCGTTCTGTCGACCGTGTTTGCCGCCAGCGCCGCGCAAGCCGGTGTTGTCGATTTGGGCATCGGTGGCGCCAATTTATATTCCCTGAGCAACTTCAGCGCGTCCGGCAGCGATGTCGAAGGCGGCGTGCTGGTGGCCGGTAATCTGACGGCATCGAACTATTCCGTCAATGACAAGAACAAGGACGCCTACGTCACGCACGGTAATACCGGCTATGCGCTGGTCGTTGGCGGCAACCTGAACTACAGCTCCGGTTCTATCAAGAACGGCAATTACTTTGTGGGCGGCAGCACGACGACGAGCAGCGTGGGCCTGAACACGGCGACCAAGACGATGGCGTCGCCCGTATCGTTTGCATCGACCTCGGCCCAGCTGAAAAATACCTCGGCCTCGCTGGCGAACGTGGCATCCACGGGCAGCAGCTCCGTGGCCTACGGCGGCATGACCCTGAAGGGCGGCACGGGCGGCGTGCAAGTGTTCGACCTGACTTCCGCGGCGCTGGGCTCGGTGAACAACTTCAAGTTCAGCAACCTGCACACGAACGACACCCTGATCCTCAATATCAGCGGCACGAACGTGAACCTGTCCGGCGGCTACGGCGATTTCAGCAAATACAATGTGCTGTACAACTTCTATGAAGCGCAGACGATCACCCTGAACGGCGTGGGCCTGTACGGCAGCGTCCTGGCGCCGCTGGCGACCATGGCCGGTGGTAACGGCCAGATCAACGGCGACGTGGTCGTGGGTAACTGGGCTTCGAACATCCAGGTCAACGCCAGCCACTCTTTCAACGCCACCAACGTGGCCGGTTATGTCTCGGCCGTGCCGGAACCGGAAACCTATGCGATGCTGCTGGCAGGCCTGGGCCTGGTTGGCTTCATGGCGCGCCGCCGCAAGAGCAAGACGGCAGCGTAACGTTCGCGCTGTTCGGGAAACCGCCTTCAAGGCGGTTTTTTTTCGCCTGCCGGCGGCATGGACACGGCCGCCAGCACCATGTGCGCGATCAGGATTTCCGCATCCTCGTAATCCTTGCGCGTGAGCTGCCTGCGTTCCAGCACCAGGGCCATCTGCGCCGAAAAATCCGCATACGATTGCGTCATGGCCCAGATGGCGAACATCAGGTGCGTGGCGTTGACGGGCGCGATCCTGCCGGCCGCGATCCACGCTTCGAAGACGGCGATATCCTTGCGCAGCAGGGGCACGACCCGGTCGCGTATCTGCGCGCCGTACAGGGGCGCGCCATTGATTACTTCCAGCGCATACACGCGCGAAGCCCATGGCTGTTCGCGCGAAAAACGCAGCTTGGCGCCGATGTAGGCGCGCAGCACGTCGCGCGGTTCGTCGTGTGCATTGGCCAGCATGTCCATGCGCGCCAGCCAGTCGTCGAGCACGTCGTCGAGCACGCGCTGGTACAGCAGCTGCTTGGACGGGAAGTAATACATGAGGTTCTGCTTCGACAGGCCGGCCCGCTCGGCGATCGTGGCGATCGACGCGCCTTCATAGCCGCTTTCCGCAAACGCGCGCACGGCTTGCTCGAGGATATCCGCTTCCAGGCGGTCGCGGTTTTGCAGGCGCCGGCCGCCGGCATTTTTCACGAGAAGGGCAGGGGATTTGTCGCTGGCCATGGCGGGTTCTTTAGCGTGGGCGTATCGATTGCAGGAATGCCTGCAGCACGGGTGTATCGGTGTAGGCCACGTTGAAGCGGAACCACACCGTCTCGGGCGCGCGCAGCATGAAAAATTCGTTCGGCGACAGCAGGATGCCCGCCTTCAAGGCCATGTCGGCGATGATCTTGCCATTCCATTCCGGCGTCTGCACGTCGGGCCAGCCGGCGCTGACGAACATGCCGCCGCGCGGACGCGCCACGGGCGCCATGCCCGCCTGCGCCAGGCAGTCGATGCTGCGCTCGCGGGCCGCATCGAGCTGCGCCACCAGCCGCTCCACCATGCGCTTGTAGGGCCGCGCGGACACGGCGTGGTAGACGGCGCGCTCGTTGATTTCCGACGTCGTCAACCCCGCCAGCATCTTCACGCGCACCAGTTCCGCCACCAGCGACGGCGAGGCGCAAATCGATCCCACGCGCAGCACGGGCGAGAGTGTCTTGGAAAAACTGCCCACGCGGATCACGCGGCGCAAGCCATCCATGGCCGCCAGCGACGCTTCGCCGCGTGCCGCCAGTTCGCGGTAGATATCATCTTCCACCAGCCAGAAATCGAATTGCTCGGCCAGTGCCAGCAGACGGTGCGTCTGCGCCTGGCTGAGCGAAGTGCCGAGCGGATTTTGCAGCACCGTGTTGACGAACATGAGTTTCGGCTGCGTGCGCGCCGCCTCGCTGGCCAGCGTATCGAGGTCGAGGCCCGCCTCGCCGCGTGCAATGCCCACGGGGATGCAGCCGTGGTGGCGTATCAGCGACTGCAGATTGCTGTAGCCGGGGTCTTCCACCAGCACCGTGTCGCCCGGCTTGGTCAGGCTGCGCAGGATCAGATCGAAGGCATGCGTGGCGCCATGCGTCAGCAAGACCTGGTCCGGTTCCACCTGGAACAGCTCTTCCGACAGGCTGCTGGCCAGGTGCTGGCGCAGCGAGGGAAAACCGAGCGGGTGGCCATAGCCGCGCAGCCTGCTGGCTGGAATGCGCATGGCCTGGCGCACGGCATCGAGCACGGTCGCCTCGCCATACATTTCGGGCGGCAGCCAACCCGCGCCCACGGGCAGGGCATCGGACACGCCCGAATACAGATCGGGCGTGAGGGCGTCGATGGCGGTGGGGCTAGCGTGCACGGCGGCCTGCGGCGAGGCGGCGATATCGTGGCGCGCGACGAAATAGCCGGAACCGCGGCGCGACGACAGCAAGCCGAGGTTGACCAGGCGGTCGTACGATTCGACGACGGTAAACGTCGACACGCCATTGCAGCGGGCGAACTGGCGCACGGACGGCATGCGCGTGCCGATGCGCAGGGCGCGGCTGCCCACCATGACGCTGATGGCGATGACGATCTGCTCGACCAGGCCGCCCTTCTTCTGGCGGTCGATGTCGAGCACGGGCCAGCCACTGGCGTTACCTTCGCCCTCGTCCTGCTTCACGTTGTGCGTCACCGGTGGCTCCTTTGCTGCCTTGCACAAAACTGTAGTGGTTTTTCGACCTGTACGGTTGGGATACTTTGCCGTTTGTGTATCTGTGCCATTGAGGATGGCCTGTCTATTATTACATCAGCTTTTTGCCAACTGGTAAATTATTTTACGCATCGTCAAAAACGATCCTGGCCCCGCGCCAGCCCATCCCAAGGAGAAGGTCATGAATGAAACAAGGCCGGAATCGATGTCGGCATTCTGGATGCCGTTTACGAATAACCGTGATTTCAAGGCCAACCCGCGCTTGCTCGTGTCGGCCGAAGGCATGTACTACAAGGACGTCGATGGCAACGCCATCCTCGATGGGACGGCCGGCCTGTGGTGCGTGCCGTGCGGCCATGCGCAGCCGAAAATCGTCGGCGCCATCCGCGAGATGGTGGGCCAGCTGGACTTCGCGCCCACCTTCCAGATGGGCCATCCGGCCGCCTTCGACCTGGCGGAAAAACTGATGGATTACACGGGGCATAAATTTGGCCACGTCTTCTACACCAACTCCGGTTCCGAGGCCGTCGACACGGCGTTGAAGATCGCGCTGGCCTACCACAGGGCGCGCGGCGAGGGTGCACGCACCCGATTGATCGGCCGCGAACGCGGTTATCACGGCGTGGGTTTCGGCGGCATTTCCGTGGGCGGCATCGCAGGCAACCGCAAGACCTTCGGCCCCCTGCTGCCCGGCGTGGACCACCTGCCGCACACGCATAACCTGGACAAGAATGCCTACACGGTGGGCGAGCCCGAATATGGCACCCACCTGGCTGATGAACTGGAACGCATCGTCGCCCTGCACGACGCGTCGACGATCGCCGCCGTCATCGTCGAACCGGTGGCTGGTTCCACGGGCGTGCTGATCCCGCCGAAAGGCTATCTGAAACGCTTGCGCGAACTATGCACCAAGCACGGCATCCTGCTCATCTTCGATGAAGTCATCACGGGCTTCGGCCGCATGACGACACCGTTCGCGGCTGATTATTTCGACGTCGAGCCGGACCTGATGACGACGGCCAAGGGCCTGACCAACGGCATGGTGCCGATGGGCGCCGTGTTCAGCAAAAAATACATCCACGACGCCTTCATGGACGCGCCAGCCGGCATCGAACTATTCCACGGCTACACGTATTCGGGCCATCCGCTCGCCTGCGCCGCTTCGCTGGCGACCCTGCAAGTGTTCGAGGAACAGGACATCCTCGGCCACGCCAAAGCGATGCAGGCGTATTGGAGCGACGCCGTGCATTCCCTGAAAGGCTTGCCGCACGTGATCGACTTGCGCAGCATCGGCCTGATCGCCGGCATCGAGCTCGATCCCATCGCCGGCAAACCCGGCACGCGCGCCTTCAACGCCTTCAAACAGGCCTTCGCCGACGGCGTGTTGATACGCACGACAGGCGACATCATCGCCCTGTCGCCACCGCTGGTGATGGAAAAACAGCATATCGATGAGCTGTTTGGCAAGCTGGCCAAGGTACTCAAAAATCTCGATTGAACGGCAAACCCAAAACAACATCCGGGGTCAGACCCGCCGGGTCTGACCCCAGCCTCTGCCCTTGGGGTTAAAAAGGAACACCATGAACGATCTCGACACGATTACCCACTACATCAACGGCGCCAAAGTCGACACCCAAAGTGGCCGCTATGGCGACGTCTACAACCCCGCCCTCGGCGAACCCGTGGCCAGGGTAGCGCTGGGCACCGTGGAAGACGTGGACGCGGCAGTGCAGGCGGCCGCCGCCGCCTTTCCCTCGTGGTCGGCCACGCCGCCATTGACGCGTGCGCGTGTCCTGTTCCGCTATCTGCAGCTGTGCCAGCAGCACACGGACGACTTTGCCGCCATGCTCACGCGCGAGCATGGCAAGACCTTTGCCGATGCGCAGGGCGAAGTGGCGCGCGGCATCGAGATGGTGGAATTTGCCGTCGGTATTCCGCAGCTGCTGAAAGGCGAATTCACGGACCAGATTTCGCGCGGCATCGACGCCTGGTCCATGCGCCAGGCGCTCGGCGTGGTGGCCGGCATCACGCCATTCAATTTCCCCGTGATGGTGCCGATGTGGATGTTCCCCGTCGCTATCGCCTGCGGCAATACCTTCGTCTTGAAACCGTCGGAGCGCGATCCGTCGGCGTCCCTGCTGCACGCGAAACTGCTGAAAGAGGCGGGCTTGCCCGATGGTGTCTTCAACGTGGTACAGGGAGATAAAGTGACGGTCGACGCCCTGCTTGATCACCCTGTCGTGCAGGCGATCAGCTTTGTCGGCTCCACGCCAATCGCCGAATACATCTATGCGCGCGGCAGCGCCAGCGGCAAGCGCGTACAAGCGTTGGGCGGCGCGAAGAATCACATGGTGGTGATGCCCGACGCGGACATGGACATGACGGTCGATGCGCTGATCGGTGCGGCCTACGGTTCGGCGGGCGAGCGCTGCATGGCCATCTCCGTGGTGGTGGCCGTGGGCGACGCGGGCGACAAATTGATCGATGCACTGGCAACGCGCACGGCCGCACTGAAAGTGCGCGACGGCATGGAGGATGGTGCGGAAATGGGACCGGTCGTGTCCCTGGTCGCCAAGCAGCGCATCGAAAAACTCATCGCCTCGGGTGTGGAGCAGGGTGCGACTCTGGTCGTCGATGGCCGCAACCATGTGGTGCCGGGCCGCGAGAACGGCTTCTTTGTCGGCGGTACTTTGTTCGACCACGTCACGCGCGACATGAGCATCTACAAGGAAGAAATTTTCGGCCCCGTGCTGTGCGTGCTGCGCTGTCCTGACGTGGTGCACGCGGTGGAACTGATCAACGCCAACGAGTATGGCAACGGCGTGGCCATCTATACGCGCGATGGCGGCGTGGCGCGCGAATTCGTGCGCCAGATCCAGGTCGGCATGGTGGGCGTCAACATTCCCTTGCCCGTGCCGATGGCCTTCAACAGTTTCGGCGGCTGGAAGCGCAGCATGTTCGGCGACCACCACGCGTATGGCCCCGAAGGCGTGCGTTTCTACACGCGCCACAAGGCCGTGATGCAGCGCTGGCCGAACACGGCAAGCGCTGGTGTGGAATTTGCTTTTCCCCAGATGAAGTAAGGGTTTCAAATCACAAGCCGGCCGCACATAACAAGAGGAATACGCGATGATCGAGTCTTTGAACTATTTGCCGCATCCCGCCCTGTCCAACGAGGAACTGGCGGGCCATTTCACGGACCTGACGCCGCCGCTCACGGCACGCCAGGCCGCCATCGAAAGCGCCCGCTGCCTGTATTGCTACGATGCGCCGTGCAGCCGCATCTGTCCGTCGGAAATCGACGTGGCCAGCTTCATCCGCAATATCCACGACAAGAACATCAACGGCGCCGCCGCCGGCATCCTGAAACAGAACATCCTGGGTGGCAGCTGCGCCAGGGTCTGCCCGACGGAAATCCTCTGCGAAGACGTCTGCGTGCGCAACCACGACGCGGAAGGCCAGCCCGTCAAGATCGGCCTCTTGCAGCGCTACGCCGTCGACCACATGCATTTTGCACAGCACCCTTTCAAGCGGGCGGCCGCCACGGGCAAGACCGTTGCCATTGTCGGCGCGGGCCCTGCCGGCCTGTCGTGTGCGCACCGCCTGGCCATGCTGGGCCACGACGTGGTGATCTTTGAAAAGGAAGGCAAGGCAGGTGGCCTCAATGAATACGGCATCGCCAAGTACAAGCTGACGGACGACTTTGCGCAAAAGGAAATCGACTTCCTGCTCGACATCGGGGGCATCGAGATCCGATGTCGCCAGGCGCTGGGCGAGAACGTGCAGCTGCGCGATTTGCACGCGCAGTACGACGCCGTCTTCCTGGGCCTGGGCCTGGGCGCCAGCCGCAAGCTGGGGCTGACGGGCGAGGATGCGCCGGGCTTGCTGGCCGCCGTCGATTACATCGCCGCGCTGCGCCAGGCGGACGACCTGGCCGCGCTGCCCGTGCCGAAACGGGCGATTGTGATCGGCGCCGGCAATACGGCCATCGACATGGCCGTGCAGATCCAGCGCTTGGGCGCCGAGGAAGTCACGCTCGTCTACCGGCGCGGTTTCGACGCCATGACGGCCACCCACCATGAACAGGAAATCGCCAAGGCGAACCAGGTGCGCATGCTGACGTGGGCCCAGCCGCAGCAAGTGCTGCTCGACGCTGGCGGCAAGGTGGCCGGCATGCGTTTCGAAAAAACGGTCATGCAGGGCACGCGTCTGGCGGGAACGGGGGAAACGTTCGACGTGGCGGCCGGCGCCATCTTCAAGGCCATCGGCCAGAGCCTCGACACGGAAGTACTGCATGACCCGATGGCGTCGCTGCTGAAACGCGAAGGCGACAAGATCGCCGTTGATGCGGGTTGTCGCACGGTGCTGCCGGGGATTTACGCGGGCGGCGATTGCGTGGCGCCGGGGCAGGACTTGACGGTGCAAGCCGTCCAGCATGGCAAGCTGGCCGCACTGGCCATCCATTCCGATTTGTTCAATAAAGTGGAGGCTGCATAATGGCTGATCTCAGCATCGAATTTTGCGGCATCAAGGCGCCGAATCCCTTCTGGCTGGCGTCCGCACCGCCGACCGACAAGGCCTACAACGTGGTGCGCGCGTTCGAAGCAGGGTGGGGCGGCGTCGTGTGGAAAACCCTGGGCGAAGACCCGGCCGCCGTCAACGTCTCGTCGCGTTATTCCGCCCTGTACGGCAAGAACCGCGAAGTGGTCGGCTTCAACAATATCGAGCTGATCACCGACCGCTCGCTGGAGATCAACCTGCGCGAAATCACGCAGGTGAAAAAGGACTGGCCCGACCGTGCCATGATCGTCTCGCTGATGCTGCCTTGCGAAGAACACTACTGGGCCGACATCCTGCCCAAGGTCGAGGCGACGGGGGCGGACGGCATCGAACTCAATTTCGGCTGCCCACACGGCATGCCGGAGCGGGGCATGGGCGCGGCCGTGGGCCAGGTGCCCGAGTACGTGCAGATGGTCACCGCCTGGTGCAAAAAGCACAGCCGCTTGCCCGTCATCGTCAAGCTCACGCCCAACATCACGGACGTGCGCATGCCGGCGCGCGCGGCCAAGGCGGGCGGCGCGGATGCCGTCTCGCTGATCAACACCATCAACTCGATTACCTCGCTGGACCTGGACCGCATGGTGGCCCTGCCCATCGTGGGTGGCGCCAGCACGCACGGCGGTTATTGCGGCTCTGCCGTCAAACCGATCGCACTGAACATGGTGGCGGAAATCGCCCGCGATCCGCAGACGCGCGGCTTGCCCATATCCGGTATGGGCGGCATCGGCAACTGGCGCGACGCGGCCGAATTCATCGCCCTGGGCGCCGGCTGCGTGCAGGTGTGCACGGCCGCCATGCTGCATGGTTTCCGCATCGTCGAAGAGATGAAGGATGGCCTGTCGCGCTGGATGGATGAAAAGGGTTATGAACGCATCAGCGACTTTTCCGGCAAGGCCGTGGCCAACACGACGGACTGGAAATACCTGGACATGAATTACCAGGTCATCGCGCAGATCAACCAGGACGACTGCATCAAATGCGGCAAGTGCTACGTGGCTTGCGAAGACACGTCGCACCAGTCGATTGCGCAGCTGATCGACGCCGCCGGCACGCGCACCTATGAGGTGATCAAGGATGAATGCGTGGGCTGCAACCTGTGCGAAATCACCTGTCCGGTGCAGGGCTGCATCACGATGGTGCCGCAGATCACGGGCAAGCCATACATGAACTGGACGCAGGATCCGCGCAACCCTCGGGCATTGGCGGAGTCGGCATAGGGCACGCTTATTGCGTGCGTTTTATTTGTAAACAGCGGCCGGCCTTTGCGGTAAGCTAGATTGACTTAAAGGTCGCGCCGTTTCTATAAAACCGATCCCCTCCCAACCGATGGAGCATACCTGTGAACCACGACTATTCAGGCAACACGCAACTCTGGAATGAAGACCTGGCGCCCACCACGGCGGCGCAGCGCACCTGGCGCTGGTATCACTTTGCCGCGCTGTGGGTGGGCATGGTGATGTGCATTCCCGCCTACACCCTGTCGGCCAGTTTGATCGACAGCGGCATGTCCGGTTACCAGGCCGTGCTCACGGTATTTCTCGCCAACGCCATCGTGCTCCTGCCCATGCTGCTGATCGGCCATGCCGGCACCAAGTACGGCATCCCGTATGCCGTGCTGGCGCGCGCCTCGTTCGGCACCATGGGCGCGCGCTTGCCGGCCCTGATGCGCGCCATCGTCGCCTGCGGCTGGTACGGCATCCAGACCTGGTTCGGCGGGCAGATGATCTACACCCTGATGGGCGTACTGGTGGGCCATGAACTGGGCGGCGAAAAGATCGCGGGCCTGGGCATCAATGGCAGCCAGCTGCTGTGCTTTTTGGCTTTCTGGGCCATCCAGTTCTATTACATCCTGCATGGCATGGAATCGATCCGCAAGCTCGAAACCTATACGGCGCCGCTGAAAATCCTCATCTGCTTCGTGCTGCTGTACTGGGTGCACAGCAAGGCCGGCGGCGTGGCCAGCCTGCTGGACCAGCCATCGCAGTTCATCCCCGGCGGCAAAAAGGCGGGCCAGTTCTGGAGCGTCTTCTGGCCATCCTTGACGGCCATGGTGGGTTTCTGGGCCACCCTGGCATTGAACATCCCCGATTTCACGCGCTTCGCCAAGACGCAGCGCGACCAGGTGATCGGCCAGTCGATCGGCTTGCCCGTGCCCATGGGTCTCCTGGCCATGCTGGCCGTGATCGTCACGGCAGGTTCCGTCGTCATGTACGGCAAGGCCATCTGGGATCCAGTCGACCTGGCCAGCCGCATGACGGGCGCCGCCGTGCTGATCGCCCTGATCATCCTTTTGATCGATACGGTCAGCGTCAACCTGGCGGCCAATCTGGTGGGCCCGGCGTACGACTTTTCCTCGCTGGCGCCGAAGCAGATTTCGTACAAGATGGGTGGCTACATCACGGCCTTCATCGCCATCGTCATGATGCCGTGGAAGGTGCTCGAGTCGACGCAGGGCTATATCTTCACGTGGCTGATCGGCTACTCGGCTCTGCTGGGACCCATCGCCGGCATCCTCATCGTCGACTATTATTTTGTGCGCAAGACGCAGCTTGATGTGAAGCAGCTGTACCGCGACGACGGCGTCTACTCGTACGGCAATGGCTGGAACATGGCGGCGCTGATTGCCTTTGTCATCGCCGTGCTGCCGAACATCCCCGGCTTTTTGAATGCGGCCTTTCCCGCGGCGTTTCCCGGCGTGGCCGAAGGCTTCAAAACCATCTACACCTACGCCTGGTTCGTGGGCGTGGCCATCGCCGCCGTCGTGTACGGCGCCATGATGAAGGGCAAGGCCGTGGCGCACGTGCAGCAGGCGCCGCAGTCGTAATCACTGAAGGAGACAAGATGACTACACTGATACGTGGCGGTACCGTCGTCAACGCCGACCGCGCGTTTCGCGCCGATGTGCTGATCGAGGGCGACATCATCGCCGCCGTCGGCGAGAACCTGCCGGTGCCGGCAGGTGCTACCTTGATCGACGCGGGCGGCCTGTACGTGATGCCGGGCGGGATCGATACGCACACGCACATGAACTTGCCCTTCATGGGCACGGTGACGTCCGACGATTTTTTCACGGGCACGGCGGCGGGGCTGGCAGGCGGCACCACGACCATCATGGATTTCGTCATTCCCGCGCCGAAGCAATCCTTGATCGAGGCCTATCACCAGTGGCGCGAGTGGTCGGCCAAGGCGGCCGGCGACTACACCTTCCACGTGGCGATCACATGGTGGAGCGAGCAGGTACATGCGGAGATGGGCACCCTCGTGCGCGAGCATGGCGTGAACAGCTTCAAGCATTTCATGGCCTATAAAAACGCCATCATGGCCGACGATGAAACCCTGGTGAAAAGCTTTACCCGTTCGCTGGAACTGGGGGCGCTGCCCACCGTGCATGCGGAAAACGGCGAGTTGGTTTTTCAGTTGCAGCAAGCGTTGCTGAAAAAGGGGATCACCGGACCGCAGGCGCATCCGCTGTCGCGCCCACCGGCCGTGGAAGCGGAGGCGGCCAACCGCGCCATCGCCATTGCCAACGTCCTCAATACCCCCGTGTACATCGTGCATGTCTCGTGCGCCGAGTCGCTCGACGCCATCACACGGGCGCGTGCCAACGGCCAGCGCGTGTATGGCGAGGCGCTGGCGGGCCACTTGGTGATCGACGACAGCGTCTACCAGAGCGATGATTTCGATTACGTGGCCGGCCACGTCATGAGCCCGCCATTCCGCGGCAAGCACCATCAATCGGCCCTGTGGCATGGTCTGCAAAGCGGCAACCTGCACACGACGGCCACCGACCACTGTACCTTCTGCGCCGAGCAGAAGGCGGCCGGCAAGGACGACTTCACGCGCATCCCGAACGGCTGCGGCGGCGTCGAGGAACGCATGGCCGTCGTGTGGGACGCTGGCGTCAATTCCGGCATGCTCACGCCTTCCGAATTCGTCAAGGTCAGTTCCACCAATGCGGCGCAGATCTTCAATATGTATCCGCGCAAGGGTGTCATCGCCGCAGGCAGCGATGCCGACATCGTGCTGTGGGACCCGCAGGGCACGCGCACCATTTCCGCCGCCACGCAGTTCGCCAAGGGAGGCTTCAATGTCTTCGAAGGGCGCACCGTGCGCGGCATCCCCAGCACCACGATTGCCGCCGGCAAGGTGGTGTTTCACCAGGGCGAACTGATGGCCGTCGAAGGGGCCGGGCGCTATATCGAGCGTCCCGCCTTTTCCGCCACGACAGCATAAGGAGTTGACGATGGATGCATTGCGTATCAATGGCGAACGATTGTGGGCGGCCCTGATGGAGCTGGCGCAGATTGGCGCGACAGCGAAGGGCGGCGTCAAGCGCCTGGCCCTGACGGACCTGGACAAGCAGGGACGCGACCTCGTGGTGGGCTGGGGGCGCGAAGCGGGCATGAGCATCACGATTGACCAGATCGGTAATGTCTTCATGCGCCGTGACGGCGTAGATAACACCTTGCCGCCCGTGATGACGGGCAGCCATATCGACACGCAACCGACTGGCGGCAAGTTCGATGGCAACTACGGCGTGCTGGCCGGACTGGAAGTGGTGCGCACACTGAACGATCTGAAGATCAAGACGCAGGCGCCCATCGAAGTGGCCTTCTGGACCAACGAGGAAGGCTCGCGTTTCGTGCCCGTGATGATGGGTTCCGGCGTATTTTGCGGCGCCTTTTCGCTCGAAACGGCGTATGCAGCGAAAGACACGGAAGGCAAAACCGTGGGCGAGGAACTGGCGCGCATCGGATACAAGGGCGAGCAGGTGCCGGGCGACCATCCGATCGGCGCCTACTTTGAAACGCATATCGAACAGGGCCCCGTGCTGGAAGATGCCGATAAAGTCATCGGCGTCGTGCCTGCCGTGATGGGCTTGTCGTGGTACGACTGTGTGGTGACGGGCATGGAAGCGCATGCGGGTCCCACCCCCATGGGCTTGCGCAAGGATGCGCTGCAGGTGGCCACCACCATCATGCAGGAAGTGGTGGCGATTGCCAACCGCTACCCGCCGTACGGGCGCGGCACGGTGGGCATGGTGCAGGTGTTCCCGAACAGCCGCAACGTGATTCCCGGCGAAGTCAAATTCAGCATCGACCTGCGCAATGTGAACGACGAACTGCTCAACACCATGCATGGCGAAATCACGGCCTTCATCGATGCCACGCGCGACAGGACGGGCCTGGGCATTTCACTGGAAAGGGTGTCCTACTACCCGCCATGCCCATTTCACCCCGACTGCGTGGGCGCCGTGCGCAACGCCACGGAAAAACTCGGCTACTCCGTGATGGACGTGGTCTCCGGCGCCGGCCACGACGCCATCTACGCGGCCCGGCTGGCGCCGGCAGGCATGATCTTCGTGCCATGCAAGGACGGCATCAGCCACAATGAAATCGAAGACGCCAAGCCCGAGCACCTGGAAGCGGGCTGCAACGTGCTGCTGCACGCGATGCTGGAGCGGGCCGTGGCGGTATAAGCTTAGGGCTTCGGCTGGAAGCCGCGCAAAAACGCCAGCAGCGCGCCCGCCGCAATGTCGGCATCGTCGGCCGTCATGGTTTCCAGCGGGTTGTGGCTGATGCCGCCATTGCCGCAGCGGGTAAACAGCATGGCCACGTCGGTGATGGCGGCCATGGCCATGGCGTCGTGGCCGGCGCCCGACAGCAATGCGTATGGTTCGATGCCCACCGATTCCACGGCTTGCGCCAGCTGCGCCATCAGCCACGGTGCGCACGGCGCCGCACGCGCCGACAGCAGCAGTTCCAGCTGGTAGTCGATCTGGCGCCGCGCGCAGATGGCGGCGATGCCATCGAGAATATCGTCGACGGCGCTCTGGCGCACGGCATCAACGGCTGCGCGGATATCGAGCGACAGGGTGCAGGCGCCGGCGATCACGTTGACGGAGCCGTTGGGCACGTGCAGCTGGCCCACGGTGCCCACCAGCGCTTCCCCCTGGCTGCAGCGCTGTTCCACCAGCAGGATGATTTCGGCGGCAGCACTGGCCGCGTCCTTGCGCATGGTCATGGGCGTGGTGCCCGCGTGGCTGGCCACGCCGCCAAGATTGACCAGGTAGCGCGAGCTGCCGGCAATCGCCGTGACGATCCCCAGCGGCAGGTCGCGCTCGAGCAGCACGGGACCCTGTTCGATATGCACTTCCACATAGCCGAGCAAGCTGGCGGGATCGCGCGCGATGGCGCCGATGGCGCCCGCTTCGTGGCCGGCGGCGGCCAGTGCGTCGCGCATGCTCACGCCGTCCGCGTCTAACTGCTCCAGCAGCGACACGTCGAACTTGCCAGTGATGGCCGTGCTGCCCAAGAACGTGCTCTTGAAGCGTACGCCTTCTTCTTCGGCGAAGCCGACGACCTCGAAGTGAAACGGCAGCTTTTCGCCCCGTTCGTGCAGGTGGCGCACGACGGCAATCGGCAGCACGATGCCCAGCCGGCCGTCGTACTTGCCGCCATTGCGCACCGTGTCGTAGTGCGATCCTGTCATCAGGGTTTTTGCATCGGGCGTGTCGGACAGATAGCGGCCGACGACATTGCCGACGGCGTCGATGTGTACCTGCATGCCAGCCTCCCGCATCCAGTCGGCCAGCTGCGCGGCCGTTTTCTGGTGCGCCGGTGTCAGGTAGGCGCAGGTCAGGTTGTAATCGCTGTCGCTCCAGCCGGCCAGGGTTTCGGCCTGCTGCATGATGGCCGGGCCGAAGTCCAGGCGCACGTCGAACAGCTCGTTCAGGCGCAGCTCGGCGATGCGCTTGATCTGCCGCAGCGACTCGGCCAGTTCATCGGCGTGGCGGTTCTTCAGGCGGCGCGCAAACGTGGCGATGATGTCCTGGCGCGTCAAGCCTTCGCCCGTCGGGCCCTTGACGGCCAGGATGAAGGGAAAGCCGAACTTGGCGTTGTAGTCGCTGTTCAGGCGCTGCAGGGTGGAAAATTCGTCGGCGCTGCACAGGTTCAGGCCGGACTTGGCCTGTTCGCGCGTCGATTCCGCCGTCAGTTGCCCGGCAATGGCGGCCTTGCCGGCCAGCTCCGGGTGGGCGCGGATCAGCCCCAGCTGCTCTTCAGGCGAGGCTTGCGCCAGCACGCGCTGCAGTTCCGTCTTGAGTGCCGTCAGGCTGGCAAACGGCCGGGCGGCGGCCGCGCGCTGGGCGATCCAGGGCGAATGTTCGTAGATGCCGTGCAGCCGTACGATAAAGTCTGCCGGGCTGCCGGCGTTCAGGTCTGAAAGGGTGGTCATGGTTTTCCGATCATGCAAGCGGTGATGATAGCGCCCCGTTCTGCGTCCATTATATGCGCGCGCTGATAGCGGCTATCGCTGCACCAGCGCCTTGGCGGCCGCGCTGACCTGGTCGCGCAGCCATTTGTGCTCGGGCGCCTGGTGCACGCGCTGGTGCCACAGCTGGTAAAAGCGCATCGGCGGAAATTTCAGGGGCACAGTGTACGTTTTCAGCGGCAGGGTCTTTTCGTAGAAACGCATGAATTGCCGGCCCGTGGTCAGTACCAGGTCCGTCTGCGTCAGCATGTAAGGGATCAGGCCGAAATACGCCGATTCCACCACCACGTTGCGCTGCAGGTTTTGCCGTTCGAGGAAGGAATCGATCACGCCGTGGTAGCCGGGCATCATCTGCGACGGCGCCACGTGGGGCAGGCTCAGATAGTCGTCGAGGGTCATCGCGTCGCTGGCCGTGCGCCGCGCATAGGCGTTTTCCGCATGCATGGCGCAGATGATGGGGTCTTCGAACAGCTTCGAGATGTGCAGGTGCGCGGGCGGCTCGTCCCAGTTGGCGATGACCAGGTCCAGGCCCCCGTCGGATAGCTGGCGGATATGGTCGATGCCCGGCCCCAGGCTGTGCAGCACAACGCGGCTTTTCGGCGAGCCGCGGCGCAGCAGGGCCACGACGTTGGGCAGGAACTGGCTGTCCAGGTAGTCGGGTGCGGCGATATGGAAGGTGCGCGCCTCTTCCTGCGCCACGAACGGCGTCTTCTTGACGAACAGGCTCTCCGTCTGGTCGAGGATGCGCTTGGCCGGATTGAGCAGGCTTTCGCCATGCTGGGTCGGCACCATGCCGCGCGCGCCGCGCACCAGCAGCGGGTCGCCCGTCAATTCTCTAAGCTTGCGCAGGGAGGCGGAAATCGAAGGCTGCGGCTGGTTGAGCTTCAATGCCACGCGCGAGACATTCTTTTCCACCAGCAGCAGGTAAAGGATGCGGATCAGGTGCAGGTCGAGGTGTTGCGGCAGGCTGGACATGTGGCGGCGGCTCTGTTGTATATCGATTTGAATATGTCAAATATACGATATTTTTCATGTGATGGGCGGTAAATCCGTTTATCTTGTGTAGATTGGCACGAATATTGGTTCGGTCTGACTAGAGGAAATTTATGGAAGTATTTGCCTACCTGATCCCGTACGGCCTTGAGTGGCTGAACCTGATCGTCCGCTGGCTGCACGTCATCACGGGCATCGCCTGGATCGGTGCTTCCTTTTATTTCGTCTGGCTCGATAACTCGATCCGCCCACCCGCGCCCGGCTCCGAGCTGGCGAAGAAGGGCGTGTCGGGAGAATTGTGGGCCGTGCATGGCGGCGGCTTCTACAACCCGCAAAAATATCTGGTGGCGCCCGCCGAACTGCCGAAGGAGCTGCACTGGTTCAAGTGGGAAGCGTATTCCACGTGGCTGTCCGGCTTTGCGCTGCTGACGATTGCCTATTATTTCAATGCCCAGGCCATGATGATCGACAAGGCCGTGGCGGACATCTCCAGCGGCCAGGCCGTCGGCATCGGCATCGCCACCCTCGTCATCGGCTGGACCGTCTATGACTTGCTGTGCCGCTCGAAGCTGGCGCAATATGAACTGTGGTTCGGCGTGACGGTGTTCGCGCTGATCGTCGGCGCCGCCTATGTGCTCACGCATTTGCTCAGCGGGCGCGCCGCCTACATTCACGTGGGCGCCATGATCGGCACCACCATGGTGGCCAATGTGCTGATGCTGATCATTCCCGGCCAGCGCAAGATGGTCGAGGCCATGGCGGCCGGCAAGCTGCCCGACCCGAAGCACGGCTTGAAGGCCAAGCAGCGCAGCGTGCATAACAATTATTTTACGTTGCCCGTGCTGTTCATCATGATCAGCAACCATTACGCGATGACCTACCGGAACGACCACGCGTGGCTGGTGCTGGCGCTGATCATGGCGGCCGGCGTCTTCATCCGCCACTTCTTCAATCTGCGCCACAAGGGGCGTGTCGAGTGGCGTTATCCGGCTCTCGGCGTGGCGTTGCTGCTGGCTGTTGCCGTCGCCATCGCACCGAAGGCGCCAGCACCGGTAGCTGCCGTGGCCGCGGTGGACCCGGCCGCGCAGTTCAAGGCCGTGCATGCCATCATCGCCCAGCGCTGCGCCACCTGCCATTCGGCCCAGCCCACGCAGCCCGGCTTCGCCACGGCGCCGGCCGGCATGATGCTCGATAATGAAACGGAAATACGCCAGCACGCGGCGCAAATCTACAAGCAGGCCATCGAGCTGAAAGCCATGCCGATCGGGAACCTGACCAATATGACGGAGGCCGAGCGCAGCGAGCTTGGCGCCTGGCTGCAACAGACCATGCAAGGAGCAAAATGACTACGCACGCAGAAAAAATCACGGCCTGGATCGACGACCACTTCGACGAGGAAGTCGCATTTTTACAGAAGGTGGTGCAGCAGCCGACGGATACGCCGCCCGGCAATAACGCGCCCCATGCGGACCTGGTGGCGCAGCTGCTGCAGGCGTATGGCTGGAACGCGGAAAAGCACGCCGTGCCGGCGGACCAGGTCGAGGCGTATGGCATGCAGAGCATCACCAACCTGATCGTGCGCCGCCCCTATGCGGCGGGCGGTCCGACCGTGGCCCTGAATGCGCATGGCGACGTGGTGCCGCCCGGCGACAACTGGACGTATCCGCCGTACGGCGGGCAGATCGACGGCGGCTATATGTATGGCCGCGCGACGGCCGTGTCGAAAGGCGATTTCGCCACCTATGTGTTTGCCGCGCGCGCGCTCGAAGCCCTGGGCATTCCCTTGAAGGGCCAGCTGGAACTGCATTTTACGTACGACGAGGAATTCGGTGGCTTGCTGGGGCCGGGCTGGCTGCTGGAACAGCAGCTGACGAAGCCCGATTTCGTCATCGCCGCCGGTTTCAGCTACGGCATCGTCACGGCGCACAACGCCTGCCTGCAGCTGGAAATCACCGTGCACGGCAAGTCGGGCCACGGCTCGATGCCGGAGACGGGGCACGACGCGCTGCAGGCGGCCAACAAGATCCTCAATGCCATCTATGGCCAGCTGCCGGAGCTGAAAAAGATCAAGTCCAAAGTGGCCGGCATCGACTCGCCCACCATGCTCGTGGGCCGCATCGATGGCGGCACGAATACCAATGTGGTGCCAGGCAAGGTCGTCATGAAGATGGACCGCCGCATGATTCCCGAAGAAGACCCGGTGGCGGTGGAGGCGCAGGTGCGCGCGCTGATCGAGGACGCCGTGCGCGGCGAGCCTGGCATCCGCCTCGAGATCCGTCGCCTGCTGCTGTCGCACGCGCTGCGGCCCTTGCCCGGTTCCGAACAGCTGGTCGGCAGCCTGCAGAAAAACGCGCAAGCGATTCTGGGCGAGACCATTCCCGCCGTCGGCACGCCCCTGTATGCGGATGCGCGCCTGTATGGCGAGCGTGGCATTCCTGCCGTGCTGTATGGCGCCGGCCCGCGCACGGTGCCAGAGTCGAACGCGAAGAAGGCCGACGAGCGCCTGGCGCTCGACGATTTGCGCAAGGCGAGCAAGATCGTGGCCCTGACCCTGCTCGACTTCCTGGGCGAGAAATAGGGCGGGTGCTTTGGCTTACAATGGGGCGGACACTCAACCTGTGAAGAAGAGCCCCCATTGAATACCCGTTTTCTCGAAGCGTTTGTCTGGGCTGCGCGGCTGGGCAGCTTTCGCACGGCGGCCGACAAGCTGCACATCACGCAGGCGGCCATCTCGAACCGCATCGCGTCGCTGGAGCAGGATTTCGGCACGCGTTTGTTCGACCGCGACGCGCGTGAAATCCGCCTGACCTTTGCCGGGCGCAATCTGCTCGTGTACGCCGAACGCATGCTGGAACTGTGCCGCGACATGTATGCGGCCAATTCCTCGCCCGCGCTGATCACGGGCGAGGTGCGCATCGGCGTCATCGAAACCATCGTGCATACTTGGCTGATCCCGTTCCTGCAGCGCGTGCAGGAGCGCTATCCGGGCATCGAGATTCAGCTGACGTCGGAATCGACGCGGCGCCTGCACGAACAGCTGCAGCAGGGCGAACTCGATATCGCGCTGCAGACGGACATGCTGACGGGCGACCATATCCGCAGCACGGGCAGCGGCGCCATCGCCATGGGCTGGGCCGGCAGGGCCGCCGACTGGCCCGACACGGGCAAGCCATATACGGTGGCGCAACTGGCGCAGCATCCGATCATCACCATGAACCGGGGCTCGCAGCCGCATTCCGCTTTAAAGGCGCTGTGCCAGGACGAGGGCGTGCAGCTGGGACGGGTCCATTGCGTCAGCTCGATCTCCGCCATCGTGCGCCTGGTCAAAGCGGGCTTCGGTATCGCCGTGCTGCCGCTGGCGCCCCTGCGCGAGGAAATCGAACAGGGCCACATCGCCCTGATTCCCTGCACCAGCAGCCTGGCGCCGCAGCGCATCGTCATCAGTTACAGCGAAGACATCACCACGGAAGCGATCCAGCTGGTGGCCATGCTGGCGTGCGAAGAGGCGGCCCGGTTTAGCGTGGGACTCGCGGAGGAGTACGGTGCTTGACGCTGTGGCGTAGGTCGGATTAGCGCCCAAGCGCGTAATCCGACAACATTGTTGGCCTTATCCCCACCCACAAGAAAAACTTATCAGTCGCGTTCAGAATAACCCGTTTGCCAAGTGATGGCGTGCCACCTATTCTGGGTTGGCACACCACCCATAACGCAGAACGGAACCATCATGACGACGTCCCCCACCTTGCCAGGCATGCTGTTTGTCTGGACCAGCGCCGACCCCGAACACGAACGCGATTTCAACCGCTGGTACGACCGCGAACACGTGGAAGAGCGCGTGCGTATTCCCGGCTTCGTCAGCGGCACGCGCTATCAGAGCGTGCGCGGCCCGCGCAAATACCTGGGCCTGTACCGCACCGTATCGCTGGGCGCCTTCCAGACGCCCGACTACTTCAAGGCTTTCGGCCAGCAGACGCCATGGTCGCTGACAAATCTGCAGCGTATGGTCGATCCGATGCGCAGGGTTTGCGCCATCGAGGCGGAAACGGGCATGGGCACGGGCGCCTGGCTGGCCGTGCTGCGCCTGGGCGCGCCCGCCATCGGCCAGGATGCGCAAGCCGTGGACGCCATGGCCGCGCTGGGAACGAAGCTGCTGCAGATCGACGGCGTCATCGCCACGCGTCTGCTGACACCGGACGCGAATCTGTCCGGCCCTCTGCCGGCGGAACGGACGGAGGGCCGCGTGCTCGACCCGATTTTCCTGATCGACGCGTCGTCCGAAAGCGCCGCCATGGCGGCCGCCAATGCCGCCAGCGCGGCGCTGGGACTCGATGCGGAACAGGCGGCCATCCTGCAGTTGTCCTGGCAACTGCGCGAGGCGGACCTGCGCGCTGCCTGACACGGCCGCGCGCATCTTGCCGGCACCGATAACACGAGACACGGGCCACGGCGCAGGGCAAAGCATCCTGCGCCGGGCCTGCAATAAAACTGACGAGAGAGGTAGGCTATGACCACATATACGAACGCTGCGCATCCGGCAGCCCAGGCACCGGGCGAGAAGGCCACGACGGCCAAGACGGGCCGCCTGGCCACGGCCAGCATGGTCGGCACGACCCTGGAATGGTATGACTTCACCGTCTACAACACCATGGCCGCGCTGATCTTCAATCACCTGTTCTTTCCCTCGTTCGACCCGCTGACGGGCACCATCCTGGCCTTTTCCACGTATGCGGTCGGCTATATCTCGCGCCCCATCGGGGGCGTGATCTTCGGCCATCTGGGCGACAAGCTGGGGCGCCGCTGGGTGCTGGTGGTGACCCTGATGCTGATGGGCGTGACGACGGGCCTGATGGGCCTCTTGCCGACGTACGCGACGGCCGGCATCTGGAGCCCCATCCTGCTGGTGGCACTGCGTTTCGTGCAAGGCATTGCGCTCGGTGGCGAATGGGCGGGCGCCGTGCTGATCTCCGTCGAACACGGCGCGCCGGACAAGCGGGGACGCAACGCCTCGTGGACGCAGGTGGGGCCATCGTTCGGCACCTTGCTGGCGACCGGCTGCATCGGCTTGATCACGTACCTGCTGCCGCATGAAGCATTCATGGACTGGGGCTGGCGCATGCCGTTCATCGCCAGTCTCCTGCTGGTGGCGTTCGGCATGTGGATACGCAGCGGCATCGAGGAAACCCCGCTGTTCAAGGAACTCGACCAGCAGGATGCGAAGGCGGAAGCGCCGATCGGCGACGTGTTGCGCGTGTACTGGCGCCGTCTGCTGATCGCCGGCGGCGTACGTATCGGCTCGGACGTGCTGTATGCGCTGGTGGTGGTGTTCACCCTGACGTATGTGACCACGGTGCTGCACCTGTCGTCGACCCTGGCGCTGACGGCCATCATGGTCGGCACGGCCTGCAATGCGCTGGCGGTGCCCGTGTTTGGCGCGGTGTCGGACAAGATTGGCCGCCGCCCCGTGTATGCGCTGGGCGCCATCCTGGGCCTCGTGTGGGCGTTTGCCTTCTTCACCTTGTTAGACACGGCCAGCCCGGCCGCCATCGTCACGGCCGTCGTCGTGGGCCTGGTCATCCACGCCATCATGTACGGCCCGCAAGCGGCCTTCGTCATCGAGCAGTTCCCCACCAAGGTGCGCTATGCGGGTTCCTCGCTGGCCTACACCCTGGCCGGTGTCATCGGCGGCGGTTTCGCCCCGCTCGTCATCGCCAGTCTGTACCGTTCGTACAACAGCACCGTGGCCGTCTCGCTGTACGTGGCGGCGGCCTTGCTGATCACCGGCGCCGCCGTCTTTGCGGCGCGCGAAACGGGCCGCGGCCCTCTTGAGGAATAACATCATGACGACATTGCGTTTTCAACTGGCCGGCCACGGCCCCGTCACCTTCGATATCGACCGCCTGATCATTGCCGGCTGGACGGGCCGCGACATGGCGATGGTGGAACACCATATCGCCGAACTGGAAGCCATCGGCGTGGCGCGCCCGAAAAGCGTGCCCACGTTTTACCGCGTCTCGGCGGCATTGCTCTCGAGCGACGCCGCCATCGAAGTGCCGGGCGGCGATTCCTCGGGCGAAGCGGAATTCGTGCTGTTTTCCACGGAATACGGCCTGCTGGTGGGTATCGGTTCCGACCATACGGACCGCAAGGTGGAAAGCTATGGCGTGACGGTGTCGAAGCAGATGTGCGGCAAGCCCGTGAGCGACACCTTGTGGCGCTATGCCGATGTGGCCGGCCACTGGGACCAGCTGCAGATGCGTTCCTGGCGCGAGCGTGCCGGCGTACCGGCCCTGTACCAGGACGGTCCCGTGACACGCATGCTGTCGCCGGAAGACCTGATTCAGCGCTACACGGGGCAGGCGACTCTGCCCGTGGGCAGCGCCATGTTTTGCGGCACGCAACCGATCATCGGCGAGATGGGCCATGGCGACGCGTTCGCGCTGGAGCTGTATGATCCAGCCTTGCAGCGCCGCCTGCAGCACCGCTATGCCGTACAAACCCTGCCCGTGGAAGGATAGAACAATGACCAAGACCATCCGAGAACTGGCCGCCGACCTGGCCGCCGGCCGCATCACCAGCGTGGCGCTGACAGAGCAGATGCTGGCGCGCGCCGAGGCGCACCGGGCGCAGGGCGGCCATGCGTATGTCAGCCTTGATGGCGAACAGGCGCTGATGGAGGCGCGGGCCAGCGATGCGGCGCGCGCCGCCGGCATCGTTGCCTCGCCGCTGGCCGGCGTGCCCATCTCGATCAAGGACCTGTTCGACGTCAAGGGGCAAACCAGCAGCGCCGCCTCGCTGGCGCTGGCTGATGCACCGCCTGCCGAGGCAGACGCGGGCGCCGTGGCGCGCCTGCGCGCGGCCGGCGCCGTCCTGCTGGGCCGCACCAATATGAGCGAATTCGCGTTTTCCGGCCTGGGCTTGAATCCCCATTACGGCACGCCGCGCAATCCGCACGATCGTGAACGTGTGGCGGGCGGTTCCACCTCGGGCGGCGCCGTGACAGTGGCGCTGGACATGGCGGCCGGCGCGCTGGGCACAGACACGGGCGGCTCGATCCGCATCCCGTCCGCTTTTTGCGGCTTGACCGGTTTCAAGCCGACGGCCGCTTCCGTGCCGCTGGCCGGTACGGTGCCCCTGTCGCGTTCCCTCGATTCGGCCGGCCCCATCGCCCACAGCGTCGACTGCTGCGCCATTCTGTATGCGGCGCTGTCGGGCCATGACATCGGCGCGCAGGCGCCGGCATTGAAAGGCTTGCGCTTCGGGTTTACCCTGAACTACGTCGGCACGCACGTGGAGCCGCAGGTGCAGCAGGCTTTCGACGCGGCGCTGGACAAGCTGCGGCAAGCGGGCGCCTTCGTGGAGCAGTTCGATTTCCCCGAATTGCTGGAACTGCCGGGTATCAACGGCGGCGGCGGGCTGGTGGCGGCGGAAGCCTGGCACTGGCACAGGGAGCTGCTGGAAGAGAAGGGCGCGCAGTACGACCAGCGCGTGGCGGCGCGCATCCGCCGCGGCCAGCAGCAGGGTGCAGCGGACTACATCGATTTACTCGATGCGCGCGCGCGCCTGATCGCCATCGCGGAGCAGCGCCTGGCGCCATACGACGCCTGGCTGATGCCCAGCGTAGCCATCGTCGCGCCGCAGGTCGCGCCATTGGAATCGGATGACGCCACCTTCTTTGCCACGAATGGCCTCGTGCTGCGCAACGCCAGCGTGATCAACTTCCTCGACGGCTGCGCGCTGTCCTTGCCGTGCCATGCGGACGGCGAACTGCCCGTGGGGCTGGGCATTTGCGGCCTGGCCGGCGCGGACGATCAAGTGCTGCAAATCGGCCGCGCCGTGGAGGCGCTGCTGCGGGGGCGTGGAAAAGAATAGTGCCGTAGTGCAGGAAAATGCCAACTATGTAATATGATGGCTGGCATTGACATGGGATAGTCGCGCTTCGGGCGCTGGCAAACTTCACACTGTGCACCGATACGACCTGATTAGCTGTCATGACTGCGGCGTGCTGTACCGCAAACGTCCGCTGCGTCCCCGCGAAAAGGCGCGCTGCATCCGTTGCCGCTCGGTGCTGTACCGGGGCGCCCATGCGCGCGGCGCATCGGCCGAATTGACCAAGGTGGTGGCGCTGACCCTGGGCGCCGCATTCGTCTTCCTGATCGCCCAGTTTTTCCCCATCGTCGAACTCGACGTCAATGGCCTCACGTCCAGTGCCACCTTGCTCGGTTCCATCCGCGTGCTGTGGTCCGAGCAGATGCACATCGTGGCGGCGATGGTCTTCCTGTTTACCATCCTCTTTCCCGCCATTGAACTCGGTTCCCTGCTGTATGTGGCGCTGGGCTTGCGCGGCGGCGTCAAGGTGCCGGGCTTTAACCGCGTGCTGCGCGCCGTGCAGACAGCGCGTGAATGGGGCATGACGGAGGTGCTGATGATCGGCATCCTGATCACCGTCGTCAAGATGACCAGCCTGGCCACGGTGCTGCCGCAACCGGGGCTGTTCGCGTTTGGCGCGCTGACCCTGATGCTGGCCATCGTCGTCTCGTTCGACCCCAAGGCCCTGTGGAACCTGGGCGACGACCTGACCCGCCAGGCGCTGCCCGGCATCCGCTACAAGGCTTTCGCGCCGGACGAGAAGGTGCTGCCCTGCCATGCCTGCGGCCTGGTGGCGCCGCCTCTGGGCAAGGGCAGGCACCTGGCGTGCGTGCGCTGCGGCACGGCCCTGCATGTGCGCAAACCGGACAGCATCAACCGCACCTGGGCCTTGCTGATCGCCGCCATGATCCTCTACATTCCCGCCAACCTGCTGCCCGTGATGGTGACGCAATCGCTGTTCGGCGCGCAGGACGACACCATCATGAGCGGCGTGGTGCTGTTCTGGACCAGCGGCTCGAAGGGCCTGGCCATCATCATTTTCATCGCCAGCGTGGTCGTGCCGATGCTGAAACTGGGCGTGCTGGCGCTGCTGGCGTTCACGGCGCAGCGGCGTTCGCGCTGGCGGCCGCGCCAGCGCACCATTTTGTACCGCATGGTCGAATTCATCGGCCGCTGGTCCATGCTCGACATCTTTGTCGTCACCCTGACGGTGGCGCTGGTGCGCTTCAAGTCGCTGGCCGTGATCACGGCCGGACCCGGCGCGCTGGCCTTTGGCGCCGTGGTGGTGCTGACCATGCTGGCGGCGATGCAGTTCGACCCGCGCCTGATATGGGACCCCGTCGATGACAAGGCGGCCGAGGATGAAAAACGCAGCAGTGCGGCAAATACCGGAAACAATATAGTGATTGGAGAACAGCATGGCTGACAAAGAAACGGGCGACCTTGCCGAAACCGGCGCGCGGCCTCTGCCCGAACCCGATGTGGACCCGGCCAGCCGCTGGCTGCCGTCGCTGGTGTGGCTCATTCCGCTGCTGGCCGCGCTGATCGGCGCCGGCCTGGCCGCCAAGTCCATCCTCGACCAGGGACCCACGGTGACGGTCAGCTTCAAGAGCGCCGAAGGCCTGGAGCCGGGCAAGACCAAGGTCAAGTACAAGGATGTCGATATCGGCCAGGTGCGCGCCATCACCCTGGGCGACGACTTGAGCAAGGTGCTGGTGACGATCGACATGAGCAAGGAAGCGCGCCGCTTCGCCACCGCCGATTCGCGTTTCTGGGTGGTGCGCCCGCAGATCGGTGCCAGCGGCGTGACAGGGCTGGGCACCTTGCTGTCGGGCGCCTACATCGGCGTCGACACGGGCAAGTCGGAAGCCAAAAAGGAGAACTTCATCGGCATGGAGAGCCCGCCCGCCGTGGCGGGAGACCAGAAGGGCAAGCTGTACACGCTGCATGCGGACAGCCTCGGCTCCGTCGACGTGGGTTCGCCCCTGTTCTTCCACCGCCTGCGCGTGGGCAAGGTGGTCAGCTTCGCGCTGGACAAGGATGGCAACGGCATCACCATGTCGGTTTTCGTCAATGCGCCGTACGACCAGTTTGTCGGCAAGGATGCGCGCTGGTGGCATGCCAGCGGCGTCGACGTGCGCCTCGATTCGAACGGTTTTAAACTGAATACGCAATCGCTGGCCGCCATGCTGGTGGGCGGTATCGCCTTCGAGGCGGAAAATGGCCGCAAACCCGTCGAACCGGCGCCGGCCGGCACCAACTACCGCCTGGCGGCCGACGAGGCCAGCGCCATGCGCGAGCCCGATGGTGAGGCGATCACCACCGTGTTCTATTTCGACCAGTCCCTGCGCGGCTTGCAGCCTGGCGCCACGGTGGACTTCCGCGGCATCGTGCTGGGCGAGGTGCGTTCGGTGGGTATCGAATTCGACCCTGTGAAGAAGAACTTCCGCATGCCCGTCACCGTCAACCTGTACCCGGCCCGCCTGGGCATGCGCTTCAAGGCCGCCGTCGACGATGAGGAAGGCTCGGCCGGCCACCAGCTGCTCGAACGCATGGTCAGCCGGGGTTTGCGCGCCCAGCTACGCACGGGCAACCTGCTGACCAGCCAGCTGTACATCGCGCTCGACTTCTTCCCGAAAGCGCCGAAGGTGGCGCTCGATCCGAACAAATACCCGCTGGAAGTGCCGACCGTGCCGAATACCCTCGATGAATTGCAGACGCAGATTGCCAGCATCGCCCGCAAGCTCGATCAGGTGCCGTACGCGGAGATCGGCAATAACCTGAACGCCACCATCAAGCAGGCCAATACCCTGTTCAAGCAGCTCGATGGCCAGGTGGTGCCGGAAATGCGCGACACCCTGACGGCGGCGAAACAGACTTTTGGTTCGGCCGAACAGGTGCTGCAAAAGGATTCGCCGCTGCAGTCGGACGTGCGCCAGGCCTTGCAGCAATTGACGCAAACCCTGCAATCGCTCAATGCCCTGTCGGATTACCTGGAACGTCATCCCGAGTCCCTGATCCGCGGTAAAAAAGGAGATGAAAAAAAATGATGAAACCGATTTTTTCCGCACTGCTGGCGGCCAGCCTGCTGGGCGCCTGCTCCACGCCCCAGCCCGAACATTTCTATACGCTGAGCGGCGGCGCCGACGCGCAGCCGGCCAAGCCCGTCAAATACTATGTCGAGGTGCTGGCCGTCAGCGTGCCGCAACAGGTGAGCCGCAACCAGTTTGTTGTGACGGCGCCGTCGGGCCGCATCGAATTGCTGGAGCAGCAGCGCTGGGCGGGGCCGCTGGCCGGCGAGATTGGCCAGGCCCTGTCGACGGCCGTGACGAACGACCTGGGCGCCATCGACGTGTTCCGCACGCCATACCCGGACAAGCTGCCCGTGTACCGCATCAGCACCAATGTGCAGCGTTTCGAGTCCGTGATGGGACAGTATGCGCTGATCGACGCTGTGTGGAGCGTGCGTCAGCTGGCCAGCAACAAGGTGGTCACCTGCCGCACGGTCGCCAATGAAAAAGTGGGCGCCGGCTACGATGAATTGGTGCTCGGTCACCGCCGCGCCGTGAACCGCATCGCCGCCGATACGGCAAGTGTCGTGCGCGCTTTTGACAGCGGAAACGCCGCCTGCCCGGCCGCCTGAGCCGCTTTCCGCTACCCAGTCCCGGCGGCCGCTGGTAAAATGCGGCCATGGGAATGACCTTGTTCACGCGCCGCTTCGCCGCCTGGATCGCCTGTTTCGCGATCCTGCTGGCGGCGCTCGCGCCATCGATTTCCCAGGCCGTCGCCAGCGCCAAGCAGGAATCCGGCTCCGGTTGGGCGGAAATCTGCTCGGTGGCCGGCATCCGTTTTGTCCAGCTTGTGCAGGCCGGTGACGGCGCCGCCGATGAAAAGTCAGGCGACAAGGTCATGCAGATGGAGCATTGCGCCTTCTGTTCCACGCATGCGGGCTCCGTCGGCCTGCCGCCGACCAGCCCCGTGCTGCCGCTGCTTGTGGCCAGCGGCACGGCCATTTTCCCGGCCCTGTACTACCAGTCTCCCGCACCGCTGTTCATCTGGTCCACGGCGCAGTCGCGCGCGCCGCCCGCTCTCGTCTGAGTTTTTGCATTTTCAATGCTGGCGCTGTCCACCTCGCGGTGTGACGCGCCGCATCCGCACACTTAGACGAGAATCACATGAACAAGAAACTGTTGGTGCTGGCCGCGGCCATCACCGTGGCTTACCCGTGCGCACAGGCGCAGCAACCTGACCAAACTGACCACACCATCGACACCGTCGTCGTTTCCGGCTCGCGCGCGCAATCGTGGCTGTCCGAAACGCCGCAAGCGATTGGCGTCATCAATGCCAAAACCCTGGAACGCGACAAGCCCAAGACCATGGGTGATATCCTCAACCGCATCGCCGGCGTGTACTGGAATGACCTGGGCAACGAGCAGCACAGCATGAGCATCCGCCAGCCCATCGGCACGAATGCCGTCTACCAGTACCTGGAAGATGGCATTCCCATCCGTCCGCTGGGCGTCTTCAACCACAATTCTCTCAACGAGATGAACATGGCGGGCGCCGGCGGCGTGGAAGTGGTGAAGGGCGCCGCTTCCTCGCTGTATGGCAGCAATGCCGTCGGCGGCGCCGTCAACTTTCTCACGGCAGGCGCCAGCGCGACACCGACGGCAAGCGTGGGCGTGCGACGCGACAGCGTGGGCGGCTACACGCGCTACGACACGGCCGCCAGCGATACCTGGGGCCCGCTGGGACTGCGCTTTTCCCATTACAGTTCGCGCCGCTCGCGCGACAACTGGCAAGAGTACAGCTATGGCGACAAGGATTCGTTCTCGCTGCGTGCCGACTATGCGCTCAGCCCCACGTCGCAGCTGCGCGCCACCATCGTCCACACGGATCTCGATGCGGCCATGACGGGCAGCCTGTTCGAGAACGATTACCGCCGCAATCCGGGCAAAAGCCTGAACACGTTCACCTACCGCAAGGACAGGACCACGCGCATGAATCTGGCGTGGGAAGGGCAGACGACGGCCAATGGCACCAGCACCGTCACCGTGTTTACGCGCAAGAACGACCATGGACAGCTTCCCGCGTACTCCATCGGCAGTTGCGTCGGCATGCTGTGCAAGGGCGTCATCAACAACAACCACGTCGATTCACTGGGGCTGGACGTGAAGCACCAGCAGGAATTCGCCTGGCTGCGTTCGCGCCTGATCGCCGGTGTTTATGTGGACAAGAGCGACAATCCCTTTGTCAGCGATAACCTGTCCATCGTGCGCGATGCGGCCACGGGCCGCTATCTGCGCTATACCCTGGCCAATGTCAGCAACCCGCAAGGCGTGCGCGACTACCAGACGGACATCCTCAACACGGCCGTCTTCGCACAGTGGGAATTTACGCCGCTGGCCGGCACGCGCGTGGTGCTGGGCGGCCGCTCGGACGCCATCCGCTACGACTACCATAACAGGCTGGCGCCAGGCGGCAGCGTCAATTACGGCGCGCCCGACGAGTCGCGCAGCTTTTCGCATGTGAGTCCGAAGCTGGGCGCCACCTACGCCATCGGCCATGCGGGCAGCGCGTATGCAAACGTCAGCCAGGGTTTCACGCCGCCCGAAGTGAGCCAGCTGTATGGCAAGACGGGCATCGCCGACCTGCAGCCGTCCGTCTACAACAACTATGAGCTGGGCTTGCGCTGGGCTTTTTTGCAGGGGCGTTTGAAACTCGATACGGCCCTGTACCGGCTCGACGGGCGCGACACCATCGTCAGCTATACCGTGTCACCGGGGAATAGCGAAAACCGCAATGCGGGGCGCACGCGCAGCGAGGGGCTGGAGCTGGGCCTGAACTATGACAGCGGCCCGTTCGACGCGCGCTTCGCCACGGCCATTGCGCGCCACCGCTACCTGCGCTACCAGGTTTCCTCCAGCCTCGATTACAGCGGCCGCACCATGCCGCAGGCGCCGCGCGACATCACCTCGTTCGAGGTCGGCTACAAGCCTGTGGCGGGCGCGCGTATCGCGCTCGAAGCCGTGCACCAGGGCCGCTACTGGATGAACAACGCCAACACGGTGGAGTACAAGGGGCATGCGCTGCTGAATCTGCGCGCCAATTATCAGCTCGCGCGCGGGGTGGAAGCGTGGGCGCAGGTGCGCAATCTGATGGATAAGCGCTACGCCGATTCGGCTAGCAGCAGTTACGCGGGCACGGGCAGCTACGCGGCCAATACGCAGAACCAGTACACGCCCGGTGCGCCGCGCAGCGTGATGCTGGGCCTGTCCTATACCTATAGCGCACTGTGAGGACGGCCATGGACGATTTCACCTTTCTCATCGCGCGCCGCAAAAGCCTGTACTGGCGCATCCACTTCTGGGCCGCGCTGATCGCCTCGCCCTTCGCGCTGGTGGCCACCCTGACGGGCATCCTGTACGTGTTCACGCCGCAGATCGAGGCAAGGCTGTACCAGCACCTCGATCATGTGGCGCCGCAAGCGTCCATGCTGCCGCTGGACGCCGCCGTGGCGGCCGCCGAACGGGCCGCGCCGCGTGGCTGGACGGTGCAGCACGTGGTGCCGCCGTTTCAGCAGGACGATGCGGTGCAAGTGGCGTTCGCGCCGCCCGGCGGCGCGCACGATGAACATGCTGGACATGGGATGCCGGTGAAGGCCAGGCCGAAGTTCGGCCTGCCTGCGCAAGCCATCGTCATGTATGTGAACCCCTATGATGCGCGCGTGCTGGGCAGCCTGGCCAGCAGCGAGCGTTTCGGCAACTGGGCAAAAAAGCTGCATTCGCGTTTGCTGCAAAACAATGGCTGGCGCTGGATGATCGAGCTGGCCGCCAGCTGGCTGATGGTGATGCTGGTGACGGGCGTGGTGCTCTGGTGGCCGCGCGGCGCGCAATCAGGCTTGCCGAAGCGAGGCGCGCGGGGCCGCAATGGCTGGCGCCAGTGGCATGCGTTTCTCGGCGTGGCGCTCGGTATTGTCAGCTTCGTGATCCTGACGACGGGGCTGACGTGGAGCCAGCAGGCAGGCGGGCGCATCCGCGCGCTGCGCGACGTCAGCGGCCAGGCGCCGCCGCCCGCGCCGCGCGGCTTGCGCTCAACCGAGGCGGGCGCCCCGCTCGATTGGCAGGATGCGTGGCGGGTGGCGCGCAGCCATGCGCCCGCCATCGCCGTGCAGCTGACGGCGCCGGCCAGCCAGGACGATGTGTGGCGCGCCACGATGGCCGACCGCAGCCAGCCCACCTTGCGCTTCGACCTGCAGTTCGACGCCTACAGCGGCAAGCCCCTGTATTACGCGGGCTGGGAAGCGCAGACGGCGTTCGGCAAGGCCACGGCCATCGGCATCCCGTTTCATCGCGGCGAGTTCGGCTGGTGGAACCAGGCCTTGCTGCTGGTCTTTGGCGCCAGCGTGCTGTTCTCGCTGGTGTCGGGCTGGGTGATGTTTTTCAAGCGGCGTTTGCCTGGCTCGCTGGGCTTGCCCAAGCTGCTGCCGGGCGCCTGGACGTCGCCTTCCATGCTGGCCTGGCTGGCGGCGGCCGCCATGTGTGCGCTGATGCCGCTGCTGCTCGTTTCCGGCGGCATGCTGTTGCTGCTGGAGCTGGGGCTGGCGAAATGCAGTGCGCGTATCGGCAGGATGCGACTGCGCTAGAATAAGGGGTGCGGCCAGGCTCGTTGCCATGGGCCGCCCCTTGTAACGGCTGAACATGGTATTCATCGACTTTCCCGCCTTGTCCGCACTGGCCGCCGCGTCGGCGCTGGTGACAAAAAAATGCAGCTGCTGCGCCGTCCCGCTGGACGCTTGGCAGCGCCTGCCTACCTCGCTGGAGCTGGACCGCTTTGAAGAAATCGGCACCCTGCGCGAAGACCCGTACGAGGAACCGACGTTTGCCGAGTACCACCCGCACGGCACGCGCTACGACAGCATCGATGCGCCCATCGCGCCGCGCTACTATCCCGCGAACCTGAGCCAGGTGGCCCGCTGCATGAACTGCGGCCGCCACTACCTGCGCTACAACGAGGCGGGCGGCTATTTCACGGAACTGCGCATCCGCGCGCTGCGCCCGGAATTGCTGGCCGACGCCGCGTAGTCATCGCTACAGGCTTTCCTTGACGTGCGCGATGCCGTGTTCATCGTAGATCGAGTACACGGCGGCGAGGATGTTTTCCAACTCGGGCGAGCGGTCCCTATGCCGCATGCTGAATAAGATGGGCGAGAACGCATGCTTGTCGTCGAGCTTGCGGTACACGACGTTCCGGTGATGCATGGCTTGCACGCTTTCGGGCACGATGGAAATGCCCTGGCCGGCCGCCACCAGTCCCATGGAAATCTGCAGCTCGCGCACTTCCGTCACGGGGCCGGGCGTGACATTGCCTTCGCTGAACATGGCCAGCACCTGGTCGGCAAAGCTGGGGCGGGGCGCTTTCGGGTACACGAGCAGGGTTTCGTGGGTCAGGTCCGTCAGGCGCAATCCGCCTTCGCCCTTGGCCAGGCGGTGGCCCGGTGGCAGGGCCACCACCAGCCGCTCCTCGCGCAGCAGGATGCGGCGGATGCTGGGGTCTTCGCTTTTCAATCGCCCGAAACCAACGTCGATGCGGCCTTCCTTCAGGGCCTTCAGCTGCTGCACCGTCGTCATTTCATGCAGGGTCACGTCGACCTCGGGATGGCGCTCGCAAAAACGGTGCACGATGTCGGGCAATTCTCCATACAGCGTCGAGGCGACAAAGCCGATCGACAGCGTGCGTTCCAGCTTGCCCACGCGCTGCGTCATCGCTTGCAGGTCGCGCACCTGGTCGAGCAGGGGGCGTGCATGGGCGAGGAAAAACCCGCCCGCTTCCGTCAGCCGCAGCGGCCGCGACCCTTTTTCGATCAGCGCCACGCCCAAGGTTTCTTCCAGCTGCTGCATCTGCCGGCTCAACGGCGGCTGCGCGATGTGCAGGCGCGCGGCGGCCCGCGTGAAGTTCCTTTCCTCCGCGACCGCAACGAAGTAGCGCAAGTGCCGTAATTCCATCTTCATACCTTTCAGGTATAGGTTTGATACCAACTCGGTGTTGGACGTGGGGAGATTCGGGGAATATCGTGTCACCACTCCACAGAATTATACGGAATAAATATGATTCAAAATATCGAGACCTACCTGGTCGATGTGCCTACCATCCGCCCGCACCGCATGTCGGTCGCCACCATGAATACGCAAACCCTGGTGCTGGTGCGGCTGCGCTGCGCCGACGGCATCACGGGCTGGGGCGAAGCGACCACCATCGGCGGCTTGGGCTACGGCGGCGAAAGCCCGGAAAGCATCAAGACGAATATCGATACCTATATCGCGCCGCTGCTGGTCGGCATGGAAGCGAGTGCAGTGGCCAAGGCCATGGCCAGGGTGCGCAAGGTCATCCAGGGCAATCGCTTTGCCAAGTGCGCGATCGAGACGGCCCTGCTGGATGCCCAGGCGCGCCGCCTGGGCGTGCCGCTGTCAGAACTGCTGGGCGGCCGCGTGCGCGATGCGCTGCCCGTGGCCTGGGTGCTGGCCAGCGGCGACACGGCGCGCGATATCGCCGAAGGGGAAAACATGCTGGAACTGCGCCGCCACCGCATCTTCAAGCTGAAGATCGGCCTGCGCGACGTGATGGATGACGTGGCCCACGTGCTGGAGATCAAGCGGGCGCTGGGTGAACGGGCCAGCGTGCGCGTCGACGTCAACCAGGCCTGGAGCGAGACGGACGCCGTGCGCGGCATCGCCGCACTGGAAGCGGGCGGCGTCGACCTGATCGAGCAGCCCGTCAAGGCCGGCAACCGCGCCGCGCTGGCGCGCCTGAAGCAGCGCTTCGACGTGGCCATCATGGCCGACGAAGCCTTGCACGGTCCGGCCGATGCGCTGGCGCTGGCGCAGGCCGATGCGGCCGACGTGTATGCCGTAAAAATCACCCAGTCGGGCGGCTTGCTGCCCGCGCTGGAAGTGGCCACCGTGGCGCGCCTGGCGGGCGTGGGCCTGTACGGCGGCACCATGCTCGAAGGCGGCGTCGGCACGGCCGCCACGGCCCACGTCTGCTCCACGTTCGCGGAACTGGCCTGGGGCACGGAACTGTTCGGGCCTTTGCTGCTGACGCAGGAAGTCTTGCGCGAGCCGCTCGTGTACCGCGACTTCATGCTGCAGGTGCCGACAGGGCCGGGCCTGGGCGTCGAGATCGATATGGACAAGCTGCGCGTCATGCAGCGTCAATAAGGAGAAACCATGTTATTCCATGTACGCATGAACGTGAATCTGCCCTTGAGCATGCCCGCCGAGCAGGCGGCGCAACTGAAACAGACGGAAAAGGAACTGGCCCAGCGCCTGCAGCACGAGGGCAAGTGGCGCCACCTGTGGCGCATCGCCGGCCAGTACGCGAACGTCAGCGTCTTCGACGTGGACAGCGTGGACGAGCTGCATAATTTGCTGACCTCCCTGCCGCTGTTTCCCTACATGCAGATCGACGTGATGCCGCTGTGCCGCCATCCCTCGTCCGTGCGCGGCGACGATTCCTGAGGAGACATGCCATGACGCATACAGGCAATGACACTGTCGGGCAGACGTGCGAGGTGGACGGTATTCGCCTGCATTACCGCACGGATGGCGAGCGCGGCAAGCCTTGCCTGGTCCTGTCGAATTCCCTCGGCACGGACCTGTCCATGTGGGATGCGCAGGCGGCCGCGCTGGCCGGCGACTTTTTCGTCGTGCGCTACGATACGCGTGGCCATGGCCGGTCGGCCAGCGGCGATGCACCGTTCGGCATCGAGCGGCTGGGACTGGATGTGGTGGCGCTGCTCGACCACCTCGATATCGAACGCGCCGCCTTCTGCGGCATTTCCATGGGCGGCTTGACGGGCCAGTGGCTGGGCATACACCAGCCGCGGCGTTTGACGAAGCTCGTGCTGGCGAATACGGCGGCGCGTATCGGCGGCGCCGCGCCGTGGCAGCTGCGGGCGGAGCAAGTGCGCCGCGACGGCATGGCCGCGGTGGCCGAGAGCGCCGCCACGCGCTGGTTCACGCCGCAGTTTATCGAACGCGAAGCGGACACGGTGGCGCGCCTGGCCGGCATTTTGCGCAGCCAGGATGTCGACGGTTACGCGGCCTGTTGCGATGTGCTGGCCCAGACGGACTTGCACGACGCCGTGGGCACGATCGCCGTGCCGACCCTGATCATCGCGGGCGAGCACGATCCCGTGACCACCATCGACGACGGGCGCTGGCTGCAGCAGCAGATCGCGGGCGGCCGTCTGGCAAGCCTGCCCGCTTCGCACATCTCGAACATCGAGGCGGCGGATTTGTTTACAGAGCAGTTGCGGACTTTTTTATTGTGAGGCTTGCTGTACCGTATCGGTACGGCGGGAATGTGGTTTTCCCCTGAGCACCGCCGCCGGCTGGTCCGGCATGCGGCAGGGGAAGCTTTCTTGAAAAATAATAATAAGAAAAGCAGACTTGGAGTAGACGGATGGAAAACAGATTGATCATTATCGCTGCGGTCACGGTGGGCTATTTCGCCCTCATGTCGTACATTACCTATAGCGTGCGCAAGCATGCGAACAGCGCCGAGGGCATGACGGCGGGTGGGCGCAACTATCCCGCTTTCCTGATCGGCGCCTTGCTGCTGTCGGAATTCATCGGCAGTTCCGTCAGCATCGGCACGGCCCAGAAGGGCTATGAACTGGGCATTTCCGCCGCCTGGAATCTGGTGGCGTTGTCGCTGGGCTTTTTCCTGCTGGCCATCGTGCTGGTCAAAAAATACAAGGAAAGCGGGCAGTCGACGATTTCCGGCATCCTCGCGCAAACGTATGGCGAGCCCGTGCGCTATGCGGCGTCCATCCTCACCATCGTCGCGCTGAGCATCGTTGCCGTGGCCCTGTACGCGAGCGGCGGCGCCGTGCTGGCGGCCGTGCTGCACATCAACAAAACGGTGGCCATCTTGCTGGTCGGCGCCATCACCGTGATCTATGTCAGCCTGGGCGGCATGCGCTCGGTCGTGTACACGAATTTCGCCCACTCCATCGTCAAATACCTGGGCGTGATCCTGGCGCTCGCGTATGCGCTGGAAGCAACGGGCGGCATTGGCGCGCTGCAGGCGCAGCTGCCGGCCAAGATGTTCAACTGGGTCGAGATCGGCTGGGGCCAGATCATCGCCTGGATGATCGGCGGCATCGGTTCCATCTTCGCCACGCAATACGTGATCCAGGCGCTGGTCAGCACGGATAACCCGGCCGTGGCCAAGCGCGCCTGCTATTACGTGTCGTCGCTGATGATTCCGTTCGGCCTGATGGCGGCCCTGATCGGCATGTGCAGCGCCGTGCTGTATCCGGGCATGAAGTCGATCGACGCGTTTCCCACCATGATCGCCCACATGCCGGCATTTTCCGCCAGCATCATGATCGTCGGCCTGGCCGGCGCCCTGTTCGGCGGCATTTCCGCCACCACGCTGGCATCGGCCACCCTGGCCATGAAGGATTTTTATGATCCCTGGTACAACAAGGCCAAGAACGACGCGAAATCGCTGATGTTCCTGCGCATCGCCATCGTCGTGGCCGGCCTGCTGCCGCTGGTGCTGGCGCTGTATGCGGAAAAGCTGCTGATGATTGCCTTCCTCGGCAAGGCCCTGCGCGCCACGCTCGCCGTGCTGGTGCTGATGGCCTTCTATGCGCCGAAATTCGGCACGCCGCGCGGCGCTTTTGTCGGTGTGATCGTCTCGGTGATCGCCACGATTGGCTGGTTCCTGGCAGGCAATCCGTACGGCGTGGACAGTTCCTACCTGGCGCTGGCCGGTCCGTTGCTGACCATGGGCATCAGCCATTTGTTCAAGCCGGCGCATGCGTTGGCAAAGCCGGCATCGTCGTCGCGGCTGTAGCTTGCCCCAACCCTCAGACCAGTCCCGTCATGTAATAGATGGCAATGACGAGGAACACGGCCACCGTCTTGATGACGGTGATGCCGAAAATGTCGCGGTAGGACTGGCGGTGCGTGAGGCCCGTGACGGCCAGCAGGGTGATCACGGCGCCATTGTGCGGCAAGGTATCCATGCCGCCGCTGGCCATGGCCACGACGCGGTGCATGACTTCGAGCGGAATGTGCGCCTGCTGCGCGGCCTGGATGAAACTGTCCGACATGGCGGCCAGCGCGATACTCATGCCACCCGAGGCCGAGCCCGTGATGCCGGCCAAGGTCGTCACGGACACGGCCGCGTTGACGAGCGGATCGGGCACGCTGCGCAAGGTGTTGCTGACGGCAAGAAAACCGGGCAGGGCCGCGATGACGCCGCCAAAACCGTATTCGGACGCCGTATTCATGGCTGCCAGCAAGGCGCCGCCCACGGCCGCCTTGGTGCCTTCGGCAAACGCGGCGCGGATGCGCCCGAAGGCCGTCGCGCAGACGAGCAAAATTCCCAGCAACAAGGCGCCTTCCACGGCCCAGATACCGGTCACTGCGCCGATCGACGTCGACACGGGCGCATGCAAGCCCGGCAGGGCCTCGGCGGTGAGCACGTAGCTATCGCCGTACCATTGGGGAATCAGTTTGGTCAGCGCAAAGTTGGCCACGCCCACCAGCACCAGAGGCGCCACCGACAGCAGCGGATGGGGCAAGCCGCCCACGCCGGCCGTGGCCTTGTCGGCCTCGGCCCCATAACCTTCGCCCGTCGCCATGACGGAACGGCGGCGCCATTCGAGGAAAGCCAGTCCCATGATCACCGTCAGCACGGCGCCGATCGTGCCCAGCCACGGCGCGGCCCAGCCGGTCGTGTTGAAAAAGGTGGTCGGGATGATGTTCTGGATCTGCGGCGTGCCCGGTAACGTATCCATGGTGAACGAAAACGCGCCCAGGGCAATGGCACCCGGCATCAGCCGCTTGGGGATATTGCTCTGGCGGTACAGTTCAGCCGCAAACGGATACACGGCAAACACCACGACGAACAGCGACACACCGCCGTACGTCAAGGCCGCGCACACGGCAACGATCACGGCATTGGCGCGCGCACTGCCGATATAGCGAATGGCCGCCACGACGATGGACTGGGAAAAGCCGGACAGCTCAATTAGTTTACCGAACACGGCGCCGAGCAAAAAGACGGGGAAGTACAGCTTGATAAAGCCCACCATCTTTTCCATGAAGATGCCGCTGAACACGGCCGGCACGGCCGACGGATCGGTCAGCAGCACGGCGCCGAGCGCAGCGACGGGCGCAAACAGGATCACGCTGTAGCCGCGGTAGGCGGCCAGCATGAGGAAGGCCAATGCGGCCAGAACTATCAGGAAAGACATCGGTCAGGCCCTTGCGCGAGAAGTGGTTAAGATATTAATAGTGAAATTAATAACATACTTCTCGGCAACCCGCCAACGCGCAGGTCAAGGTGCAAGCAGTTCAAGCTGGCGCAGTGAGGGAAAGGCTGGTCGGGGTGAGAGGATTCGAACCTCCGGCCTCTGCGTCCCGAACGCAGCGCTCTACCAGGCTGAGCCACACCCCGCTTTTCTTCATTACAGCAGATGGCGGAGCGGGTTTCAAGCGGCTGCATCAAGCTTGTTTGTTGCAAGCCTGCTTATTTCTTTTCCTGCTGCGCCTTTTTGATTTCCGCTTCGCTGACTTTTTTCGCTGGCGCATTCGTCGCTGGCGAAGTCGGGGCCTTGCGGGTGGCGTTGGCTTGGGCCATGACGGCGGCGCAGTCCGTGTCGGGGGCTTTGTCGACGTTGACCAGCGGCAGCAGGGCGGCCAGCGGCGTGACGGCGGTGGCCAGGGCCACGGCGGCGCCGGCTTTCAGGGCCAGCGGGCCTTTTTGCGGGCCCACGTCCGGGTTCTTGAACGTGCCTTTTGCGTACAGCGGCGTGCGCAGGGTGATGATGCGGGCGCCCTTGGTACGGGGGCGCACGTCGAGGTCCAGGGTTTCGGTGGCCAGGTTGACGTTGCCCGTGACATTGACGACGGCCGTGTCCGTGTCGAGCACGAAGCGGCGCACGTCGGCCTGGCCATTCGTCACGGCGAAGTCGCTGGCCAGGCAGTTCAGGTGCACTTGCTTGTCGCCAAAGATTTTCACGAAGACGGCGTTGGCCAGGTTCAGGCCCGCCAGTTCCAGCATGAACTGGCTGACGGAGCCTTCGCTGACGGTGGCTGCCAGCTCGCCATTCGCGCTGGCCAGCATGGCCGAGACGGAATTGCCGTGGCCCGTCAGCGCCGCGTCGCCATACACTTCACCGAAGCTCGCTTGCATCGATTGCAGCTTGGGGAACAGCTCGCGTATCTTGAGGTGGCGCGCCGCCACCTTGGCTTGCGCGGCAATGGTCTTTTGACGGCCGTCGAGCGTGATGTTCGAGGTGATGTTGCCGCCGGCCATGCCGAAATTGAGCGGCGTCAAACTCAGCACCTTGTCTTTCATGCGGATGTTGGCGACGATATCGTTGAGCGGGATATCGTGCGTGCGTACCAGTTTCTTGCCCGTGAACTTCACATCGGCGTCGAGCGCATCCCATTTGGCCGTATTGAACTGTTCCACTGGCAAGGCTTTATTCCCGGGTTGCACGGGCGCCTTGCCGCGCGCCTGTTTGCGCGCATTGCTGTCGGCACCGATGGTGGGGCCCAGGTCTTCCAGGCGCAGCTGCTGCGACGCCACTTCGCCGCGCAGCAGGGGCCGGGGCTGGCGTGGCAGATATTGCAGGGTGCCGGCCAGGTCGCTCTCGCCCACCGTGCCTTTGAAATTCTGGTAGGTCCAGTTCCAGCTGGCACCGTCCTTCTTGCCCAGCAGGCGACCCTTCGTGGCGTAGTCCGGCGTTTCCGGCAGCAGCACGCCCGTCAGCGGGTACAGGTCCGCCATGCTGGCGCCAGCGAGGCTCAGCTGCAAATCGATGCCGGATAGCGAGCGCGGGTCCGTCAGCGTGCCATCGATGCTGGCCTTGTTCTTGCCCAGCACGGCATGCGCCTGCACGGGATACACGGTGTGGTTGTCGGTCAATGACAGCACGGCGCCCGCCTTGCCGCCGCCCGTCACGGGCGCCTTGCGGTAGCTGCCGCCCAGGGTGAAGGCGATGCCGTATTTCTGCACCGGCGCATTGCCTGGCGCATCGCCGGGCGTGGCGTCGGGCGCCGTCGAGCTGACCTTGGCGTGCACGTCGAGGGCGATGCCCTCGTCCAGATAGCGGATGACGCCGTCGCCGAAGGCTATGCGCTGGATTTCCACGTCCCATGCCGAAGGGCCGTTGTCTTTCAAGGTCCAGCTGTTGCTGCCATCGGCGCGCCGCTGCAGGGCAATGTTGGGCGCCTGGAGCGCCAGGTCCGTCAGTACCACGCGATGCTGCAACAGGGGCAAGGGATGGATGGCCACGTCGATACGTTTCGCGCTGGCCAGTTGCGGGCCGGCCGTCGCCCAGTCCGGGTTGCTCATGCGCACGTCCTGCGCGCTGATGACGGGGCGCGGCACATAGCGGCGCCAGCCCGGCTCCGTCTTCAGCCCCTGCTGCCATTTCACCTGCAAGTCGCCGCCGATGACGAAGCTGCGGCCCGTGCTTTCCGACACCTTTTCGTTGATGTAGGGGCGGGCGCGGTTCCAGTCGAAGGTCAGCACGAAGATGACGACGATGGTGATCAGGGCGAGCAGGGCGGCCAGGCTCCAGCCGAGGATTTTGAGCGGGGTTGAGCGTGTCATGAGGATGCCAATCGCAGTGATTTTTTCATCAAGGTAGACCGATAGGCCATAACAGTCGGTGCGCTGGGTTACGTAAGACACCTCGCTTGAAATGATTCAATAATTCGACTATTATTGAAATATGGAAAATGAAAACTCAATCGCGGCGCAAGCCGAGCCACTGACGAGCACGGCCGCCATCGCAGCCCTGGCCGCGCTGGCGCAGGAATCGCGGCTGGCCGTGTTCCGCCTGCTGGTGCAAGCAGGGCCGGAAGGCATGGCCGCGACGAAAATCGCCGAAGCGCTGGCCATTGCGCCATCGTCGCTGTCGTTTCACCTGAAAGAACTGGCGCACGCCAATCTGGTGACGGCGAGCAAGGCGGGCCGCTCCATCATCTACGCCGCCAACTATGCGGGCATGAACGGCTTGCTGGCCTTTTTGACCGAGAACTGCTGTGCTGGCGCGCCTTGCTGCGTCAGCGAACCACATTTATTGAAGGACATCACGACATGACGATCACGATTTATCACAACACGGCGTGCGGCACGTCGCGCAATACCCTGGCCCTGATCCGCAACACGGGCGTCGAGCCCGTCATCATCGATTACGTCAAGCATCCGCCGACGCGCGAGGAGCTGGTCGACCTGATCAAGCGCGCGGGCCTGTCCGTGCGCGCCGTCATGCGCGACAAGGGCGCCCTGTACGACGAGCTGGGCCTGGCCAATCCCGAGCTGAGCGATGCTGCCCTGCTGGACGCCATGCAAGCCCATCCTATTTTGATCAACCGTCCCATCGTCGTCACGGAACTGGGTGTGCGCCTGTGCCGGCCGTCGGAAAAGGTGCTGGAGATTCTGCCGCTGCCGCAGCAAGGCGCATTTGCCAAGGAAGATGGCCAGGCGGTGGTCGGCGCCGATGGCAAGCCGGTGAAATAGGCGGGCATGAAAAAAACGGCGCCATTGGCGCCGTTTTGTATTATGGAGAGTAAAACGCGATCAGTGATTGCGGTCCACGGCAAACGAGCACAGTTGCAGCATCGATTGCTTGTAGACGCTGTCCGGCCAGCCGGCGATGGCGTCGGCGGCGCGCTGGCCGGCGATTTCCGCCTGCTTGCGCGTGTAGTCGAGGGCGCCACTGCTGGTGATGGCCGTCAGGACGGTGTCGAAATGCTGTTCGTCGCCTTGCTCGATGCAGCTGCGCACCAGTTCGCGCTGTTCCGGCGTACCGTTTTCCATCAGCCAGATCAGCGGCATGGTCGGTTTGCCTTCGCGCAAGTCGTCACCCACGTTCTTGCCGATTTCGGCGGCGTCGCCTGCATAGTCGAGCACGTCGTCGATCAGCTGGAACGCCGTACCCAGCGAGCGGCCGTATTCGGCTGCCGCTTCGATATCGTCTTCGCTGGCACCGGCGATCAGGGCGCCCAGTTGCGCCGACGCTTCGAACAGCTTGGCCGTCTTCGAGCGGATGACGTTCAAATAGCTTTCTTGCGTCACGTCCGGATCGTGCATGTTCAGCAATTGCAGCACTTCGCCTTCGGCGATCACGTTGGTGGCGTCCGAGAGGATTTGCATGACGCGCATATTATTGAGCGACACCATCAGCTGGAACGAGCGCGAGTGCAGGAAGTCGCCCACCAGCACCGACGCGGCATTGCCGAACAGGGCATTGGCCGTCTGGCGTCCGCGGCGCATCGACGATTCGTCGACGACGTCATCGTGCAGCAGGGTGGCCGTGTGGATGAATTCGACCACGGCGGCCAGTTCATGGTGCGCCGTGCCGCGATAGGCGTGGGCATTGGCCACCAGCAAAATCAGCACGGGACGGATGCGTTTGCCGCCTGCGCTGATGATGTATTCAGCGATCTGGTTGATCAGAATCACATCGGAGTGCAACTTTTGGCGGATCACCGTATTGACTGCATCCATATCGGCGGCAATCGTTTGCACGATGGTGTTTTGGTTAACGTGTTTGTTAGCGTCAGACAAGGCGAACCTGCATTAGATTGTGGGTGCCGCGATTATACGACAAGGCTTGCGCGTGCGTGACGTTTGCCTATGACTGTAGGGCAATTGATTGATCTTGTTGGCACTGGCGCGCGTTTTGCTGTCCGCCTGGCGCAAGCCTGACATGATGGCCGGGTTGCCGACATACCACGATCATCGGCCTTTGTGAATAGTTTTTGACGCAATTTCTCAGTCCGTGTATAATCGCTGGTTCCCCCTGTTGTGTACGGCTTGCTTTGCACGGCAATGGGACAAATTCTTTCAACATTTGATGAGGTTTCAAATCATGTACGCGGTCATAAAAACCGGTGGCAAACAATACAAAGTTGTCGCTGGCGAAAAACTTAAAGTAGAACAGATACCGGCAGACATTGGTTCCGAAATCACCATCGATCAAGTTCTCGCAGTAGGCGCGGGCGACAGCATCAAGTTTGGTGCTCCATTGGTCGAAGGTGCAACGGTACTGGTTACGGTTGTGGCGCATGGTCGCCATGATAAGGTCAAAATTTTCAAGATGCGTCGTCGTAAGCACTACCAAAAGCATCAAGGCCATCGCCAGAATTTTACCGAAATCCAAATCGTTTCGATCAACGGCTAATCGCCGCTGTTTGAATTAATCAGCTATCAAGGAGTCTTAAATGGCACATAAAAAAGGCGGCGGCACAACGCGAAACGGCCGTGATTCAGAATCAAAACGTCTGGGCGTTAAAGTCTACGGCGGCCAAGCTATCAATGCTGGCGGCATCATCATTCGTCAACGCGGCACCCCAGTGCGCGCCGGCGAAGGCGTAGGCATGGGCAAGGATCACACGTTGTTCGCGCTGATCGCGGGCAAAGTGAAGTTCGTTGTCAAAGGTGCTGGCTCGAAGCAATTCGTGACCGTTGTACCTAACGCAGCAGTACCAGCGTAATTCATCGCGGAGCGCCAGTTCGCTCCGCAATGATCGCATGATGTAAGGCGCAAGCCTTCAATCGAAAGGCTCTGCCCAAGGTAGAGCCTTTTTAGTTTTATGGCGGCAAAATTATGAAGTTTATCGACGAAGCAAAAATCGAAGTCATCGCGGGCGATGGCGGCAACGGCTGCGCCTCTTTCTGCCGTGAAAAATTCCGGCCTTTCGGCGGTCCCGATGGCGGCGATGGCGGCAAGGGCGGCACCATTTGGGCAGTCGCCGACCGCAATATCAACACGCTCGTCGATTTCCGCTTCTCCAAAATGCACAAGGCTCGCAATGGCGAGCCTGGCCGTGGCGCAGATTGCTATGGCAAGGGCGCCGATGACATCCACCTGCGCATGCCGGTCGGCACCTTGATCATCGACAACGCGAGCGGCGAAATCCTGGCTGACCTGACCGAGCACGGCCAGACCGAAATGCTGGCCAAGGGCGGCGAAGGCGGCTGGGGCAATATCCACTTCAAGTCCTCGACCAACCGCGCACCACGCCAAAAAGGCGAGGGCAAGGAAGGCGAACGCCGCGAACTGCGCCTGGAATTGAAAGTGCTGGCTGACGTTGGTCTGCTGGGCATGCCGAACGCCGGCAAGTCGACCTTCATTTCGGCCGTCTCGAACGCGCGTCCGAAAATTGCCGATTACCCATTTACCACTCTGCACCCGAACCTGGGCGTGGTGCGCGTGTCGCACGAGAAGAGCTTTGTGATCGCCGATATTCCCGGCTTGATCGAAGGCGCTTCCGAAGGCGCGGGCCTGGGCCATCAATTCCTGCGTCACTTGCAGCGCACGGGTCTGCTGTTGCACATCGTCGACCTGGCGCCGTTTGAAACCAACGTCGATCCTGTCAAGGAAGCCAAGGCGCTGGTCAAGGAATTGAAGAAGTACGACGAGTCGCTGGTCGACAAGCCGCGCTGGCTGGTGTTGAACAAGCTCGACATGGTGCCGGAAGAAGAGCGCAAGAAGATCGTCAAGGACTTCCTCAAGCGTTTCGCCTGGAAGGGTCCCGTCTTCGAGATCTCCGCGCTGAACCACCAAGGTTGCCCGGAACTGGTGAATGCGATTTACCAGCATCTGGAAGAGAAGAAACACAGCGAAAGCCGTGCCGAAGAAACGCAGATGACCGAAGAAGCACGCGGTATCTCGTCGATCGACCCGGATGATCCGCGTTTCAAGATCCTCGACTAAGGCTTTATCCTGATGTCGGTACAAACGGTCGCTGCCGCGTCCGCGCGCAAGCAAGCGTGGCAGCGCCGTGTATTGCATCTGATCGCGTATGCTTACGGGCTGAGCGCGGTCGCCTGTCTGCTGTTCGCCGATGCAATGGCGGCCGGCATGGGCATCTTCCTCAATGGCGTCAATGGCTACAGCCAGTTCTACGCTACGCATGTCGGTGTCTGGGGCGCTACCGCGCTCCTGGCGCTGTTCGCGGCACGGCAGGGCGAACCGCCTGTCCTCGGCGATATCACTGCAATGTTGGTCCTGGCGCAGCCCGCCGGCCGTCTGTTCGCGGCCATCAGCTTCGGCTTGCCCCAGGGTTTTGTGTTGTTCATGTGCGCAATGGAGCTGACGGCGGGGCTGGCCTTGCTGCTGCTGCGTCCTGCGCGCTGACGTCTATTAAGTGAAGAGCGCCGCCCCATGGATTCCGTGATTCAAAAAGCTACCCGCATCATCATCAAAGTCGGCTCCTCGCTGGTCACCAACGATGGCCGCGGGCTCGACCATGCCGCCATCGCGCGCTGGGCCGCGCAGATTTCCGGCTTGCGCGCCCTGGGCAAGGAAGTCGTGCTCGTGAGCTCCGGCGCGATCGCCGAAGGCATGCTGCGCCTCGGTTTCGAGCAGCGCCCCACCGATATCCACGAATTGCAGGCGTGCGCCGCCGTCGGCCAGATGGGCCTGGCGCAAATCTATGAAAGCAGCTTCCGCGCCCACAGCCTCGGCACGGCGCAAGTGCTGCTTACGCACGCCGACCTGGCCGACCGCGAACGCTACCTCAATGCCCGCTCCACCCTGACGACCTTGCTGCGCCTGGGCGTGGTGCCGATCATCAATGAAAACGACACCGTCGTCACCGATGAAATCAAGTTCGGCGACAACGACACCCTGGGCGCTCTGGTCGCCAACCTGATCGAAGCCGATGCGCTCGTCATCCTGACCGACCAGCACGGCTTGTTCTCGGCGGACCCGCGCAAGGACCCGAACGCCTACCTGATCACGCAAGGCATCGCCGGCGACCCGGCCCTGGAAGCGATGGCCGGCGGCGCCGGCAGCAGCCTGGGGCGTGGCGGCATGCTGACGAAAATCCTCGCCGCCAAGCGTGCCGCCAAGTCCGGCGCGCACACGATCATCGCTTGGGGCCGCGACAGCGACGTGCTCAGCCGCCTGGCTCAGGGCGAAGCGATCGGCACGGAGCTGCGGGCGCAAACGGGGCAATTGACGGCGCGCAAGCAGTGGATGGCCGATCATCTGCATACGGCTGGCGCCGTCGTGCTGGACGCGGGCGCCGTGCAAAAGCTGCGTCAGGAAGGCAAATCATTGTTGCCGATCGGCGTGACGGGCGTGAACGGCGAGTTCGGCCGCGGCGCCGTCATCACCTGCGTCGACGCGGACGGCGTGCCCGTGGCGCGCGGCCTGTCGAACTACACGAGCGGCGAAGCGCGCCGCATCATGCGCAAGCCGTCCACCGAGATCGAGGCGATACTCGGCTACATGGAAGGCCATGAGCTGATTCACCGCGACAATATGGTCTTGCTGTAGGTCGGATTAGCGTAGCGTAATCCGACAACATTGTTGCCGCGTCCTGTCGGATTACGCGCTGCGCGCTAATCCGACCTACGACGCAACGACAGCGGCCCATTCGGGCCGTTTTTTTTGACTACACCACGGCCGGCATCGGCGACTTGTCCTTGTAGTCGCACAGGTCGGCGATCATGCAGTTCCAGCATTGCGGCTTGCGCGCCGTGCATGTGTAGCGGCCGTGCAGGATGAGCCAATGGTGGGCGTCGTGCAGAAATTCTTTCGGTACAAACTTCAATAACTTTTGCTCGACGATATCGACATTCTTGCCCGGCGCGATGCCGGTGCGGTTCGAGACGCGGAAGATGTGCGTGTCGACGGCCATCGTCGGTTCGCCAAACGCCGTGTTCATGACCACATTGGCCGTCTTGCGGCCCACGCCGGGCAAGGCTTCCAGCGAGGTGCGGTCGCGCGGCACTTCGCCGCCGTGCTGCTCGAGCAGGATCTGGCAGGTGGCGATGACGTTCTTCGCCTTGGTGCGGAACAGGCCGATGGTGCGGATGTAGCTGGCCAGCTCGTCGACGCCCAGCGCCAGTATCTTGGCCGGCGTATTGGCGACCGGATACAGCAAACGGGTCGCCTTGTTGACGGACACGTCCGTTGCTTGCGCCGACAGCAGCACGGCGATCAGCAGCTCGAACGGCGTCGTGTATTCGAGCTCCGTTTTCGGGGATGGATTGGCGGCGCGGAAGCGCGTAAAGATTTCCAGGCGTTTGGCGGCGTTCATGCGTCTTTTTTCGGCGTGTTGGGGGCTGGCGGGGCGGTATCCGTGCTGGCGGCAGCGGCCTTGGCGCGCGCGCGCTCCATGGCGGCGGCGATGATGGCGCGTTTGCGCTCCTTTTCTGCCTGTTCATCTGGCGTGACGGGCACTTCCAGTGTCACTTCCTGCATCTTGGCGACGGCCTTGGCGGCCAGGCGCGCGTCGTTGGCCTCGGCTTCGCGGCGCAGGCGCTGCGTGCGGAAATCGTGGCGCGCGCGCGCGTCATCGGCCTCTGCCTGGCTCCAGGCATCCCAGCCCGTGGCGTCGCCGCTGACCGGGTACATGACGATGCAGTCGACGGGGCAGGGCGCCACGCACAGGTCGCAGCCCGTGCACAGGCTGGTGACCACCGTATGCATCTGCTTGGCGGCGCCGACGATGGCGTCCACGGGACAGGCCTGGATGCACAGGGTACAGCCGATACACAGCGATTCGTCGATATAGGCGACAGATCGCGGACGTTCGAGGCCGTTGACGGGATTGAGCGGGATGACTTTTTTGCCCAGCAAACCGGCCAGGCGCGCGATGCCTTGCGCGCCGCCCGGTGGGCACTGGTTGATGTCGGCGCTGCCGGCGGCTATCGCTTCCGCATACGGGCGGCAGCCGTTGTACCCGCATTTGGTGCATTGCGTTTGCGGCAGCAAGTCTTCGATCTGGTCGGCAAGTGAGGGAGAGGCGGGATGCGGCACGGTCATCTTCGATACGGTAAAACGCCATTATCGGCCATCCGGGGCGCGCACAAGTAAAAACCTGTTTCGCAAGAGGGGATAAGGTGTGTCATGGCGGGCTGTTGCAGGCGCGCCGCAATCGTATTTTATTTCCCTTGGGAATGTCAAAGTGCAAATAAACAACTTTGCAATTTCTTTTTTTTGTGGGAGCATGATTTTATCAAGTTAGTTATCAAAAGCCGACCGCCAGTCCTGTTGCCGCGCCTGCATTGCAATGCGCGCCAGGCCATAGGAGCCAAACATGCGTTTCCTCCGGACAGTTGGTTTGCCCTTCTGTTTGCTCATGCACTCTACACTTGCCCTTGCGTACGGGCAGGCGGCCTCGCCCATGGCGGCGCCGGGCGCTGCCAGCTCGCGCATCGTCCGCTTCGCGGCGGAAGACTGGCCGCCCTTCATTACCCGCAGCCTGCCTGCCGACGGCATGTCGGGCGCCATGGTCAGCGCCGTCTTCGAGCGCCTCGGCTATGCAGTCAAGTATGAATATTTCCCCTGGAAGCGCGCCATGCAGTTCGGCCTGGCCAGCCCCCGCTACGCCGGGCTGCTGGCCGTCTGGCGCACGCCGGAACGGGAAAAGCTCTGCCACTTTTCTGTGCCGGTTGGCAATACGCAGGGCGTGCTGGCCTATTTGAAGGAAGATGGCGTGCCCGGCGCCACCCTGGCCGATCTGGGCAAGCTGCGCATCGGCACCGTGGCCGGCTATGCGAATGGGGAACAATTCGATGGCATGGTGGCGCGCGGCGAACTGAAGACGGAAGAGGGCTTGAACGACGCGACGAATCTGAAGAAGCTGTTGATCAAGCGTTACCGCGTGATCGTCATCGAGCGCCATGTCCTGCAGCACTTGCTGATGGGACGCAACTTCAGCAAGGCCGAACGGGAACGCATCGCCATCATCGATACCGTCTTCAAGGAGCGCCCCGTCTACGTGTGCTTCCAGCGCGATGCCGAAGGTGCTGCGCGGCAAAAGCGCTTCAACGAGGCGGCGCGCGATATCGACACGGCCCGGCTGGAACGCGATTACTGGAAGCGGCTCGACCAGAGCCTGGCCACGGCCCCATCCTCCCCTTGACGTGTGGCGCCGCTGTTGTACGTGCCTAAAAGAAAACGCCACGCCAGTGTGAACTGGCGTGGCGTTTTGATGGAGATGCCGTGTATCAGCCGTGTTTCTGAATGAATTCGCCGATTTTCGGGCAAATGATTTCGCGCCAGCGGCGGCCCGAGAAGATGCCGTAGTGGCCGCATTTCGGCGCCACGAAATCTTGCTGCATCTCGGCAGGGATGCCGGAACACAGGTCATGCGCCGCTTGCGTCTGGCCGGCGCCGGAAATGTCGTCCAGTTCGCCTTCTACCGTGAACAGCGCCACGTTCGTGATGTCTTGCGGACGCACCAGCTGGCCGCCCACTTTCCACGTGCCCATCGGCAGGCTGAATTCCTGGAATACGGTTTTAATCGTTTCCAGGTAGTACTCGGCCGGCATGTCCAGCACGGCGTTGTACTCGTTGTAGAACTGGCGATGGCCTTCCGCCGGCTCGTCGTCGCCCGTCACCAGGTGCATATAGAACTCGCGGTGGCTTTGCGCGTGGCGGCCCGGGTTCATGGCGATGAAACCGGCGTGCTGCAGGAAACCCGGATACACCTTGCGGCCAAAGCCCGGATAGTTCGGCGGCACCGCGTAGATCACGGTGTTTTCAAACCACGAGAATTTCTTTTCCGTCGCCAGGTTGTTGACTTGCGTGGGCGAGCGGCGCGGGTCGATCGGGCCGCCCATCATCGTCATGGTTTTCGGCATGTGCGGATCTTTTGCCGTCGCCATCAGCGAGATGGCGGCCAGCACGGGCACGGTCGGTTGACAGACGGAAATCACGTGCAAGTCAGGCGCCAGCAGGCGGATGAATTCCTGCACATAATAAATGTAGTCGTCCAGGTGGAACGGGCCTTCCGTCAGCGGTACCATGCGCGCGTCCGTCCAGTCGGTGATGTAGACATCGTGCTCGGCCAGCAAGCCGCGCACGGTGTCGCGCAGCAGGGTCGAGTGGTGACCGGACAGGGGGGCAACCAGCAAAACTTTGGGCTGTTGCAAGCCAGTGGTTTCTTTTTTGAAGTGAATCAGGCGGCAAAACGGTTTTGTCACGACAACGTGTTCGCGGATGTCGACGCTTTCGCCTTGGACGAGAACGGATTGGATGTCGAATTGCGGTTTTTCGTAGTCTTTGCCAAGGCGGTACATCAGCTCGTAGCCGGCTGCGATGCGTTGCGAAAACGGGGTGTGGGCCAGTGGAGAAACCGGGTTGGTAAATAACTTGGAGGACATGTCTGCCCATTGCATCACCGGAGTGAGGAAAGAGCGTTGCAGTTCGTGCAGTTGGTAAAGCATATAGAGTCCTTGTTTGATTCCAAGCGCCAATATCGGCTCAAATATCATAATCCAATTTTACGATATTTGTTGAGGACAAAATGTGCTTTACCGCGCATAGATCCACAGTTTGCGCATAGTTGTGACAGCGCGCCACACTTGCATGGATAGACCTGCAACCATGCTTTAAAAGCAAAAAAAGCAGCGTTTCCGCTGCTTTTTGTCTGTTTTTTTGCCGCTACGCCCCTGCGGGGAAGAGCCTCCCCCGCAAGAATCGCCGCCGCAGCTGCCGTGCGCTTAGCGCACCAGCATGTCGAGCTTGTCCTTGACGTCCTTGTATTGCTCGGCTTCCGGCAAGGCAGCCTTCGTCTTGGTGATCGACGGCCAGTTACGCGCCAGATCGACGTTGATCTTGATGAAGGCTTGCTGGTCGCCCGGCACGTCTTCTTCCGCGAAAATCGCGTTCACCGGGCACTCTGCCACGCAGACGGCGCAGTCAATACATTCGTCCGGATCGATTGCCAGGAAGTTTGGGCCTTCCCGGAAACAATCTACCGGGCAGACATCGACGCAGTCGGTATAGCGACAGGCGATGCAGGATTCGGTGACAACGTGGGTCATAACAGTCCTATCAATTTGGGGGAGGTGCTGTAGCGCCTGCAGGAATCTCGGCGGCGCGTACTAAAGCAAAGCATTGTATTTTAAGGCAATTCGCTATTTCTCACAAATCCCGCTTATATACAATACATATAAGCAAATTCATTTTTTGGCAGTGGCGTTGCCACACAGAGCGGGCAATTCAGCGACTATCCGGGACGTTGCGATGAAGAACGCGGCAAGAAAGCGACAGTCGCCCGATGCGGCAGGGTGCAGGCCGGGCGGCGCGCTGGCTTGCCGTGTGGTGTTTTTGTTTTACCCAAATCAAGATCGGTAAAAATAAGTGCCAAATCGTGCCGAAACTATCAGGCGCTGGCGCGTATTTGCGTCAGCAATTGCTGCCAACGTGCATTTTCAGCACTGCCATCCTCGGCAAACGTGATGGTGCGCCGCGCGTTGGGCGCGTCGACGGTGATCTGCCAGTGGGGAATATCGGCGCCCACCTGTTCGCCCGCCGCCTGCGCGTGCGTGAAAAAGCCGCTGCTGGCCAGTGCCGCTTCCAGCCCGGGGCCAGCCGGATGGGCTTGCGTATCGATCTCATATTGTTCACTCAGGCCGGCAAAGCCGCCGCTGCTGCGGGCTGAAATTTTCATGCTGCTCCTTGCTGTTGGGGTGGTGGTGGGACGCGCCACGGCCTGCCGCTGTTCCGGCAGGCCTGGATAGGGCGCGCTGGTGCGCTGCAGTGCTGTCTATTTGGGGCCGTAACTGCGGCACCAGGCGGCCAGGGCTTCACGCTCCGCTTCGAGCAATTGATCCGACTCGCTGTATTCCGCATGGTTCATGGTACCGCAGCAGGCGCGCCTGTCTTGCACGGCGTCGTCTTCGTCGACGACAGCGGGGGCAAATGTCATCTGCCCATCCTCCGTCATGGCATTGGCCTTGAGCACTTCGCGCACGGTAAAGCTGTTGCGGATGAAGTCCAGGTAGGCGCTGTTGCCATCGGTCTCGGCGATCGTCAGCATGTGGCCGGCCACGTCGGCGTAGGTGGCGGCCTGGTCGGGCGATGCCACGAGGGCGCGCAGGACCAGGCTGCGCAGGTAGTCGCCGCAGCGGTGCAGCACGGCCGCGTCGTCTTCCAGCTGTGGCTGGCGTTCGTGGGCAAAGATGTCGGCCAGGATGTCGTAGATGGCGCCCGTAAACACTTGCGAGATGGCGTGCACTTCCGTGCCTGCCTCCGACAACTTGATGTCGTTGTCGGCATTGCGCAAGCCGTTCGGCCGGCCCAGGGCCAGGCCGAACTGCTCGGCCAGATCAGCCAGAAACGTCTTGTCGTGCAAGTCGGATTTCGTTTGCGCGATGACCGCTTCCACCTGGTCCAGCTGCGACAGGGCCAGGAAGATGGCCGTCAGGTCGCCGAACGATTCGTGCAAGCCGCCCGTCTGCGGCGGGTTGTTGCTGAGCAGCCAGTTGGGCTTGAGGCCATCGAGCACGGCGTGCCCCGTTTCATGCGAGACGATGTCGAGCGAGCGGCAGGTGTAGACGCGCTCGGTGGCGCCGCTGGGGATGAAATCGCCGAACTTGAGCGCCTTGTCGCTGCGGCTGTAATAGGCATTCATGACATTGGGCAAGCCGTGCGGGAACACGCGCAGCGGTGCCGTGTTGCTGGCGCTATTCCATTGCCAGGGCAGGGGCGGCGCCGTGTCGTTGCTGGCCAGCGCGCGCTGGTACATGGTCAATGTCATGCGCACGATGGCAAACGTGTGCACGGCGTCGAATTGGTCGGTGTTGGGCGAAACGATGAAGTCGCCGAAGGCATTCGGACTGACCTGCGCGATGCCCGGTTCGCCGAACGTGACGCGCGCGTCGCGCGGGCCTTGCAGGATCAGACCGGGCAGGAAGGTCTTGCGCGTGCCCAGTTCGCTGACGGACGGGTCCTGCTTCCAGATCAGCACGCGCGAACCGACGGGCACGGCGGCCGCGTTGCGCACCGTGGCCTCGGTCAGGCGGGGCGGCCCCGGCTGCAGGGTCAGTTGCGCATTCTTGCGGTGCTGGCGGTACGGCGCCGAGGGGGTGGGGACATAGCCGACAGGCAGGGACACGCATTTGGTCAGTACGGCTTCGACCGGCACGATGACTTTCTGGTCCATGGTAGCTCTCCAAGACACGCGCAGCTGGAACTGGAATAGTCGTCCCGCTTCGGCGTATCCGGTTTGATACGGCGCAAGCGATGCGCGGGAAGGACGGGCTTTTTTAGCCGTCCGGCGCCAGCTTCGGCCGCGCCCGCCGCATGGCGGCTGGTATGATGCTGGCCGTATGGCACCCGTTTTTATAATAAAAGGATCGTTTGATGGCGGATATAAATATAGTTCAGCAACATAAGCTGACGGCAGCAAAGGCGCGCGAAGCGGCGCAGCAAGTGGCCGACAAGCTGGCCCAGGAATATGATTTGGCGTGCGCCTGGGATGGCGATGTGCTGCGCTTCGAGCGCAGCGGCGTTGATGGTTCGCTGACCCTGGAAAAAGAGCAGGCGCAACTGCAAATCAAGCTGGGCTTCATGCTCAGCGCCTTTGCTTCCACTATCGAAGGCAAGATTGCCGAGAAGATGCGCAAGGTGTTTGCCGAGCCAGCTTGATGGCGTTTGCCCCGCTTGTCTCGCGCCAAGTTTGGTGGTAAAAATGGCGCTGCGGCGGAAGGCGAAAAGACGACGAAAACACGTCGCTTTTCGCCTTTTTTACGCCTGACTGTACGCTAGCGAACATTGCTAGCACATTTCTATTTGGAAAGCCATTGGACTTTGGCGGCTTTTTGCGTTATACTTGAGTCATATTTACAACAGCTACACCGCGTTTCACCTTCTGCTTCGCAGTACTCTCCACTCGCTCAGTGGTGAATAATTCTTCGGGTTTTACACCCGCATCCAGTTAAAAGTAGCTTGGTCGATTTTTTTTCGGTCAAATACATTTGGTGCCATGTATTTGCATGGCGCTAGCGTTGTTAAAAGTCCTGAACCACAGCCTCTTTTAGCACGCACACGGCACCCCGGCACCGGCTTTGGCCATCCGCTGGTCACACGCGTGTCACCCCCTGTTTCCTGTCGCTCCCGTGCGCTTTTGCGCCGTGGCGTAGCCGACGCAACAGGGTTTGTTGATTCCCGCCGCAAGCTAGCAGGCTTGCAGGGTTTCATTCCATTCGTCAAATCGAGGGAGAACCACATCGTGGCAAAACAAATCATTATCGACCATGTGTTCAAAGTGTTCGGCGACAAGCCAGAAGAAGCACTTGAACTCGTTCATCAAGGCGCCAGCAAGCAGGACATCCTGGCCAAGACCGATTGCACCATCGGCGTTTTCGACGCCACCTTTACCATTGAAGCGGGCGAGATCTTCGTCATCATGGGCCTGTCCGGTTCGGGCAAGTCGACCCTGGTGCGCATGCTGAACCGTTTGATCGAGCCGACGGCCGGCCGCATCCTGATCGACGGCAATGACATCAATACCTTGCCGGACGCCCAGCTGCGCGCCCTGCGCCGCAAGGACATCAGCATGGTGTTCCAGTCGTTCGCGCTGCTGCCGCAAATTACCGTGCTCGACAACACTGCCTTCGGCATGGAACTGGCCGGCATGCCCAAGGCCGAGCGCCATGCGCTGGCCCAGCAAGCGCTGGAGCAAGTGGGCCTGGACGGCTACGGCGCCAGCTACCCCGATGAATTGTCGGGCGGCATGCAGCAGCGCGTGGGCCTGGCCCGTGCGCTGGCTTGCGATCCATCGATTTTGCTGATGGATGAAGCGTTTTCCGCGCTCGATCCGATCATCCGTACGGAAATGCAGTCGGAACTGCTGCGTTTGCAGCAAATCAAGCGCCGCACCATCGTCTTCATTTCGCATGACCTCGACGAAGCCATGCGCATCGGCGACCGCGTCGCCATCATGAAAGACGGCCACGTGGTGCAAGTGGGCACGCCGGAAGAAATCCTGCGCAAACCGGCCAACGATTACGTGCGCAACTTCGTGCGCGGCGTCGATGCGGCGGCCGTGTTCAAGGCCAGCGATATCGCCCGCAAGAGCCAGATCGTCGTGTCCGAGTCGCCGAGCCGCGGTTCGCGCGCCGCGCTGTCGATGCTGGAAGAGCAGGATCGCGCGTTTGCGTATGTCGTCAATCCGCAGCGCAAGTTCCTCGGCGTCGTGTCGGCCGATTCGCTGCGCAGTGCGCTCGACGGCCATGTCGGCCCGCTGGGCCTGGCGCATGCGTATCTGCCCGACGTGCAGACCATCAATGCAGATGAGCCAGTCGCCGGCCTGTTCGGCCAGGTGGCGCAACTGCCTTACGCCGTCCCAGTGGTGGCCGATGACGGCAGCTTCCGCGGCGCCATCAGCAAGACAACCTTGCTGAAGTTCCTCGACCGCGATACGCCAGCCATTGCCGAACAACAACAGAAAGGACAAGCATGAATCCAAGCACCGTTTCCACAGTAGAAGCTGTTGTTGAACAGCCTGCAACCCAAATCAATCCCTGGGCGCTGACGCCGCCGGGCGATACGTCCTGGCTGGATGCGGCCGGACCGGCCGTGCAGCCGGAACACGCGGCCTCCGGTTTTCACCTGACACAGATCTTCGACGGCTCGCTGCCGCTGGAAAGCTGGATCAACCAAGGCCTGGGCTGGGTCGTCGCGCATTTCCGTCCTTTCTTCCAGGCCGTGCGCGCGCCGATCGACAGCGTGCTGTCCGGCGTGGAAGGCGTGCTCCTGGCGGCCCCGTCGCTGACGGTCATCGCCATCATCGGCTTGCTGGCGTGGCAATTTACCAGCCGCACCTTGGCCATCGGCACCGTGCTGGCGCTGCTGGTCGTATCGATGCTGGGCATTTGGCCGGAAGCCATGACGACCTTGTCGCTGGTATTGACGTCGCTGGCGTTCTGTCTGGCCATCGGTTTGCCGCTCGGTATTTTCCTGGCCAGCAGCGACCGCGCGCAGAATATCCTGCGTCCCTTGCTCGATGCCATGCAGACGACGCCCGCCTTCGTCTACCTGGTGCCGGTGGTGATGCTGTTTGGTATCGGTAATGCGCCAGGCGTGATCGTGACGATCATCTTTGCCCTGCCGCCGCTCGTACGTTTGACCAATCTCGGTATCCGCCAGGTGCGTCCCGACCTGATCGAAGCGGCCCGCGCGTATGGCGCCTCGCCGTGGCAGTTGCTGACCCGCGTGCAGTTCCCGCTGGCCATGCCGTCCATCATGGCGGGTATCAACCAGTCGCTGATGCTGTCGCTGTCGATGGTCGTGATCGCCTCGATGATCGCCGTCGGTGGCCTGGGCCAGATGGTATTGCGCGGCATCGGCCGCCTGGACATGGGCCTGGCAACCGTCGGTGGTCTCGGTATCGTGCTGCTGGCCATCACCCTGGACCGCTTGACGCAAGCGATGGGCCAGCCACGCCGTGGCGTGCGCCACTGGTACCAGACGGGTCCCGCCGGTTTCGTGCTGCGCCTGGTGCGCGGCAACACGGAGAAAAATAATGTTGCACAGCAAGCTACGCTGGCCAACGCACAATAAGAAAGGATTTACATGCATCAAATCGCACATTTCAAAGAGACGCAAAAATCGCAACGCAAGTTCCAGCTGTTTTCCGCCCTGGCGATCGCCGCCATGGCCCTGACCACGAGCCTGGCCATGGCGCAGACGCCGGCCGCGCCCGCCGATGCGCTGCCCGGCAAGGGCATCAAGGTGCAGGCGCTGCAAAGCTCGATCGCGGAAGAAACCTTCCAGACCATGCTGGTCGACAAGGCGCTGGAAAAGCTTGGCTACGAAGTGCAGCCGATCAAGGAAGTGGAGTATCCGACCGCGCATATCGCCATTGCCAACGGCGACGCCACCTTCATGGCCGTGCACTGGGACCCGATGCACAAGGATTTCTATAACAATGCGGGCGGCGACGCCAAGCTGTTGCGCACGGGCCAATACGCCGGTCCTGCCGCGCAAGGTTATCTGATCGACAAGGCGACGGCCGAAAAGTACAACATCACGAATATCGACCAGTTGCGCGACCCGAACCTGGCCAAGCTGTTCGATCACGACGGCGATGGCAAGGCCGACTTGACGGGCTGCAACCCCGGCTGGGGCTGCGAAGCGCTGATCGAGAATCACATGGATGCGTATAAATTGCGCGAGACGGTGACGCACGTGCAGGGCAGCTATGCGGCCCTGATCGCCGACACCCTGGGCCGCTACAAACGCGGCGAGCCGATTTTGTACTACACGTGGACGCCGTACTGGGTCAGCGGCGTGCTGGTGCCTGGCAAGGACGTGGTCTGGCTGAAAGTGCCATTCTCGGCCAATCCGGAGAAAGTGAACACGCGTCTGGACAATGGCAGCGACTACGGCTTTGCCGTCAACACGGCGCGCATCGTGTCCAACAAGGCCTGGGCCGAGAAAAACCCGGCAGCAGCCAAGCTGTTCGAAGTGATGCAGCTGCCCGTTGCCGACATCAATGCGCAGAACGAGCGCATGCGCCGCGGCGAAAACACGCAAGCCGATATCGCGCGCCATACGGCTGGCTGGATCAAGTTCCACCAGCAAAAGTTTGACGGCTGGATCGCGCAAGCGCTGGCGGCGGCGAAAAAGTAAGTTCTAGCGCCGTTTCACCATGAAAAAGTGGCTACCATTTTGGTAGCCACTTTTGCGTTAACGGCCTGTTTTGGTGGTTTTTGGTGAGTTTTTAGCCGTTTTCGGCCAGTTTCAGGTGCAAAATGGGGAAAGGCTTGCCGAACGGGTCGCGTTCGGAGCGGCTTTCCCCGATAAAGCCCTGGTGGAGGTAAAAGCCATGCGCTTGCGTGTTGTGTTCGTTGACATCGACGGCCGTGGCGCCCAAGGCCGCGATGGCGTGCCGCACGAGCGCGCGGCCGGCGCCGCTGCCGCGCTGGTCGGGATGTACGAACAGCATCTCGATCTTGGCGTGCTCGACGCACAGGAAGGCATAGGCGACGCCGTCATCGGCGCGCAGCACGTGCAGCAGGCGTTCGGCCGTCACTCTGGCCAGCTCTTCGCGGACGAAGGGTATCAGGAAGGCGATATCGCTATCGGCAAGGAAATCGTGGGTGGCGCGTACGGACAGGTGCCAGACGTCGAACAAGCGGGGCAGGTCGGCGGCATGGGCCAGGGAAACCAGGGAATTCGGTGATGGTGTCATGCAGAAATTATACTGCCCCGGCAGGCGCCGGGGCAGGGAGGGACGATCAGTCCTTCAAGTCTTCGATCAGGTCGATGTATTGTTGCTGCGCATCTTCCTTCGAGGTGCCGGCCAGGGCCGCCCAGGCGTCGAACTTGGCACGGTTGACGAAGTCGGTCATGCCAGGACGCTCGCCCGTGGCGTCGCCGCTCGACGCTTGCTTGAACAAGGCGTAGATTTTCAACAAGGTCATATTGTCCGGACGCTCGGACAGGGTCTTGGAATCGAGCTGCGCTTGTTCGAATTGCTCTTGTAAACTCATGATGGCTCCTGTGTGCTGATGGAATCGCTGGAAAAGTGCGGCAGGCCCGGCGGAGTGGCCACCGTGCGTGCTGCAGTGCCTGACATCATAGTGAAAAAAGCGCGCCGTGCATTAGAGGACACCCTCAAAACAAAAACGCCGCCGCTGAGTGATCAGTGGCGGCGTCTGGCACGGTCCTTGGAACGCAGCCTTCAGCTTCTTATACGCCCAGCAGTTCGACGTCGAAAATCAGGGTGGCGTTCGGTGGAATCACGCCGCCGGCGCCGCGTGCGCCATAGCCCAGTGCCGCAGGGATGATCAGCTGGCGCTTGCCGCCCACTTTCATGCCTTGCACGCCTTCGTCCCAGCCCTGGATGACGCGGCCTGCGCCCAGCGGGAATTCGAATGGATCGTTGCGGTCCTTGCTCGAGTCAAATTTCGAACCGGCGCTGCCGTCGTCGTTTTGCAGCCAGCCCGTGTAATGCACGACAACATTGTTGCCGGCTTGCGCTTCAGCGCCTTCGCCAACGACGGTATCGATGTATTGCAGGCCGGAAGCGGTAGTGGTGGTGGTCATGATAATCCTTGTGTAGGCGATGAAAGCTTCAGATTGTAGAGCAATGAGTTGCAAAGCGCCATTCCAGGCCCGGCGCAAGCGAAAACCGGAAATTACGCCGATGTGTGGCTGCCGGTTGTATTTAAGGGGGGATTTCACACAATAAATACAGTGTTCCACGTAAAATGCATGTTTTGTATTTAACAGTGATTTCTTCCATGTTCCGCAGTCTACGCCGCCTTGTTTTTTCCTCGCTGTGCCTGGTTTCCGCAATATCGACGGCGCAAGCCGAAGTGGTGGTGGTGCTCAATTCCCGTGATGCTACGGTGCAACTGCTGGACCAGAAAACCTATGCTCCCCTGTCTACCTTTGCCGTCGGCAAGGAACCGCACCATTTGATGGAGACGCCGGACGGCAAGTCGCTGATCGTCGCCAGTTCCGTCGGCAACGAGCTGATTTTCCTCGATCCTGTCTCGGGCCAGATCCAGCGCCGCATCAGCAACATCCTCGATCCTTACCAGATCGGCTTTTCGCCAGACCAGAAATGGTTCATTTCGAATTCGCTGCGCCTGGACCGCATCGACCTGTACCGCTACGACGGCAAGAACCTGACCCTGGCCAAGCGCATCCCGCTGCCGAAGCTGCCCAGCCACATGGCGTTCACGGCCGACAGCACCATGGCCTTCATCACGCAGCAGGGCAGCAACCAGGTCAGCGCCATCGACCTGGCCACGCAAACCGTCAAATGGACCATGCCTGTCGGCCCCGCGCCGGCCGGTATCACGATGACGCCCGATGGCAAGCATTTGCTCGTCGGCATCATGGGCAGCGATTACGTGGAAGTGATCGACTGGCGCACGCAAAAGACCGTCAAGCGCATCAAGGCGGGCGCCGGCACGCATAATTTCCGTGCGCTCGGCGACAACCGCATGACGTTCGTCTCGAACCGCGTATCGAACACCATCAACATCATCGACCAGCAAACCCTGGAAAACGTGGGCACCATCAATGTGCCGGGCGGTCCGGACTGCATGGAAATCACGCCCGATGGCAAGACGATGTGGGTGACCCTGCGCTGGATCAAGAAAGTGGCCGTGATCGACCTGACCACGCGCAAGGTCATCAAGACCATACCGGTAGGCCGCTCGCCCCATGGCGTGTATTTCGCCACCCACTCGCCGCGCATGTGATGGCGGGTGTGATGATGAAACACCTGATTCCTGCGGGCCGCGTGTTCGCCATGCTGCTGTGCGCCAGCGCCATGCTGTCCCCCGCGCATGCCGCCGCACCTGCACCAGCAGCACCGGCCCCAGCCGCATCTTCTGCCCCGGCCGCCTGCAAGGGCACGATCTATATGACATTCGACACAGGCAGCCAGTCGCAAGCGCAACTGATCGCTGACGTGCTGAACAAACGTCATGTAAAGGCAACCTTCTTCCTGGCCAATGAAAAGACCACGCGCGGCGATTATTCGCTCGATGCCTCGTGGGCGCCGTACTGGAAAGCCCGGGTCGCCGAAGGCCATGCGTTCGGCACGCATACGTTTGACCACGTGTATTGGAAGAAGGATCTGGCCAACGGCTTGATTCAGGTCAAGCCCCAGTTCGGCAAGGACGGCGGCAAACTGGCGTCGTTTAGCGATAAACAGTTCTGCGAGGAATTGCGCCGTGTCGATACGCGCTTCCAGGAACTGACCGGCCACAAGCTCGACCCATTCTGGCGCGCGCCGGGCGGCTACACGTCGCCGCGTACCCTGGCGGCCGGCAGCGCTTGCGGCTACCAGCACGCGGGCTGGGCGCCGGCGGGGTATTCCGGCGATGAGTTGCCCAGCGATAAGTATCCGAACGCCATGCTGCTGAAAAAAGCGCTGGCGAACTTGCGCAGCGGCGACATTTTCATTTCGCACATGGGCATCTGGTCGCGCAAGGATGCGTGGGCACCGGCCAACCTCGATGCTTTGATTTCCGGCCTGCAAGACAAGGGTTTCTGCTTTGCCACCCTGCGCGAGCATCCTGCCTATGCGCAGAAGAAGGGCCAGCCATGATGGCCGCCGACATCCTCGGCTTCGTCACGCCCGTTATCGATGCGGTGGTCGACGCCTTTGGCGTGGCGCAAGGCTGGCTGTTCCAGACGGTGGTCAATCCCCTCGTCTATCACCTGGGCTTTGGCGAATTCACGGAAGAAGCGTTCGAAGGCACGGAGTGGCTGCTGATCGGCCTGTGCGAACTGGTGCTGCTGTTTCTCGTGCTGCGCCCGCTCGAAGCCCTGATTCCCGCGCAAAAGATCACCGACCCGCGCGCCCGCTGGAACGATTTCATCTACACCGTGCTGCACCGGATCGGCCTGTTTTCTGTCGTCGTCTTCTTCACGCTCGATCCGCTGATGGATGCGCTGGCGGGCGCCTTGCGTTTCGATGATATTCATCCATTCAACCTGGAATCGCTGTTGCCCGGCATCAGTCCCTTGCTCAGTTTTATCATTTATTTTGTGATACTGGACTTCGTCGACTATTGCTACCACCGGGCCTCGCACCATTTCGGCTGGTGGTGGGGCTTGCACAGCCTGCATCACAGCCAGCAAAACATGAACTTGTGGAGCGATGACCGCAACCACTTGCTCGATGACTTCATGCGCGACGTGGTGATGGCCCTGGTGGCGCTCGGCATCGGCGTGCCGCCGGGCCAGTACGTGCTGCTGGTGTCGGTTTCGCGCATTCTGCAAAGCTTGCAGCATGCGAATGTGAGGATACACTTCGGCCGCATCGGCGAGCGGCTGTTGATTTCGCCCCGTTTCCACCGCACGCACCATGCGATCGGCGTGGGGCACGAGTCGAAAGGCAAGGACAGCATGGGCGGTTGCAACTTCGGCGTGGTCTTGCCGATTTGGGATATGCTGCTGGGCACCGCGAATTTCTCGGCCGGCTATGCGCGCACTGGCGTGCGCGACCAGCTGGCCCGTATCGACAGCAAGGGCATGGGCCGGCCGGGACGCGACTATGGCCGCAGCTTCTGGCGGCAGCAATGGCTGGGCCTGCGCCGCATGGTGGAATTTGCAAGAATCAAACGAAAAGGACGCCGTTGATGCGTAATGTGTTGAATTCGTATGGCCGCGCCTTGCTGTCGCAATTACACGGCAGGATATTGTTGCTGAGCGTGGCGCCGTTCATCCTCTCGCTGGTGCTGTGGGGAGGCCTGCTGTATGTGGGCCTGCAGCCGCTGATCGACAGCCTGCATGCGCTGTTTACGCAATACGATTTCTTCCGCACCAGCGGGCAGGTGCTGTCCACCTTCGGCCTGGGCATGCTGAAAGCCGTGATCGTGCCGCTGATCGCCATGTTCATGCTGCTGCCGCTGATGATCTTGACGGCGCTGATCTTCATGGGCCTGTTCGCCATGCCGGCCATCGGCCGCCATGTGGGCGGGCGGCACTTTCCGCAACTGGACAAGAAGCATGGCGGCAGCCTGCTTGGCAGCGTCGCCACTTCGCTGGCCACGTTCTTGCTGTTCATCATCGCCTGGGTCATCATGCTGCCCCTGTACGCGTTTCCGCCGGCCGCGCTGGTGGGGCAAGCCGTGCTGTGGGGCTGGCTGACCTACCGCGTGATGGCATATGACGCCATGGCCGATTACGCCAGCGCGGAAGAGCGCCACGCCATCATGCGCACGCAGCGCTGGCCCCTGCTGGCCATCGGCATGGTATCGGGCGCGGCCGGCGCCGTGCCTGGCATGCTGTGGATGGGTGGCGTGATGTCGGTGGTGTTCTTCCCCTTCCTGGCGGCGTTCGCCATCTGGCTGTATGTGCTGATCTTTATCTTTACGGGTCTGTGGTTCCAGTATTACTGCCTGGAAGCACTGTCGCGTTTGCGGGGCGTACGCGGCATGACCGACGTGGCGCCGGCGGACGCCTGACCATTCTTATCGAATTCTACGAGGGAGCTTCATGGCTATCGGATTGATCATCATTGGCGACGAAATCCTGTCGGGCAAGCGCACGGACCAGCATTTCCCGAAAGTGGTAAGCATGCTCAAGGCGCGGGGCTTGCAGCTGAGCTGGGCGGAATACGTGGGCGACGAACCGGCCCGCCTGGTGGCCTTGCTCAAGCGCAGCTTTGCCAGCGGCGACATCGTCTTCAGCTTTGGCGGCATCGGCGCCACGCCGGACGACCATACGCGCCAGGCGGCGGCCGATGCGCTGGGTTTGCCGCTGGTGCTGCATCCGCAGGGCAAGCTCAATATCCAGCAACGGATCACGGAAATGGGTGAAGAGGCGGGCGTGCCGGCCGATTTGAACTCGCCGGAAAACCTGCACCGCCTGAAAATGGCGGAATTTGTCGAAGGCGCCGAGCTGATTCCGAATCCGTACAACAAGATTGCGGGCTTTGCCGTGCGCGAGCATTATTTCGTGCCCGGCTTTCCCGTCATGTCCTGGCCCATGATCGAATGGGTGCTCGACACGCATTATGCGCACCTGTTCAACCAGGTGCCGCATGCGGAACACGCCTTGCTCGTGTACGAAACGGCCGAATCGCTGCTCACGCCGCTGATGGTGCGCCTGGAAGCGGAGTTCCCGCTGATCAAGGTGTTCAGCCTGCCCAGCGTGGGCGATGCGCAGACGCGCCGGCATATCGAACTGGGTGTCAAGGGCGAGCCCGCGCAGGCCGAGGCCGCCTTTGCGCAGATGTGCGCCGCGCTCGATACCTTGCGGGCGGAATACACCACCATCTGAGATGCGGCCAGCCCGGCGCCGGCGGCTTTTTCGCTGGCGCTCAGCCCGCTTTGCATCTATGTACGCAAGCGTACATTCCAAGACGTTGTTTTTTTGCGAAAATCTTCAATGAAGCAAGATTTTTGTGTGCGCTCGTCAGTCGTTTTCATGCCGATGTGGTGGAATGGTGAACAGGGGCCTTGCGTGTCAAACGCGGGGTCGCCTGCCTGTGCAGTAGCGTGTTTTTTTGATTCACCGGTATGGACATCATGTTAAGCAAGCTTTGTTGTGACCGGCCCTGGCTGGCCCTCGTCTTATCCCGCGCGGAGCGGTATCGCTACCGCATTTCCCGCGCCGTCCAAACCCAACCTTACCCCAGCATCCCATGAAAGACACAGGCGTCAATCTGGCCGCGCACGAGCGGCCCCCTTCTGATCCACTCCCCGACACGGGCGCCGAGGCGCCGCCGCCGGCGAGTCCTCCGAAGAAGCGCCGTTCGCGCATCTGGCCCATCTTTGCCATCATCGTGCTGGCGCTGATCGCCGGCGTGGCATGGTTCGTCATGCGCGAAGTGCGCACCTCGGCCCTGCAGGCGGAATTTTTCACGCGCCTGGACCGCCAGCTGGCGTTCAAGGTCGAGCCTGGCCCCGCACCGGCGGGCGCCATCCGCTATCCGCAGCACGGTCCGTATGACGAGCGGCTCGGCTATGCCAGCCTGCCGGACTTCATCACCAAGCTCAACGCGCGCGACTATGCCGTCACGGCGCAGGCGCGCATGTCGCCGAAAATGGTGCAACTGGTCGACCGGGGCATCTTTGCCACGTATCACGAGAAAAACCGCGCGGGACTGAGCATCCTCGATTGCCGCGCCGCGCCTCTGTTCGCGGCCAGCTATCCCGAGCGCATGTTTGACGGCTTTGCCGAAGCGCCGCCCGCGCTCGTGCAAAGCCTGCTCTTCATCGAAAACCGCGAATTGCTCGACCCGGGCACACCCGAGCGCAATCCGGCTGTGGAATGGGACCGCCTGAGCAAGGCTGTCCTCGACAAGGCGCTGAACCTGTTCGGCGGCCACCGCAGTGGCGGCGGCAGCACCCTGGCCACGCAGATTGAAAAATACCGGCATTCGGAAGATGGCCGCACCAGTTCCATGCAGGACAAGCTGCTGCAGATGATTTCGGCCAGCCTGCGCTCGTACCAGGATGGCGAAAACACCATGGAAGCGCGGCGCAAGATCGTCGTCAATTACCTGAACACCGTGCCGCTGTCGGCAAAGAGCGGTTTTGGCGAAGTCAACGGCATCGGCGACGGCATGTGGGTCTGGTATGGCCGTCCATTTGCCGAAGTGAAAACTTTGCTCAAAGGTAAGATGGACCAGCCGGGCAGCGCGCTGGCCTACAAGCAGGCGCTGAGTTTGCTGATCGCGCAGCGCCGTCCTTCGCATTACTTGGTGGCCGGCGGTGCCGACCTGGAAGAATTGACCAACAGCCATCTGCGTCTGCTGGCGCAAGCGGGCGTGATTTCGCCGCAGCTGCGCGATGCGGCCATCGCCGAGAAGCTGCGTCCGTCGACGGCCTCGGGCGTGCAATCGGAAGCGTCGACCTCGTTTGTCACGCGCAAGGCCTCGAATGCCGTGCGCAACCATCTGGCCAGCATGCTCGGTGATCCGCGCCTGTACAACCTCGACCGCCTCGACCTGAAAGTGGTCAGCACGCTCGACGCGCAGGCGCAAAACGCCGTCACCAAGGTCTTGCGCGAGCTGCGCGACCCCGAAGTGGCGAAAGCAGCCGGCCTGACGGGCAAGGGCATGCTAGGCAATGGCGACCCGGCCAATGTGGTCTACAGCTTTACCTTGCTGCAAAAGGGCGACCAGGCCAACTTGCTGCGCGTGCAGACCGATAACTACGACCAGCCGCTCGACATCAACGAGGGCGCCAAGCTGGACCTCGGTTCCACGGCCAAGCTGCGCACCCTGGTCACGTATATGGACATCATCGACCAGCTGCACCAGCGCTACAGCGGCATGGGCGCCGCCGAGCTGGGCAAGATTGCCGTCGATCCGAAGGACATGCTGTCGCAGTGGGCGATTGCCTATCTGAAACCGTTGGCGCTCGGCGAGGCGCGCAACTTGCCCGCCATGCTGGCGGCCGCCATGGAGCGCAAATATTCGGGCAACCCGGGCGAAGGCTTCTTCACGGGCGGCGGCTTGCACCATTTCGGCAACTTCTCCAAGCTCGACGACAGCCGCATCATGACGGTGCAGCAGGCGCTGCGCCAGTCGACCAACCTGGTGTTCGTGCGCCTGATGCGCGACGTGGCCCGCTACTACATGTTTTCGCGCCCCGACTCCTCGGCCTCGCTGCTGGCGGACGCCGACGATCCGCGCCGGGCCCAGTACCTGAGCCGTTTTGCCGACAAGGAAGGGCGCGAGTTCCTGCACCGCTTCTACCAGAAGTACCGTGGCAAGAGCATCGACGAGCAGGAAAAAATCCTGCTGGCCAGCATCCGCCCGACACCAGTGCGCCTGGCCAATATCTTCCGCACCGTCAATCCGAAGGGGACTGTCGCGGAATTCGGCGATTTCCTCAACGCCAACCTGACGTCGCAAAACGAAGTGCCGCCCGAGCGCGTGGCCAAGATGTACCAGCAGTACGCGATGGAAAACTGGTCGCTGGCCGACCGCGGCTACCTGGCCAATGTGCATCCGCTGGAACTGTGGATGGTGGCGTACCTGCGCCAGCACGAAGGCTCGACACTGTCGCAGATGGTGGCGGCCAGCGAGAAGGAACGCCAGGAAGTGTATAAATGGCTGTTCAATACGCACCGCAAGCATGCGCAGGACCGCCGCATCGCCAACTTGCTGGAAGTGGAAGGTTTCCTGGAAATCCACCGCCAGTGGAAGAAGATGGGCTATCCGTTCGATTCGCTCGTGCCGTCGTATGCGACGACCCTGGGCGCGTCGGCCGACCGTCCCGCCGCGCTGGCCGAGCTGATGGGCATCATCATCAACGACGGTGTGCGCAAACCGAGCGTGCGCATCGATTCCATGCATTTCGCCGCCAACACGCCGTACGACACGATGGTCAAGCGGGGCAGCAAGGTGGAAGCGGAGCAAGTGTTGTCACCGGACGTGGCACGCGCCGTCGCCAAGGCCATCCGCGAAGTGGTGTCGGACGGCACGGCGAAACGGGCGAAGACGGCGTTTGTCGGCGCCGACGGCGTGCCGATCCCCATGGGCGGCAAGACGGGTACGGGCGACCAGCGCTTCGACGTGTATGGGGCCGGTGGCCGCCTGATCGAATCGCGCTACGTGAATCGTTCCGCCACGTTCGTGTTCAATATCGGCGAGCGCTTCTACGGCAGCATGACGGCGTACGTGCGCGGACCGGAATCGAAGAACTACGATTTCACGAGCGCCTTGCCCGTGCAACTGCTGGTGTCGCTGGCGCCAAGCCTGATGCCGTTGATCGAAGCGCCTGCGCCGGCCGAAGGCGTGGCGAAACAGTGCACGAATTAGCCGCTGGCAGGTAGTTGTAGCAAAACGCCGGCGTTCGCGCCGGCGTTTTTTTTGGCTCTGTCATCGGCAAATAGGGGAAATGCCGGAATCTTCCCTTGCTTGTGTTGTCTGACTCTGCATACTCACCACGCAGGGAGCAGATCATGCAGCCAGCCG
>NZ_JAHKQW010000015.1:0-147546 GCF_019345575.1 Janthinobacterium sp. NKUCC08_JDC | reverse complement strand
CGCCTTGTGGCGCAAGCGGGCCAGCGGCGTGCCCGTCAAGGCATTGAAGGTACGTCCGCACGGCACGCAACGGTAGCGCTGCAGGCCGTGCGCATGGCCATGCCGGTGCAAGTGCGCCGAGTGGCAGGCGGGACAGGCCAATCGCGGCTGGGCCACACTTTCCAGCAGCGCGACGGTCGCGTCGTGTGGAGAGTTGCCACGCAGCAGGGCAATGCCTGCCTGCCGCTGGCGCCGGTTCAACTGCGCAAACTGCGCGATAAAACTGATCCATTCGGCTGGCTGCATGATCTGCTCCCTGCGTGGTGAGTATGCAGAGTCAGACAACACAAGCAAGGGAAGATTCCGGCATTTCCCCTATTTGCCGATGACAGAGCCAAAAAAAAAGACGCCGCAGCGTCTTTTTTTTGGGGACAGGTGAATTATCCCGCCAGCTTGGCCTTCAGCAGTTCCGTCAGCTGGGCCGGGTTGGCCTTGCCTTTGGAGGCTTTCATGGCCTGGCCGATCAGCGCGTTGATGGCCGCTTCTTTGCCGGCGCGGTACTGCTCCACCGACTTGGCATTCGCCGCCAGCACTTCATCGACGATGGCTTCCAGGGCGCCCGAGTCCGAGATCTGCTTCAGGCCCTTGGCGTCGATGATGGTGTCGACCAGGTTCTCGTCGCTGGACTTCGCTTCCCACATGCCGGCGAAGACTTCTTTCGCCGCCTTGTTCGAGATCGTGCCGTCGGCGATGCGCTTGAGCATGGCGGCCAGCTGTGCAGCGGAGACGGGTGCGTCGTCCAGGTCCACGCCTTCTCGGTTCAGGATCGACGACACGTCGCCCATCAGCCAGTTGGCGGCGGCCTTGGCGTTTTCCTTGCCGGCCTTGTCGACCACGGCGACGAAATAGGTGGCCATGGCTTTCGACTGCGTCAGCACCAGCGCATCGTAGTCAGGCAGCGCGTATTCGCTGATGAAACGGGCGCGCATGGCGGCCGGCAGTTCCGGCATCGAGGCCTTGACGGTGTCGATCCACGCTTGCGAGATGACCAGCGGCGGCAAGTCAGGGTCCGGGAAGTAGCGGTAATCCTGCGCGTCTTCCTTGCTGCGCATTTCGCGCGTTTCCTTGCGGTCCGGATCGTACAGGCGCGTCGCTTGCACGACCTTGCCGCCGTCTTCGATCAGCTCGATCTGGCGGCGCACTTCCACGTGCACGGCTTCTTCGATGAAGCGGAAGGAGTTCAAGTTCTTGATTTCGCAGCGGGTGCCGAATTCCTTCTGGCCGACAGGGCGCACGGAGACGTTGACGTCGCAGCGGAACGAGCCTTCCTGCATGTTGCCGTCGCAAACGCCCAGCCACATGACCAGCGAGTGCAGGGCCTTGGCGTAGGCCACGGCTTCGGCGGCGCTGCGGATTTCCGGTTCCGAGACGATTTCCAGCAGCGGCGTGCCGGCGCGGTTCAAGTCGATGCCGCTCATGCCCGCGTAGTCTTCGTGCAGCGACTTGCCGGCGTCTTCTTCCAGATGAGCGCGCGTCAGGTTGACCGTCTTGGTGACGAATTCGCCATCCTTCTCGTAGCCGAAGGTCAGGGCGCCGCCGATGACGACGGGGTCTTCGAACTGGCTGATCTGGTAGCCCTTCGGCGAATCCGGATAAAAATAGTTTTTGCGCGCGAAGACCGAGTGCGGCGCGACGGTGGCGCCCACGGCCAGGCCGAAGCGGATCGCGCGGTCGACGGCCTGCTTGTTCATCACCGGCAGCACGCCTGGCAGGGCCAGGTCGACAGGACTCGCCTGCGTGTTGGCGTCGGCGCCGTACTTGATCGGCGAACCGCTGAAAATTTTGGATTCGGTCGTGAGCTGCACGTGGTTCTCAAGACCGATGACGACTTCCCATTGCATAGTGTTCTCGCTTATTTTTTGGTGGCGCCGCCTGGGCGGCGCGTCTGTTCTTATTAAATACCGGCAGGGCTGCGCGTATGCCAGTCCGTCACTTGCTGGAACTGGTGGGCGACGTTCAGCAGCCTGGCTTCGCCAAAATAATTGCCGATGATTTGCAGGCCGACGGGGCGCTTGCTGTTTTTCTCGCCTTCGCCGAAGCCGCAAGGTATCGACATGCCGGGCAGGCCGGCCAGGCTGGTCGACAAGGTGTAGATGTCGGCCAGGTAGTTCGCCACCGGGTCGTCCGTCTTGTCGCCCAGGTCCCAGGCGACGGTCGGCGCGACCGGACCCATGATGACGTCGCAGACGGCGTTCGGGCCATTCAGGACGGCGTCGAAATCCTGCGCGATCAGGCGGCGGATCTTTTGCGCCTTCAGGTAGTAGGCATCGTAGTAGCCGTGGCACAGCACATAGGTGCCGACCATGATGCGGCGCTGCACTTCCGGGCCGAAGCCCTGGGCGCGCGACTTCTTGTACATGTCCTGCAAGTCCTTGTACTCGGTGGCGCGGTGGCCGTAGCGCACGCCATCGTAGCGCGACAGGTTCGACGACGCTTCGGCCGGGGCGATCATGTAGTAGGCGGGAATCGACAGGGCCGTGTTCGGCAGCGAGATGTCGACCAGGGTGGCGCCCAGCTTTTCATACTGCGCCAGCGCGCCGCGCACGGCCGCTTCCACGTCCTTGGCCAGTCCTTCGCCGAAGTATTCGCGCGGCACGCCGATGCGCAAGCCGGTGAGCGGTTGATCGAGGTCGCGCGAAAAATCTTCCGCCACGCCGCCTTGTTCCGGCGACAGGCTGGTCGAATCGCGCTCGTCGAAGCCGGCCATGGCACTCAAGAGCAGGGCGCAGTCTTCGGCCGAGCGGGCCATCGGGCCGCCCTGGTCCAGCGACGAGGCAAAGGCGATCATGCCGAAGCGCGAGACGCGGCCATACGTCGGCTTGATGCCGGTGATGCCGCAAAAAGCGGCAGGCTGGCGAATCGAGCCGCCCGTGTCGGTGCCGGTGGCCGCCGGCGTCAGGCCGGCCGCCACGGCGGCGGCCGAGCCGCCCGACGAGCCGCCCGGCACGGCGTGCTTGTCCCACGGATTCCGCACGGCGCCGAAGGCGGAGTTCTCATTGCCGGAGCCCATGGCGAATTCATCGCAATTGACCTTGCCCAAGGTGACCATGCCGGCCGCCTGGAATTTTTCCACCACGGTGGCGTCAAACGGGCTGGCGTAGTTGGCCAGCATTTTCGAGCCGGCCGTCGTGCGCCAGCCTTTGGTGACGAACAAGTCCTTGTGCGCGATCGGCACGCCGGTCAATGGCGTGGCCGTGCCGGCGGCGATGCGCGCGTCCGCTTCGGCCGCTTGCGCCAGGGTCAGGGCACGGTCGACGTGCAAAAAGGCGTTCGAGTTGTCCGCTTCGATGCGGTCGAGGAAATGCGTCGCCAGCGCAACGGCGGAAATTTCCTTGTTCTGCAAAAGCGTGGACAGCTGTTTGATGGATTTTGTATGCATGGCGTTTCTATTTTGATATTCAGCAAAAAGGCGGGAACAACGCAGCGGCGTGTTTATTCGATGACCTTGGGGACCAGATACAAGCCATCTTGTACCTTCGGCGCCACGGCCTGATAGGCGTCGCGGCGGTTCTGTTCCGTGGCCAGGTCTTCGCGCAGGCGCAGGGCGATATTGTCCATGTGGGCGGCCAGCGGGTGGCTCAGGGGCGCCACGCCATCGGTATTGACGGCTTGCATTTGTTCTGCCAGTGCAAAAATCTTGTTCAATTGGGCCAAAGACGTGACGGCCTGGTCGTCGGCCATTTCAAGTTGGGCCAGGTGGGCGATGCGTTTTACGTCGGAGAGTGTCAGGGACATGGCGAATGGCGCGGAGTGCCGCGCATTAGTATTAAGTTGGCGTTTTGATAAAACGCGGGTATTTACTGCTATTTTGCTCACAAAAATCGAGGAATGCCGCGTAACTCGCGGCTGCAAGAGTCGCACTTTTCCATGGTTTTTGAGCAAATCGCATTCAAATTATAAGGTAGAATGGCGGGTTAATGCGTTGCCGGCGCTGATGGACCGCTGCCGCAGCATAGAAAAGATTGCGCAAGCGCCAAGCGAAACCCGAAAAAATCGCCTCCACGGATTTTCAGGGTGCCTGAAAGCGCCCGCTTTGAAACTCCCCATAAACAGCTTTTGCGCAGCTCGATGCGCTACAGGACACTCATGTTTGGTTTTTTACGCAGGTATATCTCCACCGATCTGGCCATTGACTTGGGCACGGCCAACACCCTTATTTATGTACGCGGCCTCGGTATCGTCCTGGACGAGCCATCCGTCGTCGCCATCCGCCAGGAAGGCGGTCCGAATGGCAAGAAGACCATTCAGGCAGTCGGCAAGGAAGCCAAGCAGATGCTGGGCAAGGTGCCGGGCAATATCGAAGCGATTCGTCCGATGAAAGATGGCGTGATCGCCGACTTCACCGTGACCGAGCAAATGCTCAAGCAATTCATCCGCATGGTGCACGACTCGAAATTCTTCCGTCCATCGCCGCGCATCATCATTTGCGTTCCTTGCGGTTCGACCCAGGTCGAACGCCGCGCGATCCGCGAATCGGCGCTGGGCGCCGGCGCCTCGCAGGTGTACCTGATCGAAGAACCGATGGCCGCGGCCATCGGCGCGGGCTTGCCCGTGTCCGAAGCGACCGGCTCGATGGTGGTCGACATCGGCGGCGGTACGACCGAAGTGGGCATCATCTCGCTGGGCGGCATGGTCTACAAGGGTTCCGTGCGCGTGGGCGGCGACAAGTTCGATGAAGCCATCGTCAACTACATCCGCCGCAACTACGGCATGCTGATTGGCGAACAGACGGCCGAAGCCATCAAGAAAGCCATCGGTTCGGCTTTCCCTGGTTCGGAAGTGAAGGAAATGGAAGTCAAGGGCCGCAACCTGTCCGAAGGCATCCCGCGCTCGTTCACCATCTCCAGCAACGAGATCCTCGAAGCGCTGACCGACCCGCTGAACAACATCGTCTCGGCCGTGAAAAACGCGCTGGAACAGACGCCGCCGGAACTGGGCGCCGACATTGCCGAAAAAGGCATGATGCTGACGGGCGGCGGCGCACTGCTGCGCGACCTGGACCGCCTGCTGATGGAGGAAACCGGCCTGCCGGTGCTGGTGGCCGAGGATCCGCTCACCTGCGTGGTGCGCGGTTCCGGGATGGCACTGGAACGTATGGACAAGCTCGGCTCGATCTTCTCCTACGAATAATCTGACAGAAGGGCCGGAAACCAATCCGGCCTTTTTTTGGTTTTGGCGCCGGCGTTTGACCGGGGCCTGCACGTTGGCGCACTGCGCCTGGCCTGATCATTGGAAGTCATGGAATACAGTCCTCCGCCACTTTTCAAACAAGGCGCCTCCGCCCGCGTCAAGATGATGGTGTTCGCCGGCATTTCTATCGCCCTGCTGCTGGTCGATTCGCGCATGCACGCGCTGACGGCCGTGCGCCAGGCAGTCGGCACCGTGCTGTATCCGGTGCAGATGGCGGCGCTGGTGCCGCGCGATGTGGCGCTTGGCGTCGGCAATTACTTTTCTTCGCTGTCCGCCCTGGAAAAACAGGTGCGCGACCTGAAGCACGAACAGATCGCCTCGGCGCAGATCCTGCAGCAGGCGCAGCTCAACATCGTTGAAAACAACCACCTGCGCAAGCTGATGGAAGCGCGCGAGCGCGTCCCCGTCAAGACCATGATGGCCGAAGTGCTGTACGACACGCGCGATTCGGCCACGCGCAAGATCGTGCTCGATCGCGGTATCCAACATGGCGTGGAACTGGGCCGCCCCGTGATCGACAACCTCGGTGTGGTGGGACAGGTCACGCGCGTGTTCCCGTTCACCTCCGAAGTGACCTTGCTGACCGATGAGGAGCAGGCCATTCCCGTGCAGCTGCTGCGCAATGGCGTGCGCAGCGTGGCCATCGGGCGCGGCAAGTCCGGCACCATGGAGCTGCGCTTCACGGCCCCCAGCGCCGACATCCAGATCGGCGACATCGTCATTACCTCGGGCCTCGACGGCCTGTACCCGGCTGGCCTGGCCGTGGCGCGCGTGACCCTGGTCGAGCGCAATGCGCATGGCCCGTTCGGCCGCGTCGTGTGCCAGCCGCTGGCCGGCATCGAACGCAACACCCAGCTGCTCATTTTGATGACGTCGCCCGAGATTCCGCCGCGTCCGCCCGCTGAGGAAGTCAAGACGGGCCGCAAGATCGCCGGCAAGATGGCGCCGATCAAGGACCCTGCCAAGGAGGCTGCGGCAGCTGCAGCGCCTGCCGCCAAGCCGCCTGCCGCCAACGCGGCCGCGCCCGCGCCCGCAAAACCTGCGACGCCCGCGCCCGCACCTGCCGCCGTGCCACCGAAGGAAGCGACACGATGAACCGCCCGCATTACATCCTGCTGCCGGTCAGCCCCCTGTTCATCGGCTTTTCCCTGCTATGCGCTTTTCTGCTGAACCTGCTGCCATGGGGGCAGTTCGTCGGCGTACCCGATTTCGTCGCGCTGGTGCTGGTCTTCTGGGGCATCCACCAGCCGCGCAAGGTCGGCATCGGCGTGGCCTTCTTCATGGGCCTGATGATGGACGTGCACGACTCTACCCTGCTGGGCGAGAACGCGCTGGCCTACACCTTGCTGTCGTATTTCGCCATCATGATGCACCGCCGCGTGCTGTGGTTCCCCATCATGACGCAGGCGCTGCACGTGCTGCCGCTGCTGCTGCTGACGCAGGCGCTGCAATTGCTGACGCGCTTGATCGTTTCGGGCCGCTTCCCCGGCTGGCTCAATTTCATCGAGAGCTTCGTCGCCGTCGCCCTGTGGCCCATCGTCACGTGGATCTTGCTGGCACCGCAGCGCCGCGCCGTGGACCGCGACCATAACCGGCCGATCTGACGAGCGCCTGCCATGACTGAACTCAAGAACACCGAGCGCGAACTGCATTTTTTCCGCATGCGCCTGACCATCCTGGGCGCGCTCGTCTTCGTCTGCTTTTCGCTGCTGCTGGCGCGCTTCATCTGGCTGCAGGTGATCAAGCACGAGGACTATGCGACCAAGGCCGAGGACAACCGCATCGCCGTGGTGCCCATCGTGCCTACGCGCGGCCTGATCCTCGACCGCAACGGCGTGGTCCTGGCGCGCAATTACTCGGCCTACACCCTGGAAATCACGCCGTCGAAATTGAGCGCCAGCCTCGATTCCGTGATCGACGAGCTGTCGACCCTGGTGCAGATCGACATCAAGGATCGCCGCCGCTTCAAGAAGCTGCTGGAAGAATCGAAGAACTTCGTCAGCGTGCCGCTGCGCACGCGTTTGACGGACGAGGAAGTGGCGCGCTTCACGGCGCAGCGTTTCCGTTTCCCCGGCGTCGAGGTGCAGGCGCGATTGTTCCGCCAGTATCCGATGGGCGAAGTGGCCTCGCACGTGGTGGGCTTCATCGGCCGCATCAACCGCAATGAATCCAAGGCGCTGGAAGAGGGCGAGGACGCGGCCAACTACAATGGCACCGACCATATCGGCAAGGAAGGCCTGGAAAAAAGCTACGAAAAGCAGCTGCACGGCACCACCGGCTACGAAGAAGTGGAAGTGTCGGCCGGCGGGCGCGCCATGCGCACCCTGTCGCGCACGGCGGCCACCCCCGGCAACAACCTGATCCTGTCGATCGACATCGAACTGCAAAAAGTGGTCGAGGAAGCGTTCGGCGAATGGCGCGGCGCGGCCGTGGCCATCGACCCGGCCACGGGCGACATCCTCGCCTACGTGTCCAAGCCCGGCTACGACCCGAACCTGTTCGTCGACGGTATCGACCAGCAAAGCTGGAACGAACTCAATACCTCGCTGGACCGGCCGATGGTCAACCGTCCCCTGTCCGGCACCTACGCGCCCGGCTCGACTTTCAAGCCTTTCATGGCGCTGGCCGCGCTGGAACTGGGCAAGCGCACGCCGAGCCAGTCGATTTCCGATCCCGGTTTCTTCATGCTGGGCGGGCATATGTTCCGCGACGATAAAGTCGGCGGCCATGGCACGGTGGACATGCACAAGTCCATCGTCGTCTCGTGCAACACCTATTACTATCAGCTGGGCCGCGACATGGGCATCGACGCCATTCACGACTTCATGAAGCCGTTCGGCTTCGGCCAGCTGACGGGCATCGACCTGAATAACGAAAAGACGGGCGTGCTGCCGTCGACGGAATGGAAGCGCAACCGCTTCAAGACGCCGCAGCAGAAAAAATGGGTGGGCGGCGACACGATTTCGGTGAGTAACGGCTCCGGCTACAATTCCTACACGCCGCTGCAGATCGCCCACGCGACGGCCAACCTGGCCAACAACGGCGTGGTGATGAAGCCGCATCTGGTGAAGATCATCGAAGACGCCGCCACGCGCGCGCGCACCCTGACGGTGCCGAAGGAAAGCTACCGCATTCCGCTCAAGCAGGAAAACATCGACACCATCAAGCGCGCCATGGTGGGCGTGACGAGCGAACAGGGCGGCACGGCCGCGCGCATCTTCACCGGCGTGCAGTACACGGTGGGCGGCAAGACGGGTACGGCACAGGTGGTGGGCATCAAGAAAAACGAGAAGTACAATGCCAAGCTGCTGGCCGAGCGCCTGCGCGACAACGCCTTGTTTACGGCCTTCGCGCCGGCCGACAAGCCGCGTATCGCGATCGCCATCGTGGTGGAAAACGCGGGCTTCGGCGCCGGCGTGGCCGCCCCGATCGCGCGCAAGGCGCTCGACTACTACCTGCTGGGCAAGCGTCCGAGCGACAAGGAAAGGGACACCACCAAGGTGCCCAAGGAAGATGTCGACGAAGTGCGCACCCTGGAAGAAATCACGGACGAGCAGGCCGCCCCGGCACCTGCCAGGCAATAAGGAAGCACATGCCCATTAACGAGAGGCGCTCGCTGTGGCGGCGCGCCAAACCCTACTTGGCGGTGTTCGATCCGCCGCTGATGATCATCATCCTGATGCTGCTCAGTACCAGCTTGCTGACCCTGTATTCGGCCAGCATCGGCATCCCCGGCAAGATCGAGGATCACCTGCGCAACATCCTGCTGTGCTTTTTTGTCATGTGGGTGGCGGCCAATGTCACGCCGCAGATGATGATGCGCATCGCCGTGCCCGTGTACACGGTATCTGTGATCCTGCTGGTGGCCGTGGCGCTGTTCGGCACCATCAAGCTCGGTGCGCGGCGCTGGCTGCATATCGGCGTGATCGACATCCAGCCGTCCGAATTCCTGAAGATCGCCACGCCGCTGATGCTGGCCTGGTTCTTCCAGCATAATGCGGGCGCCCTGCGCTGGAAGTCGTTCCTGATGGCGGCCGTGCTGCTGCTGGTGCCCGTGTACCTGATCGCGCGCCAGCCCGACCTGGGCACGGCGCTGCTGGTGGTGGCGGCCGGCTTTACCGTCATCTTCCTGGCCGGCCTGTCGTGGAAGGTGCTGGCCGGCTTGCTGATCACCTTTGTGTCCTGCCTGCCGATCGCCTGGTCGCACCTGCATGATTACCAGCGCGACCGCGTGATGATGCTGATCGACCCGACCAAGGACCCGCTGGGCAAGGGCTTCCATATCATCCAGTCCATCATCGCCATCGGTTCCGGCGGCATGACGGGCAAGGGCTGGACGCACGGCACGCAGGCCCACCTGGAATTCGTTCCGGAGCGCACGACCGATTTTATTTTTGCCGTATATTCCGAGGAATTCGGCCTGGTCGGTAACTTGATCCTGATGCTGATGTATTTGCTGCTGGTGGGACGGGGGATGATGATCGCCGCCAACGCCCCCAGTTTTTTCACTCGCCTGCTGGCAGGAGCGATAACTATGATTTTCTTTACGTACGCCTTTGTCAACATGGGCATGGTCAGCGGCATCGTGCCGGTGGTCGGCGTCCCCCTCCCATTCCTCAGCTATGGCGGCACCGCGCTGCTGACCCTGGGCGTGGCCACCGGTATCCTGATGAGTATTCAGCGCCACCGCAAGCTGGTGCAGACCTGATGCGGGCGCCTTTCGACACCTTTGCCACACGCGGATTGAGCCTGGCGGTCTTGCTGACCCTGGCCGCCTGCGGCACCACGCCGCAAAAGCCCGCATCGAATAACGTGCCGCTGCCGTCCGGCGGCAAGGTCAAGGTGCCCGTACGCCAGGATCCCACCTTGCCGGTATTGCCGGCGGCCGGCTCCGGGCGCGGCGGCTACTACAAGGATGACGGCCCCGGTGACAATCCGCCCGCCAACCTGCGCGACGTACCCGATGCGGAAGTGCGCAACGAGCCGTATTCGACGCGCTCGAACCGCCCGTATGTCGTCTTCGGCAAGACCTACACGCCGATCACCGACAACGAACCGTTCAAGCAGAAGGGCACGGGCACCTGGTATGGCAAGAAGTTCCATGGCCAGCGCACCTCGTCAGGCGAAATCTACGATATGTACAAGATGACGGCGGCCCACCCGACCTTGCCGATTCCATCGTATGCGCGCGTGACGAGCATCGACAGCGGCCAGCAGGTGATCGTGCGCATCAACGACCGCGGCCCGTTCCACGCCACGCGCGTCATCGACGTGTCCTATACGGCGGCGCTGAAACTGGGCTTCCTTGGCAAGGGCAGCCACCAGGTGGTCGTCGAACGCCTGCTGCCGGCCGATATCGACGCCATCCTGGCCGCTCGCGCGGCGCCGAAGCCGGTGCCGTCGGTGGTGGCCAGGTCGATCGATACGCCGGCCGACAGCGAACCGGAAATGCGCGCCGTGGTGCAGCCTGAAGTCACCGCGCTGTCAGCGGTCGATTCCACCGTAGCCGCGCCCGCGCCAGCGGCGCTGGCCACCGGCTTCTACCTGCAGCTGGGCGCCTATTCGCGTGCGGACAATGCGGAAGCGGGCCGCGAGCAACTGGCGCCGTATGCGCAAACGCTGGGCAATCTCGATGTGGTGCCGGCCGGCCCGTTGTTCCGCCTGTACGGCGGACCGTTTACGAGCCGCACCGATGCGGCGCGCGCGGCGGCCAGCCTGCCGGCGTCGGCGGGTGTCAAACCGATCGTCATTGAGAGGTAAGCGTAGGTCGGAATAGCGGGGCCGCCGAGGTGTGCAAGCGCGTAATCCGACACCATGGTTGGCGTCGCTGGCGTTGTCGGATTACGCGCAAGCGCTAATCCGACCTACCTGGCTGGCATCAAGCCCATCGTCATTGAGAGATGAACGTAGGTCGGATTAGGCGCAAGGCGCCGTAATCCGACGCGATTGTCAGCAGTCATTTACAGGTGCGCAGTTCCTGCTCCGGGAACTGCGCCTTGATTTTCTCCAGCCGCGCGCGCGTGGCCGCGTCGAGGTCGCGGAACTGGTAAGCGAATTGCTTGCTGGCGCTGTAGCGCGGCGCGATGCGGGCACTGTGCACGCCCTGTTTGTTGAGCATTGCCAGCTGGCTTTGCGCGCTCGTTTCCGACTTGAACACGCCCAGTGAAATGCCCCAGCGTAGCGGGCTGCTTTCATTCATGATGAAGTAATTCGTCACGCCCAGCTGCTTCAATTCGCCGGCCTTGCGGTCGGCGCCTTCCTTGCTGCCCTGCGGCGGGATGTACACCATGTAGCTGGAAATGTCCTGGCCGGCCACGTTGCGGCGCGACTGGCGGTCGCCCAGGTCCAGCGCGGCCAGTTGCGCTTCGAAGCGGCGGCCGTCGGCCAGCAGGAAATTGCCCACTTCCGTGCACGCATACGATGGCGCCGCCGTTGCCGCTGCCGCTGTCGCGCCGGCGGTGGCTGGCGGCGCGGCGGGCGCCGTGGCCTGCTCCTGCGTCAGCAAGGTGAGCTTGCTCGCCTGCAGCTGGTTTTTCAGGCGCGCCGGTTCGCGCGTCTCGGCGCGAAAACTGCCCAGATAACCCTGGCCGATGGCCAGCACCAGCAGGTTGACGCCGGCCAGCAGCCAGAAGACGAATTTCAGCATACGTGGTTTCCTTGTGTTCCTGCGGCCCCGGCGCGCGCGGCCGCTTGCAGGCCGATCATGACGATATTATCGACCAGGTGCAGCGGCACCGCCAGCGCCAGGGCCGGTGCGATGCGCGGCGCGGCGCCGCCCGACAGCAGGCAGGCGCTGGCGCCGTGCATGCGCACGGCCCGTTCGATGGCGCCCGCCTGGGCCGCCAGGCAGCCGGAGAGGATGGCGTCGTCCGTGTTGTCGGCAAAGCCGGCCGGCAGCGCGGCGTCGCTGGCGATTTGCGGCAGCTGCGCCGTGTTGCGCGCCAGCGAGCTGGCCATCAGTCCCAGTCCCGGCAAGATCATCCCGCCGAGGAAAACGCCATCGGCCGTGACGGCGTCGATGGTGGTGGCGGTGCCGCAATTGGCGACGATGACGGGCAGGCCAGGCGCCAGCGCTTGCGCGCCGATGGCGGCGGCAAAGCGGTCGCACCCCAGCTGCGACGGCGCGCGGTAGCCGTTCGTCAATCCCGCCAGCTGCGGCAGCGAGACAAAGTCGCGGGCAGCGACCGGCAGCATGGCGCGCAGGCGCGTGCCGATGACGGCGCCGGCCACGTTCGACAGCAGCGCCTCATGGATGGCCAGTTGCGCCCATTGCGCAGCCAGGGTGTCGATCTGCGCATGCGCGACGGCGCCGCTGGCCAGCCAGCCGCCGGCGGCACTGTCGTTAGCCACGAGTGCCCATTTGATGCGCGTATTGCCGGCGTCGATCAGCAGCAGCATGTGCTTACTCCCCCAGCAGGCGCAAGGACACGTCGCCGGACATGACTTCCTGCAGGCCGCCATCGGTGCGCAGCAGCAGGCGGCCCAGGTGATCCACGCCGGCCGCCACGCCTTGCTGTAGCAGCTGGCCGTTGTCGAGGATTTTCACGTGCTGGCCCTGCCAGGCGTGCAGCAGGTTCCAGCGCTCCGTAAACGGCGCAAAGCCCGTGTCGTCGAATTCGGCCAGCACGCCGGCCAGGCGGCTCAAGAGCGCGGCTACCAGGGTATTGCGTTCCATCTGCGCGAGCCAGGGCACGGCCGAGACGCTGCGGCCGATCTGCCGTTCCAGCGCATCGGGCATCAGCAGATTGATGCCGCAGCCGATGACGGCCCACACGCCGCCGTCGGGTGCCTGCTGCGTTTCGACGAGAATGCCGGCCAGTTTATGGCCATCCTTGAGCAGGTCGTTCGGCCACTTCAGCTGCACCGGCACGCCCAGCGAGGACATGGTTTCGGCCAGCGCCACGCCGACGGCCAGCGGCAATCCCACCAGCTGATGCAGCGGTCCCTTGAAGCGCCAGGCCAGCGAGAACATCAGGCTGGCGTCCGCCTGCGACACCCACGGCCGTCCGGCGCGCCCCCGTCCGGCCGTCTGCTGGCCGGCGATGCGCAGGGTCGGGCCGGCCAGGGTGGCGCAGCGCGCCAGCAAGTCGGCGTTGGTCGATCCCGTTTCGTCGACCACCTCTATGCATACGTGGGCGGCGCCCGTGGCGCAATGGGCGGCGATGGCCGCGCTGTTCAAGTCTGAGTGCTTCGTCATGGTGATAGGGTCAGTTGCGCGCCTTGTGCGGCGCATTCGCGAAGGCCCGGTCGTAGACGGCATTGGGCAGCGCGCGCAGCAGCTTGGCGACGACGCCCATCTGCCACGGGATCACGCGGTAGCTGTCGCCGTCGGCGATGGCGCGCGCGGCGCGCACGGCGAATTTTTCGGCCGGCATCAGGAAAGGCATGCGGTAGGCGTTGTGGCGCGTCATCGGCGTGTCGATGTAGCCGGGCGTGATGGTGACGACCTTGATGCCCGCCGGTTTCAATTCCAGGCGCAGCGATTCGCAGTAGCTGATGATGGCCGCTTTCGAGGCGCTGTAGGCTTCGGCACCGGGCAGGCCGCGAATGCCGGCCACGCTGCCGATGCCCACCAGGCGTCCGCTGCCCTGGTTTTTCATGGCGGCGATGAAGGGCGCGAAGGTGGCGACGGTGGCCGTGACGTTGATGGCCATGAGGCGCGCGAAGGCGTCGAGGTCTTCCGCGTGTTCGCTCAGGGTGCCGTACGACACGCCGGCGCTGGCGATGACGATGTCGATGCCGCCGGCATGGGCGATGAAGTCATCGGCCGCGCTTTTCAGGGCGGCGTGGTCGCACACATCGACGGCATAGGCGCGGTGGCGTTCAGGGTGGGGCAGGGAAGCGATCAGTTGCCGCAGCGTGTCGCCGCGGCGGGCCAGCAAGCCCAATTGGGCGCCCTGGCGCGCGTACTTCAGCGCCAGGGCGGCGCCCAATCCGCTCGACGCGCCCGTGATGAAAACGCGTTGCATCAGGCGATGCCCGGGCGCGCCAGGGTAGTGGCCATGCTTATTTCTTTTCCGCTTTGGCTTTCGCGACCAGCACGTCCATCACGGTGAGCGCCTGGGCGTTCAACTGCTCTTCGTTCTTGGCCGACTTGCTGCCCTGATCGGCTTGCGAAGGCGACGTGATGTAGCGGCCATCGATGGCGATCATGGGCCAGAACGTCACGTTATAGCCCTGCATCATGGCATCCGCACGGCGCACGCGGGCCGAAATGCCCATCGAACGGTAGGTGTCGATGAATTTCTGGCGGTCCACGCCCTGCTTGGCGACGAAGTCGAAGACGGCATCGTCGGTGTTCAGGCGGTTGCGTTCCACATGCATGGCGTGGAAGACGCTGGTGTGCAGCTTGTCGACCAGGCCCATGGCTTGCAGGGTGAAGAACAGCCGCTGCTGCGGCGCCACGCTTTCATCGCGCGACACGTGCACGCGCTTGAAGACGATGTTGTCGCCCTGTTTCTTGACCCAGGCCGCCAGTTGCGGCTCGAGCACGTTGCAATGCGGGCAGTAATAGGCGAAGAATTCCGTCACTTCGATTTTCTTGCCCGATTCCGTCGCCTGCGGCGTGGGCAGGGTTTCGTATTCGACGCCGTTCTTCGGGTCGGCCGGCGAGGCCGATGCGCCCATGGCGGCGGTGCACAGTGCGGCGGCGATCAGGATGTTCTTCAGAAAACGCATGCTGGTTCCTTATTTTTGGTTGCGGACGACGGCGACGTCGATGCCGTTTTCAGACAGTTTGGTGCGCGCGCGGTTCATCGCTTCGAGCTGGTTGAACGGCCCGATGCGCACGCGGTGCAGCACGCCGGCGTCGGTGCTGCGGTCGCTGATGGCCGCTTCGAAGCCGAGCAGCGCCAGTTTGCCGCGCGTGCTTTCGGCGTCCGACATGTCGTGGAAGGCGCCGGCCTGCAGATAATAAATCCATTTGTCGCTGGCTGCATCGGCCTTCGCCTCTTTCACGTCGGCCTTCGCTTGCGGCGCTGGCGCTGCCACCGGTGTTTTCGGCGCTGGCTTGTCTTTCAATGTACCGATCAATTCCTGCAGCGCGTCCGGCGGCGGCGCCTTCGGCTGCTGCGCGGGAGCTGGCGCCGGTGCTGCCGGCTGCGTCGGCGTGACGATCTCGCGTGGCTCCTTGGAGAAGTCGCGCGCCGCTTCCTTGGCCGCTTCCTTGTTGCCGTACATCGGCTTGTTCGGGTCGGCGATCTGGCCGGCCGTCGGTTCGGCCGATTTGCCGGCCTTGCCCGACTTGTCGGTGAACGGCGAGGCGCCCTTGGTGATCACCAGGGCGACCACGACGGCGATGCCCAGGCCGATGACCAGGCCGATGATGATGCCGACCAGGGTATTGCCCTGCTGGCGCCGGGACGAAGAGAAGCGGGAAACATGATTCATTGACTGTTTGACCTTCGCGATTACATTTTGTTTGGCGCGGACACGCCGATCAGTGCCAGGCCGTTGCGCAGTACCTGGCGCGCGGCGATGACGAGAGCCAGGCGGGCCATCTTGACGGCTTCGTCCTCGACCAGCACTTTTTCGGCGAAGTAGAAGCTGTGCAGGTTGGCGGCCAGGTCGCGCAGGTAGAAGGCGACTTGATGCGGTCCCAGTTCCGCTTGCGCGCGCGCCAGCATTTCCGGATAGGCGGCCAGGGTCGCCAGCAGGGTCGCTTCCGTCGGCGCCGTCAGGGGAGACAGGTCAACGCCGGCAACCGTGCTTTCATCGCCGCCCCAGTTTTCCAGGATGCGGCAGATGCGCGCATGCGCGTACTGCACGTAATAGACGGGGTTTTCATCGGTGGTTTTCAGCGCCACGTCGACGTCGAAGACGAATTCCGTGTCGGCCTTGCGCGAGATCAGGAAGAAGCGCACGGCGTCGCGGCCCTTGGCGATGTCGCCGCCGCCCGACCATTCGATCAGGTCGCGCACGGTCACGTAGGAGCCGGCGCGCTTCGAAATCTTGACTTCTTCGCCGTCTTTCATGACGGTGACCATCTTGTGCAGCACGTAGTCGGGGTAGCCTTGCGGGATGCCCATGTCGACGGCCTGCAGGCCGGCGCGCACGCGGGCGATGGTGCCGTGGTGGTCGCTGCCCTGGATATTGATGGCCTGCACGAAGCCGCGCTGCCATTTCACCAAGTGGTACGCGACGTCCGGCACGAAATACGTGTAGGTGCCGTCCGTCTTGCGCATCACGCGGTCCTTGTCGTCGCCGAAGTCGGTGGTGCGCAGCCACAGCGCGCCATCCTGCTCGTAGGTGTGGCCCGCCTTGATCAAGGTTTCGACGGCGTTATTGACCTTGCCGTCCGCGTACAGCGACGATTCCAGGTAGTAATTGTCGAACTTCACGCCGAACGCCTGCAAGTCGATGTCCTGCTCGTTGCGCAGGTAGGTGACGGCGAACGGGCGGATCGAGTCGATGTCTTCCACGTTGCCATTGGCCGTGGCAGGCTGGCCATCGCTGGCCGAGACGGTCTTGCCGGCCTTGAAGTCGTTGGCGATATCGGCGATGTAGTCGCCGTTGTAGGCGGACTCGGGCCATTCGGCGTCGCCCGGCTTGAAGCCGCGCGCGCGCGCCTGCACGGAGTTGGCCAGGGTCTGGATCTGCACGCCCGCGTCGTTATAGTAGAACTCGCGCGTCACTTTGTAGCCTTGCGCGTCGAACAGCGAGGACAGGGCGTCGCCCAGAGCCGCCTGGCGGCCGTGGCCCACGTGCAGCGGACCGGTCGGATTGGCCGAGACGAATTCCAGGATGACTTGCTTGCCGGCGCCTGCCGTGCTGCGGCCATAGCTGTCGGCTTCGCTCAAGATGGTTTTCACCACGGCCTGCTTGGCGGCGTTTGACACGCGCACGTTGATGAAGCCGGGACCGGCTATTTCCACTGCCTCGACCAGGCCCTTGCCGGCCGGGTTGGCCAGCACGGCCGTCACGATGGTTTGCGCCAGTTCGCGGGGATTCTGTTTCAGCTGCTTGGCCAGTTGCATGGCGATATTGCAGGCGACGTCGCCATGCGATGCATCGCGTGGTCGCTCGAGCACCACGGTAGGCTCGAGCGTAGTGCCGGCCAGGACGGGAGCGAGGGCGGCCTGGAACAGGGCGATGATTTCTTGTTTCTGTTGGGCGAGCATGAGCAGGATGGCGGTGGAACCGCGTTAAGAATGAATAGAATGAATCAAAAAGCAAAACGGACGGCAAGTACACAAGCCGCCCAGACTGCGTTAATTATACTGGTTTGCCGCCGGGAACAATACGCCAGCCGGCAGTGTTCCCGTGCCGGCGCGTTTCACGATATTATCAGGACAGCATGCCCATGTTGGTGCGCGAAAACATCAGCATGGTGCATTCTGCTTGTATATATGCAGTTTTTTGCCGCAATTTACAGGTATCGCTGCAATCGCTTGGGCCAGAGGGCGCCACAAACGCTACAATCGACCCTTTATTGATGACGCGCGGCCGCGACTTTGCCTCCATGCAGCCCGCCGCGCGCAGCCACACCGGATAACTATGAACAAGCGCCCCACGCTGAAATTGAAAACCAAGCCGGCGCCAGGCCAGGCTCCTGCCGTACCGAAATTGCGTCCCAGCTACCATCCCGATCTGAAACCGGTCTTGCAGCCAGGCTTCCAGCCCGATTTGCGCGCCGACTCGCTGGCATTTTGCCTGCTGGGCGCGGCCAATGCCGTAGCGCAAGTGCGCACGGGCACGGCCCTGCCGCAGGCGCTGGCCAAGGTGTTTACGCAATCGAACGCCAGCCCGCAGGCGCGCGGCGCCATCCAGGATATTTCCTACCGTACCATGCGCCAGCTGGGCCGCAGCGAAACCCTCGTCGGCCTGATGACGTCGAAGGCGCCTGAGCCGCCGATGCTGGCCGCCTTGCTGTGCTGCGCGCTGTCCTTGATGTCGGCCGAGCCGGGCGAGCAGCCATACGAAGAATTCACGGTGGTCGACCAGGCCGTCACGGTCGCCACGTCGCACCCTGACCTGGCGCACGCCAAGGGCATGGTCAACGCCGTCTTGCGCCGTTTCTTGCGCGAGCGCAAATCCTTGCTGGAAGCGGCCCTGCAGCAACCGTTGGCGCAATGGAATTATCCGCAGTGGTGGATCGACTCGCTGCGCCTGGCCTATCCGCGCGACTGGCAAGCCATTTTGACGGCCGGCAATGCCGTGCCGCCATTGACCTTGCGCGTGAACCGCCGCAAGAGCACGGTCGAAGCGTATCTGGCCGTGCTGGCGGAGGCGGGCATTGCCGCGCGCCAGGTGGGACCGTTCGCCGTGCGCCTGGACAAGCCGATCGGCGTGGCCCTGATCCCCGGCTTCGAGCAGGGCGTCGTCTCCGTGCAGGATGCTGGCGCGCAACTGGCCGCGCCGCTGCTGGACTTGCAGGACGGCATGCGCGTGCTCGATGCCTGCGCGGCGCCGGGCGGCAAGACCTGCCACATCCTGGAACTGGCCGACGTGCACGTGACCGCCATCGACGCGGACGCCAAGCGTTTGCCGCGCATCGCGGAAAACCTCGAGCGCCTGGGCCTGGACGCCACCTTGAAGGCGCAGGATGCGCAATCGAGCGCGTGGTGGGACGGCCAGCAGTACGACCGCATCCTGGCCGACGTGCCGTGCACGGCCTCGGGCATCGTGCGCCGCCATCCCGATATCCGCTGGTTGCGCCGCAAGGGTGACGCGTTCCAACTTGCAACACTTTCATCCAAAATTCTGGACAACCTGTGGCAGATGCTGCGCCCCGATGGTAAATTGCTGTTCGTGACATGTTCATTGTGGCCGCAGGAGTCCGAGGCACAGGCGGCGGCATTTGCGGTGCGCAATAATGCGACCCGATTGACAGCGCCTGGCCAGCTGTTGCCGACCGGCAGCGCGGAGCAGGACCACGACGGTTTGTTCTATGCGCTATTCCAAAAAAATGCGGCTTGAGCGATTCGTCGAACCTTATTCTACGGACTACACCGGCACACTTGTGACAACACGACTCTTCCGACTCCTGGCCCTGCTGCTGATGCTGGCATGTACCATGCCACGCGCGCATGCCGCCGATATGGTCGAGATCACCCGTGCCTACATCGAGTCTAGCGAAGAGGGCTACAAGCTGGCCGCCACATATTCCTTCGAGCTCAATCATGACCTCGATGATGCCGTGCAGCATGGCGTGCCGCTGTTTTTCACGACGGAAATCGAACTGACCCGGCCCCGCTGGTACTGGTTCGATGAAAAGGCCATCGTGGCGCGCCAGACCAGCCGGCTGTCGTACAACGTGCTCACGCGCCAGTACCACGTGTCGGGCGGCGGCTTGCAGCAAAGCTTTGCCACGCTCGACGATGCGCTGTTCCTGATCCGCCGTCCCAGCCGCTGGCTGGTGGCGCGGCGCGGCGAACTGAAAGTGGGGCAGACGTATAACGTCACCTTGCGCATGGGCATGGACCGCGACTACCTGCCCAAGCCGATACAGGTCAATGCCTTCAATAACAGCGACTGGCGCCTGGCTTCGAATAAAAAAACCTTTTTGTATACGGCGGAGTAGTGAGTCAAGCATTGCGCTATCTGCTGGTGGTGGGCGGCGGCATTGTCAGTATCCTGCTGTTCCTGCTGGCGTCGGCTTCCGACAACTCCGGCTTTTTCGACCGTTACTACACCTGGCTGCTGGGCCTGAACGCGGCCGTCGCCGTGTCCCTGCTGGCGCTGGTGGGCATTTCCCTGGCCCGCCTGTACGCGCGCTACAAGAGCGGCAAGTTCGGCTCCAAGCTGATGACTCGCCTGGTGATGCTGTTCGCCGCCGTCGGCATCCTGCCGGGCCTCGTGATTTTCCTTGTCTCCGTGCAATTCGTCTCCCACTCCATCGAATCCTGGTTCAACGTCAAGATCGAAGCGGCGCTGGAATCGGGGATTGAGCTGGGCCGTGCCGGCCTCGATGCGGCCCTGGTCGAGCTCGATCACCGGGGCCACAAGGCGGTCGAAGAAATGGGCGCCGACCCGGTGGCCGGCCCGGCCGTGCTGACCAGCCTGTTGCGCGAGGAGGGCATGCAAAACGCCATGCTCGTCAGCGGCGACGGCGTGCTGCTGGCCAGCGCGGGGCCGCACAGCGCGGCCGACTTGCCGACGCCGGCCATGCTGGTGCAGGCGGCCTCGCCGGCCGGCTATGCCTCGGCCGAAGGGGGCTTGGAATTGCACGACGATGGCACGGAGTCGGGCGGCGGCGGTTTCCGCTCAGGCCTGCCGGCGTCGCTGGAAACGGCGGCCAGCCTGCGCCTGCGCGTGCTGGTGGCCGTGCCGGGGCCGTCCGTGTCGCCCCGCTATCTGCAACTGCTGCAGGCGGTGCCGCCCAAGCTGGCGACGAATGGCGAAGTGCTGCGCGCCGCCTACAGCGAATACAAGGAACGTTTCGTCGCGCGCGTGGGTCTGCGCAAGATGTACATGGAAATCCTCACTTTGACCTTGCTGCTGGCCATCTTTGGCGCCATCGGCAGCGCTTTCCTGATCGCGGGCAACCTGGCTCAGCCCCTGCTGCTGCTGGCCGAAGGCACGCGCGCCGTGGCCGAAGGCGACCTGTCGCCGCGCCCCATCGTCGCCACCAAGGATGAACTGGGTACCCTGACGCAGTCGTTCAACATCATGACGCGCCAGTTGCTCGATGCGCGCACGGCCGTGGAAAGCAACCGCGCCGCGCTGCAAAACGCCAAGGCCCACCTGGAATCGGTGCTGGCGAACATGTCGGCCGGCGTGATGGTGCTCGACGGCGACTTCAAGCTGGTGACCTGCAATGAATCGGTCGAGCGCATCCTCCAGCATTCGGGCACGAGCATGGTGGGCCAGCCGCTGGCGCATATTGCTGGAATGGAAGAATTTGGCGGCGCCATCATCAGCGCCTTCACGGCGCAAAGCGCGCAATCGGCGTCGGGCCGCAACCAGCAGCGCCTGCACTGGCAGCGGCAGATCGAGATTCCGCGCCGCCTGGGCAGCAGTGCCGACGAGCATGACATCACCTTGCTGGCGCGCGGTTCGCGCCTGCCGCTGGAGTCCGGCAGCGGCTACATCGTCGTGTTCGATGATATTTCCGACGTCATTTCCGCACAGCGCTCGATCGCCTGGGGCGAGGTGGCACGCCGCCTCGCGCATGAAATCAAGAATCCGCTCACGCCGATCCAGCTGTCGGCCGAGCGCCTGCAGATGAAGCTCGAAGGCAAGCTGGAGCAGCCCGATGCGGACCTGCTCAGCCGCGCCACCACCACCATCGTCAAGCAGGTCGATGCGATGAAGCGCATGGTCGACGACTTCCGCGACTATGCGCGCACGCCGCCGGCCGTGCTCACGCCGCTGCGCTTGAACGAGCTGATCGAAGAGATACTGAACCTGTACTTGCGCGGCGACGATGGCGACATCATCCACCCGCTGCTGGCGCCGAATCTGCCGATGGTGATGGGTGATCCGACCCAGTTGCGCCAGGTGATTCACAACCTGCTGCAGAACGCGCAGGACGCCATGGCCGACCTGCCGCCGGACTCGCCGCATCCGCGGATTGACGTGAGGACGGAAGCAATTCATTATCGCAGTGCGGACGGCGGCGTGAATATCGCCGTGCGGCTGGCCATCACGGACAATGGTCCTGGTTTTGCACCCAAAATCCTGGCGCGCGCGTTCGAGCCGTATGTGACCTCGAAGGCCCGCGGCACGGGATTGGGCCTGGCGATGGTAAAGAAAATTATCGATGAACACGGCGGACGCATCGATATCGAGAACCGGGTCGACGGCAATGGCGCTTCGGTGGTCATTTTGCTGTTAAAGTTAGCTCCCGACACTCCTGCCCAGGAATTCCTGGCGTGAGGGTCTGGTTTAGTATTTAAAACACTAATAAAATCATAGTTGTCCGCCGCGTGCATCTTGTGCGCGACGGCCGGCGAAATGAGGAAGGCAAGACACGAATGGCAAACATACTCGTAGTGGATGATGAAATGGGTATCCGTGAGTTGCTCTCGGAAATTTTGGGCGACGAAGGACATGCTATCCAGCTAGCCGAAAATGCGCAGCAGGCGCGCGAAGCGCGTGCCGCCGGTGCGCCGGATCTGGTATTGCTGGATATCTGGATGCCCGACACCGATGGCGTCACCTTGCTCAAGGAGTGGCAGCGCGATGGATTGCTGACCATGCCGGTGATCATGATGTCGGGCCACGCCACCATCGATACGGCGGTCGAGGCGACGCGCATCGGTGCCATGAACTTCCTGGAAAAACCGATTGCCCTGCAAAAACTGCTGAAGGCGGTCCAGCAAGGCTTGACGCGGGCCCAGGAAACCGTGCGCGCGCCGAGCGTGGCGCCGCGTCCCGTGGCGCCCGTGGTGGCCGAGGAAAGCAGCCATCCCGTGCCCAGCTTTGGCGGCAGCGCGCCGCAACAGCTGATGGTGCGCCCAGGCATCGCCGTACCGGCGGTGGCCGAAGGCCATGGCTACAACCTGTCGTTCGACTTGCCGCTGCGCGAGGCGCGCGATGCGTTCGAACGCATGTATTTCGAACACCACCTGGGCCGCGAAGGCGGCAGCATGACCCGCGTGGCGGAAAAAACGGGCCTGGAACGCACCCATCTGTACCGCAAGCTGAAACAGCTGGGCGTTGAACCGGGCAAGCTGGCCAAGAAAGGCCTGTGACGTCAGCCGTACGGCGTCCGACGCCGCTGACCCTGGTCAGCGGTGGTCGCGCCGCCGAGCGCGAGGCGGCCATCGCGCAAGCCTTGCAGCCTGGCCACGCGACTGCCGTGATCCTCGAGGGGCTCGCCGACGGCAACGCCATCCTGGCCGACCTGGCCGAAGAAATTTCCCCTTCCTCATCGTTTCCATTGCAACTGTTGCGCATCGCGCCCGGTTGCCTGTGCTGCAGCGGCAATCTCGTATTGCGTGTAACATTAAATCGTCTGCTGCGCCATCCACCCGCGCGCCTGTTCATCAGCCTGGCCGACGCCTCGCATATCGAACAGCTACGCACCTGGCTGACCGCCAGTCCCTACGATGTCCTGCTGGCGCTGGAAGCAGACTTGATTGTTTCTTCAACGTAGCTTCCTGATCGTCTTACCGCAGTTGCAGTTTGCATCTCGTTACAACTCTGTAGCCCGCAGGGTGGCATTGCCGCTTGAAATGGCGGCGTGGGAACCCCACCTCTGTCCTGAAACCGCAAGAGTTTCTCTTGCTTGAGCGAAGGATGCAAAATGAACCTGATCTATAACAGCGAACAATATAGCGTCGTGGAATTCGGCGTCGATGGCGACCTGGAAGCCCTGCGCTTTGGCGGCTATGAAATCGTCGACAAGGGGGGCAAGCGGGAAACGTTTATCGCCGGTATCCTTGCGCAAAACTTCCGCCGCGACGTCACGGAATTGATCGCCAGCGAACCGAGCATGGAAGAGATCGATGAATTCTTGGGCAGCTACGATTCCCTCATGAGCCAGCCCGTCCTGTTGCACTGATGTGATGGCCATCGCCGCCATACCAATCCGCCAGACGGCGTGGTATGGTGGCCGTGTTATCCAGCTGCAAACAGACCATGTGCCAACTTCTCGGAATGAATTGCAATGTCCCCACGGACATTGTCTTTAGTTTTACCGGCTTCGCCATGCGCGGCGGCCATACCGATACCCACCATGATGGCTGGGGCATCGCCTTTTTCGAGGGCGCCGGCGTGCGCCATTTTGTCGACCATCAGGCGGCCATCGCCTCGCCCGTGGCCGAACTGATCAAACGCTACCCGATCAAGTCGCGCAATGTCATCGCGCATATCCGCAAGGCCACGCAAGGCCAGGTGGCGCTGGAAAACTGCCACCCCTTCGTGCGCGAACTGTGGGGCCGCTACTGGGTCTTTGCCCACAATGGCGATTTGAAGGATTTCAACCCCGTGCTGACGGGCAGTTACCGTCCCGTCGGCTGCACCGACAGCGAACGGGCTTTCTGCTACCTGCTGCAGGAATTGCACGCGCGCTTTGGCGACGCCCCGCCGGCTTTGCCGCAGCTGCATGCGGCGCTGGCGGACTTGTTGCCCGGCATCGCGGCCCACGGCACGTTCAACATGATGCTGTCGAGCGGCGAGGCGCTGTTTGCCCATTGCTCGACCAGCTTGCACTATCTGGTGCGACAACATCCGTTTCCAACTGCTAAACTCTCCGATGAAGACCTGAGCGTGGACTTTTCCCAGGTGACGACGCCCCAGGACAGAGTGGCCGTGATCGTTACCCAGCCGCTGACGACGAATGAACAATGGACGGCGTTTGTGCCCGGCGAATTGAAATTATTTGTCGACGGGATGGTGCAAGACACGCCAGTGGCCTAATTTGTTGACGACAATACGCTGGATTGCTGCCAAAATACCCACAGCGCGGGCGGAATTCAGCTAAAGTATTGTCAATAGTGAACCTTGATGCGGGCGCGGCGCGGCCGGTGTCACTCGACGTGATTGATGAAGAGTTAATGATCGATATTTCCAGCAACGACATCACCCCGAAACCCTTGCGCGTGCGCGAGTTCTATCTGGGTCGACAACCTATCCTCGACCGCAACCAGGCCCTGTTCGGCTATGAGTTGCTATTCCGCAACGCTCCGGTCGGCCCCGCCAACATTACCAGCGACCTGTCCGCCACGGCGTCCGTCATCGCCCACGCTTCCCAACTGGGCATGGAAAAGGTCATCGGCGACGCGCTCGGTTTCGTCAACGTCGATGCCGACGTGATCATGAGCGACATCTTCGTCTTCCTGCCGCGTGAAAAAGTCGTGCTGGAAATCGTCGAATCGATGCCCGTCACGCCGGAAGTGCGCGCGCGCATCAGCGAACTGGTGGGCCATGGCTTCACCTTCGCGCTGGAAAACGTCGTCTCCGATACGGCGCAAGTGCAGGAACTGTTGCCGCTGGTGCAGTACGTCAAGATGGACATGAGCACGGTCGACCCGAAAGTGCTGGCGGCGCTGGCGCCCCGTTTCAAGCGGGAAAACAAGAAACTGGTGGCGGAAAAGGTCGAGACGCGCGAAGAATTCAAGTCGGGCCTGGACCTGGGCTTCGATTACTTCCAAGGTTATTACTTTGCCAAGCCCGCCATCATGACGGGCAAGAAGTTGTCGCCGTCGCAACTGGCCGTCATGGAACTGATGACCCTGGTGACGTCGGACGCCGACAACATGGATATCGAGCGCGCCATCAAGCGCGACGTGTCGCTGGCCCTGAACCTGCTGCGCCTGGTCAATACGCCGGCCGTGGGCGCGCGCCAGCGCATCGATTCGCTGAGCCAGGCCGTCACCGTACTGGGCCGCCGCCAATTGCAGCGCTGGCTGCAAATCATGCTGTACGCGGAGCCAAGCAAGCGCGGCCATAGCATGACGCCGCTGCTGATGCTGGCCACCACGCGCGGCCGTTTGCTCGAATTGCTCGCGCATAAACTGCGCCCCAACCACGCCCACTCGGCCGATATCGCCTTTACGGTCGGCATCATGTCACTGATGGATACCCTGTTCGGCGTGCCGATGTCGGAAATCCTCAGCCAGATCGAAGTGATCGACGAAGTGGCTGAAGCGCTGCTGTCGCGCGAGGGATTCTACGGCGACCTGCTGCGCCTGGCTGAATGCATCGAGCGCATCGAAGACATGGAAGGCGAGATCGTGCCAACCCTGCGCGACCTGGCCATGTCGCCGGACGACTTGGTGGAGCTGGAAATGGCCGCCTATGAGTGGAGCGATAACGTCGTCCGCTACGCACTGTAGGTCGGATTAGCGCGGCCGCCAGGCCACGCGTAATCCGACAACATTGTTGGCGATGACTGTGGTGTCGGATTACGCGCAAGCGCTAATCCGACCTACGCGACCCGTCAAAAAACAGCCCTGCACGGCGCCGCCGTAGCAGGGCTTTTTTACGCCGCTACGCTGCCGCCCCGGGCCAGTGCTTGTGCAGCTCGGGGTCGGTGCGCAGTTCCCACAGGGCCAGCACGACGACGGCGATACCGACGAGCAGTTCGTTCCACATGACGACGGGCTGATCGGCCAGGCGCAGGATCCACGGCGAGGCGGCGACCCACACGCCGACAAGCAGGTTGACGACGACGGCCCAGAAATAGGTCTTGTACAGGTCGAAGGCGGCCAGCACGGCGATCACCAGGCCCGAGACAAGGGCGTTGATCATCTGCGGCGAGCCTTCGGGATAGGAAAAGGCCCAGGGCGAGACGACCAGCCATAGGCCCAGCAACAGGATCACTTGGTCCTGCCAGCGTTTCAGTTTGAAGTTGGTTGCCATATATCCTCCTTAGCCAGTCAGGGAACGGGCCGGAGCGGGCATGCAGCATGCCGGCCGGCATACTGCGTTAGTGCGCTGCGGCGCGCAGAAAGTTCCGCGCGCCTTGTGCTTAAATTATGACAGATTGGGCGCCAGCCAGCGTTCCACGTCCTCGATATTGGCGCCACGGCGTTTGGCCATGTCTTCCACCTGGTCCATGCCGATCTTGCCGACGACGAAGTATTTCGACTCCGGGTGGGCAAAATAGAAGCCGGACACGGCCGCGCCGGGGAACATCGCATACGATTCCGTCAGCTGCATGCCGATTTCCTCGGCCTGCATGACCTCGAACATCTGTTTCTTGACCGTGTGCTCGGGGCAGGCCGGGTAGCCGGGCGCCGGGCGGATGCCCACATATTTCTCGGCGATCATGTCGTCGTTGCCCAGGTGCTCGTCCGGCACATAGCCCCACAAATCCTTGCGCACACGCTCGTGCAGGTATTCGGCAAAGGCCTCGGCCAGGCGGTCCGCCAGCGATTTGAGCATGATGGACGAGTAATCGTCGTGCGCATCCTCGAAGCGCTTTTCGTACTTTTCAATGCCCAGGCCGGACGTGACGGCGAACATGCCGATGTAATCCTTCACGCCCGATGCTTTCGGCGCAATGAAGTCGGCCAGGCACTGGTTTGGACGCTGCACGCCGTCGACCACGGGTTTGACGCCTTGCTGACGCATGCCGTAGTACGTAAATGCCACGGTACTGCGCGTATCGTCCGTGTACACCTCGATATCGTCGTCATTGACGCTGTTCGCTGGCAGCAAGGACACGACGCCGTTGGCCGTCAGCCAGCGCCCATCGATGAGTTTTTTCAGCAAGGCCTGGCCTTCCGCGTACACCTTGGTGGCCGCGTCGCCCACCACTTCATCGGTCAAAATGGCGGGGAAGGGGCCGGCCAGGTCCCAGGTCTGGAAGAACGGGCCCCAGTCGATGTAGTTGGCCAGGGTGGCCAGGTCGACATTTTTAAAGACGCGCCGGCCGATGAACTTCGGTTTCACGGGTGTGCAGGCGCCGTCGAACGGCACGACCATGCGGTTGGCGCGCGCTTGCGCCAGCGGCAGGATGGGCAGCGCCTTCTTGTTGGCGTGCTGCTCGCGGATGCGTGCATAGTCGAGTTCGATGTCTTCCACGTATTTTTCGCGCTGCTCCGGCGTCAGCAACGATTGCGCGACGGACACGGAACGCGAGGCGTCCGGCACGTAGATCACGGGGCCTTCGTAGTTGTGCGCGATTTTCACGGCCGTGTGGGCGCGGCTGGTGGTAGCGCCGCCGATCAGCAGGGGAATCTTGAGCATGCGGAAATGTTCGTCACGCTGCATTTCCTTGGCGACGTACGCCATTTCTTCCAGCGATGGCGTGATCAGTCCCGAGAGACCGATGATGTCCGCGTTTTCCACCTTGGCGCGAGCGAGGATTTCCGAGCACGGCACCATCACGCCCATGTTCACCACTTCGAAGTTATTGCACTGCAGAACGACGGTGACGATGTTCTTGCCGATGTCATGCACATCGCCTTTGACGGTCGCCATGATGATCTTGCCTTTCGGCTTGGCGACGATGCCCGTGCGCTTTTCTTCCAGCAGCTTTTCTTCCTCGATGAACGGAATCAAATGGGCCACGGCCTGTTTCATCACGCGCGCCGATTTCACCACTTGCGGCAGGAACATCTTGCCTTGGCCAAACAGGTCGCCGACCACGTCCATGCCGGCCATCAAGGGGCCCTCGATCACGTGGATGGGGCGTCCGCCATTGTGCAGCAGTTCCTGGCGCGCTTCTTCCGTGTCTTCCACAATGAATTGCGTGATGCCGTGCACCAGCGCGTGCGACAGGCGCTCCTGTACCGTGCCTTCGCGCCAGGCCAGGGTTTGCGCTTCGGCCTTGCCGCCTGCCTTCAGGGTGCCGGCAAACTCGATCATGCGTTCAGTCGAATCTTCGCGGCGGTTCAGCACCACGTCTTCCACGCGCTCGCGCAGTTCCGGGTCGAGGTTGTCGTACACGCCGACCATGCCGGCGTTGACGATGCCCATGGTCATGCCGGCTTTGATGGCGTGGTACAGGAAAACCGTATGGATGGCTTCGCGGGCTGGATCGTTGCCGCGGAAACTGAAGGACACGTTTGACACGCCGCCTGAGATCTTCGCGTACGGTAGGTTTTCCTTGATCCAGCGCGTGGCGTTGATGAAGTCGACGGCGTAGTTGTTGTGCTCTTCGATGCCGGTGGCGACGGCAAAGATGTTCGGATCGAAAATGATGTCTTCGGGCGGGAAGTCCAGCGCATCGATCAGCAGGTGGTAGGCGCGCGCGCAAATTTCGATCTTGCGCTCGAAGGTGTCGGCTTGCCCCTTTTCATCGAAAGCCATGACGATGACGGCCGCGCCGTAGCGGCGGCACAGTTTCGCCTGGCGCAGGAATTCCTCTTCGCCTTCCTTCATGGAAATCGAATTGACGATGGCCTTGCCTTGCACGCATTTGAGGCCCGCTTCGATGACCGACCATTTCGACGAGTCGACCATGATGGGCACGCGCGAAATATCGGGTTCCGAGGCGATCAGGTTCAAAAAGCGCGTCATGGCGGCCAGCGAATCGAGCATCGCTTCGTCCATGTTGATGTCGATCACCTGTGCGCCATTTTCCACCTGCTGGCGGGCAACGGACAGCGCTTCGTCGTATTGCTCGTTGAGGATCATGCGCGCGAACGCCTTCGAGCCCGTGACGTTGGTGCGCTCGCCCACGTTGACAAACAGCGACGCGTCATTGACGACGAACGGTTCCAGGCCGGCAAGGCGCAGGTCGTGCGATGGGGCCGGCACGGCGCGCGGCGTGTTTTTCGACAGCAATTGGCCGATGGCGGCGATGTGCTCGGGCGTGGTGCCGCAGCAGCCGCCCGCCATGTTCAAGAAGCCCGCGTCGGCAAATTCACGCAGCAGGGCGGACGTGTCGGCTGGCAACTCGTCGAAACCCGTGTCGCTCATGGGGTTGGGCAAGCCCGCGTTCGGGTAGATGCACACGAAGGTGTCGGCGATCTTGGCCAGCTCTTCCGCATACGGACGCATCAGGGCGGCGCCCAGCGCGCAGTTCAGGCCGATGGTCAGCGGTTTCGCGTGGCGCACGGAATTCCAGAAGGCGGGCACGGTCTGGCCTGACAAAATGCGTCCCGACGCGTCCGTGACGGTGCCGGAAATCATCAGGGGCAGGCGCACGACAGTCGGGTTTTGCTCGTAGAACAGGTCGATGGCGAACAGGGCCGCCTTGCAGTTCAAGGTATCGAAAATGGTTTCCACCAGCAGCACGTCGGCGCCGCCTTCCACCAGGCCCTGCGTCTGCTGCAGGTAGGCGGCCACCAATTGGTCGAAGGTGACGTTGCGCGCGGCCGGGTCGTTCACGTCGGGCGAGATCGACGCCGTCTTTGGCGTCGGTCCCAGGGCACCGGCGACGAAGCGCGGTTTGTCCGGCGTGGAATATTTGTCGCAGGCGGCACGCGCCAGCTTGGCCGCCTGGACGTTCATTTCATAGGCCAGGTGGGCCATGTGGTAATCGTCTTGCGCGATGGTCGTGGCGCCGAAGGTATTCGTTTCGATCAGGTCGGCGCCGGCCGCCAGGTAGCGCTCGTGGATTTCCTGGATGATGTGCGGCTGCGTCAGGGTCAGCAGCTCATTGTTGCCCTTGACGAACAGCTCGCGCGCGCCACTGTCGGCCGGCGCGGCGAAATCGATGAAGCGGCCGGCGGGACCGCCACGGTACGCTTCTTCGTCGAGCTTGTATTGCTGGATGATCGTGCCCATGGCGCCGTCGAGGATCATGATCCGCTGCGCCAGGATGGCGCGCAAGGTGGCTTCGGTCGGGGACATGGCGGGGATCACGGTATCGTTCATTTCATGCTTTCAATAGGCAAACGGGCGGCGGCGCGGCGACAAGACTGTATGAGGCGGTTGCGGGCCAGCAGGATCAGCTGACGGAGTGTGCCGGCCGGGTAGGGCAGGCAGAAGGTGGCAATCGCCTGATTTCACCGGGGTCTAAAATTATACGGCATCAGGCTGCTTTGGTTTTAAGCAAAAGCGGCTGTTCGCCCCATAGCAGGCCAGGTTGCAACACATTGCAACACATCGGCTTGCGCCGCGCCTGCTTCTGAAAATTACATTCCTGAAAATCTTACTCAAAACGTTAATTCTTCCGCCAAACTTGGCAGGAAGGCACGGCGTCTAGGCTGTGGAAAAATTTCCACATTATTTGCGCGCTGTCAGAATCTTTTTAATGAATTGAATGGCAATAGCTGCAAAGGAAAATAATTTTGATTTAAGACAAGACAGAGTGAAGCGAATAATTCTTAGAATAAATCTTTCCAAGTCGATACTTTAACTATTATCAAAACCAATTGAATCAAAAGCATTAATAGTTGTCCTTGGGAATCGAATTAACCCATAATATGGGTTCTTCGAAATTACATTCTCACCAAAAGTCACCAATATGTCACATTTCTCCCGTGTCCTCCCCGGCATCGCGCTGCACCAACATGGTTGCCAGCCATGAAAAACCATCTGCTTGTAGCATTGTTTGTCGTGCTGGGCCTGTCCGCTTGCGGCGGAGGCGGCGGTGGCGGTGGTGACACGGTGGTGGCGACCACCTCGGGTACGCCAGTGCTGGTTCCTGCCGTGACGGCCGTCTCGGCGGCGAATGTCGCCGTGGGTGGCAGCTTGGTGGTGACGGGCACGAATCTGAGCCGCGTGACGGCTTTTCAGGTGGGCGGCGTGAACGTTGCCGCCAGCGCCAGCAGCGACAGCAGCGTAACCCTGGCCATGCCGGGCGTGCCCGTTACGGGCGCCTTGAGCCTGGTCAGCGCCAGCGGCACGGCGACCACCAGCTATAACGTGAACGTGTACCTGCCGCTGAGCGTGAGCAGTGTCGCACCGGCAACGGGCGGCGTCGGTTCCAGCGTGACGATCGCGGGCGGCGGCATGGGCGCCGTGACGGCGGTGCAGTTCGGCAATGGCGCGGCGGCAACGCCGCAAAGCCAGACGGCCGGCAGCGTGACGGTGGTGGTGCCTGCGGGCGCGGCGACAGGTGCGCTGACGGTGCGCGGTCCCTACAACGATGTGGCCAGCAGCGACACGTATACAGTCTTGGCAAACGTGGCAGTGACGTCGATCGCGTCGGCCGTCAACGGCGCGACCTTGTCGGTGACGCTGCAGGGCAGCAATCTCGACCAGGTCAGTTCGGCCACGGTGGGCAGTACGCCAGCCGCCATCGTCAGCGCCAGTGCCAGCCAGCTGGTGCTGTCCGCGCCAGCGTCGGCAACGGGCAGCGTGATGCTGTCGGCCGCTTCGCGCATCGCCGTGAATGCGGGCACGGTGTCGGCCTTTACCTTGGGCAGCATTGATTTCGCGCAGGTACTGAATTTGAATGCCAGCGATGCAGCCTTGCGCCTGACGCGCGGCAAGCCGGCCGCCGTGCGCGTGTCCGTGCTGGCCACGCAAACAGGCCAGGCCAGCCCGGCCGTGACCTTGAATGCTACGGCTGCCAATGGCAGCAACCTGGGCAGCATCACCATGAGCGGCCCGTCGGTCTTGCCGACGTCGAAAAGCGATTACAGTTTCAACGGCAATTTCAGCGCCATCCTGCCGTCCGGCTGGGTTCTGCCTGGCGTGCGCGTGCGCGTGACGGCCGTGGGCAATGACGGCGTGCAAGTGAGTCAGGAAGCGGCGCCCGTGGTGGCCAGCCTGGCCAGGATCCGTCTGGTGCTGGTACCGTTGAGCACCGATGATGGCGTGGCGCAACTGCCTGACGCCGAGGTGATCCGTGCCGCGCTGCTGCGCGTGTATCCGTATGCGGCGGAAAATATCAGCATCACCACGCGCGCGGCGCTGAGCATGCCTGGCAGCAGCACGGCCGACAGCTGGTGGAGCGATACCCTGGGCAAGCTGGAAAACCAGCGCGCACTGGAAGACCGCGGCGCCTATTATTATGGTTTCGTGCCGAAAATGTCCTCCACGCGCGCCGCCGGCCTGGCCTACATCAACCAGCGCAGCAGCGGCAACGACTTCACGTCGGCCATCGGCCTGGACGCCCGGTTCAACAGCATTGCCTCCGTCGATCCATTCGGCAATCAATGGCCTGAATGGCTGACTACGCTGGTGCATGAGCTGGGTCACAACCACTCGTTGCAGCACGTTGCCTGTGGCGGTCCGTCCGGTGCCGCTGCCGACTACCCGTATGCGAATGGCGATCTGGGTCCGCAACCGCTGTACAACAGCAGCTATGCGGGCAGCATTGGCCAGTTGAGCAAGGCAGTCTATGGCAGCACGCCGATGAAAGACGTGATGAGCTATTGCAGCGGCGCCTGGTTCTCCGACTACAGCTATGTGCGCGTACAGCAATTCCTGGAGAAGCGCAGCACGCAGGTTACTGGCAGCAATGTGGTGGCCGCCAGCATGTCCGTGGCCGAGAATGGCTATCTGACGATTTCCGGCCGTATCACGCCATCTGGCGTGGGGCTGCGTCCCGCCGTTGCCTCGTCGGTGCGCATCGGCGCAGCGGCCAGCGGCAGCGGCCATGCTTATACCTTGCGCGTGCTGACGGCGTTGGGACAGACTATCGACTTGCCCTTCGATGCCGTCTCCGTGGCCGACCATGGCGGCAACGCCATGAGCCATTTCCGCGTCAGCTTCGCCAACCCGGGCGACATCAGCGACGTGCAAGTGCTGGCAAATGGCAAGGCTTTGGCCAAGTTGGAGCGCCCGGCGCGCCGCAGCAAGGTCGCCGCCAACGATGCCACGTTCGATGCGGTACAAAGCGGCGGCAAGCTGGCGCTGGTCTGGAATGCCGAGGCGGAACCGTACGCCGCCGTGCTGCACGTCGCCGCCGATGGCCGCAAGACGGTGGTCGCCAGTGACTTGACCGGTGGCAAAGCCAGCGTCGACGTCAGCGCCTTGCCGGCCGGTGGCCGCTTCGAGGTCAGCCTGTCGTCGTCCGTGGGCGCACGCCTGATGAAGGTGCAGCGCCGCTAAGCAAGGGCGGTCGATGCAACAAGGGCTTGCCGCGGCAAGCCCTTTTTTTATGCGCGCAGGCATTGGTGCATAAACTGCACAGATCCTGTGCCTGGCGGGGGCTGCCGTTTTATCTCCCGCCTGCCTAGAATGGGGCTTCATCCACTTGCGGAGCATCCCATGCCCATCCTGAACCTGCGTTTATCCACGCCACCCAAGGCGGGCCAGTCGGCCGCCATCGCCGCCACCCTGAGTCAATTGACGGCGCAACTGTTGCACAAGGCGCCCGAGCTGACGTCGGTGGCGATCAGCCATCTTGACGCAGCGCACTGGTTTGTCGGCGGGCCCTCGTTGCAAGCGCAAGGCAAGGCCAGCTTTTTCCTCGATATCCTGATCAGCGATGAAACGAATACGGCGGCGGAAAAGGCCGCGTATATCGCCGCCGTGTTTGCCGCCATGCACGAGTATCTCGGCGCCTTGCACGACGTCAGCTACATCCATGTGCACGATGCGCGCCAGGCGGCCTGGGGCTACGGCGGCTTGACGCAGCAGTTCCGCGCCGTGCGCAAGGCGCTGCAGCAGGCCTGATCAATCCCAGCGGCGATTTTGATAGTGTTGCACGGCGAAATCGATGAAGGCCCTGACCTTCGGCGACAACTGTCTGCTGTGCGGATACAGCGCGTACAAGGTGCGTGGACGCAAGGTGTAGCCGGGCAAGACTTCCACCAGCTGGCCGCTGCGCAGCGCATCGCGCACGATGAAGCCGGCCGCGGCGGCAATCCCCATGCCGCCCACGGCCGCTTCACGCAGGGCCACGCTCGTATTGACTTGCAGGCTGCCGCGTACGGCCACCTTGTGGGCGGCGCCGTCACCATCGGTGAACGACCACTCCGCCGGCTTCTCGCCAGAGGTGTACATCAGGCAATTGTGCTGGACCAGGTCTTGCGGCGTGGCCGGATGGCCATGGCGGGCCAGGTAGGCGGGCGAGGCGACGGCCACCGTGCGGCTGCTGGCCAGCTGGCGCGCCACCAGGGTGGAGTCGGGCAAGCCGCGCGCCAGGCGCAGCGCCACGTCGAAGCCATCGTCGATCAGGTCGACGATGCGGTCATTGCAGACGAGATCGATGTGGATATGCGGATATTGGCGGCTGAAATCGGGCAGCCAGGCGGCCAGCTCCAGGGTGCCGAAAGCCATCGGCGCATTGATGCGCAAGCTGCCGGACGGTTGCGCCTGGTGCATGGCGACGGCGCGGTCGGCCGCGTCAAGGGCGTCGAGGATATCGCGGCTGGCCAAGTAGTATTCCTGGCCGGCGGCCGTCAGGGCGAAGCGGCGCGTGGTGCGGTTGAGTAACTGGGCGCCCAGCTGGCTTTCCAGCTGGCGCACCTGGCGCGAGACGATGGAGTGGGAAATGCCCAGCGCGGCGCCGGCGGCCGTGAAGCTGCCCAGTTCCACGACGCGGCGCAGGGCGCGCAGGGCGGTCAGCTGGTCCATGGGCGCGTGCCGGTTTAAACGAAGCGCTTGCCTTCGAGGGGGAAGCCCTTGATGAACTCGGCCGCAGGCAGGCGCTTGCCGCCCGGCTTTTGCAGTTCCGTCAGGCGCAGCGAGCCATTGCCGCAAGCCACGACGATGCCGTGCTGGGCGTCGGCCGCCAGCACCTGGCCAGGCGCCTCCTTGCTGTCCGCCTCGATTACCTCGGCGGCCCAGATCTTGATGGTGACGCCATCGACCTGGCCGCAGGCGCCGGGAAACGGATTGAAGGCGCGGATTTTCAGGCCCAGTTCCAGCGCCGGCAGGCTGAAATCGAGCGCCGCTTCTTCCTTGGCGATTTTCGCCGCGTAGGTGACGCCCGCTTCCGGCTGAGGCACGGCTTCGAGCGGCTGCTGCTGCTGCATCTTGCGCAGGGTTTCGACGATCATCTTGCCGCCCAGGGTGGCCAGCTTGTCGTGCAAGGTGGCGGTGGAGTCGCCCGCCTCGATGGGCGTGCGCTCGATGGCCAGCATGGGGCCCGTATCGAGGCCTTCTTCCATCTGCATGATGGTCACGCCCGTTTCATCGTCGCCCGCTTCGATGGCGCGGTGAATCGGTGCGGCACCGCGCCAGCGCGGCAGCAGGGAACCATGGATATTGATGCAGGGTTTGATGTCGAGCGTGCTGCGCGGCAAGATCAAGCCGTAGGCCGCCACCACCATGACGTCGTAGTCGGTCGCCAGCAGGCGTTCGTGGGCCGCTTTCGCTTCGGCGGCGCGCTGCGGGTCCTTGCTGTCCATGCGCAGGGACAACGGTTGCAGCACCTCGATGCCGTGCTGCTGGGCATACTGTTTGACGGCCGAGGCGTGCAATTGCATGCCGCGTCCGGCAGGGCGGTCGGGCTGGGTCAGCACCAGCGGAATCTCGAATCCCGCTTCATGCAAGTCTTTCAGGGCCGTGGCGGCGAATTCAGGCGTGCCTGCGAAGATCACTTTCATATGGTTCCTTGACGTGAGGTGCGCAGGCCCGCTCCCGAAGGCGCCAGGCTGGCGTGGTGTAACGACTACTGTTGCTGCTTAGTCTATCAGCTGTGGCTCGAAGTCTGCTTAAAAGCGGCGGTTCTGCGCACGCAAGCTCGCTTCGCGCTCGAGACCACGGATTTCCTTGATCATCTTGGTCTTGATGCGGTTGCGCTTGAGCGGCGACAGGTATTCGACGAATACCTTGCCCAGCAAGTGATCCATCTCATGCTGGATGCAGACGGCCAGCAAGCCATCGGCTTCCAGTTCGTACTGCTTGCCGTGGCGGTCCATGGCGCGCACCTTGATGCGGGCCGGGCGCTCGACGCCATCGTAGACGCCAGGCACGGACAGACAGCCTTCGTCGTAGACCTGCTTTTCTTCGCTGGCCCAAGTGATTTCCGGGTTGATGAAGACTTGCAGCTGGTTTTTTTCTTCGGTGGTGTCTATCACCATCATCTGGATATGCTCGTCCACTTGCGACGCGGCCAGGCCGACGCCAGGGGCGTCGTACATGGTTTCGGCCATGTCGTCGATCAGGGTTTGCAGGCGCGCGTCAAATTCGGTGACGGGCTTGGCGATCGTGTGCAGGCGAGGATCGGGGTAACGCAGGATATTTAATATGGACATACGGATTCGACTGGTTAAGGTGGGCGCCGGTGCGCCGGATTATTCATGCCTGGGCCATGCGAACGATGGCAGGGCTATTTTATTTTTGAGTACGCTACGGTTGGGCGCGTGTGGCGCAACGGCGCGGCAGATGCGTTTGCCAGTGCGCTATTCGTTTGCTGCAAAGGGAAATTTTATCACAGACACCCATGGCCCTGTGGACGGCGGGCCGTTTTGCTGCGTCATTGCACGCACTCTTGCGCGCGTCGGTATCGCGTGCACGCCATGGCGCTAGCATGGGATGGCACAGTACACAGCGAGGTTGTCATGCATGCAATTGCAACGACGGCAGACACGGCCACGGAACTGGCGGGCTGGCTGCGCCTGCAGCACCTGCCCGGCGTGGGGCCGGTGGCGGCGCGCGCCTTGCTGGCCCGCTTCGGCCTGCCGCCGCAAATCTTTGCCACGCCATTCGAGGCCTTGCGCGAGGTGGTGCCGGCCAGCGTGGCGCGCGCCATCGTGCAGCCGTTCAAGCCGGTGGCCAACAGCCAGCTGGCGCTTACCTTGCAGTGGCTGGAGCGGCCCGGCAATGCCGTGCTGACCCTGGCCGATGCCGCGTATCCGCCGCTGCTGCTGGAAATCGCCGATCCGCCGCTCTTGTTATATGTGCGGGGACGGGCGGAACTGCTGTCGCGTCCCGGCGTGGCCATCATCGGCAGCCGCAATGCCAGCGCGCAAGGCATGCAGAATGCGGCCGCCTTCGCGCAAGCCCTCAGTGCGGCAGGTCTGACCATCATTTCCGGGCTGGCGCTGGGCATCGACACGCATGCGCACGAGGGCGGCTTGCGCGGCGCTGGCGCCACCCTCGCCGTGATCGGCACGGGCGCCGATCTGGTGTATCCACGTCGCAACCTTGATCTGGCGCAAAGAATCGCCGAGCAAGGCTGCATCGTCAGCGAGTACGCGCTGGGCTTGCCGGCCATGCCCGGTAACTTTCCGCGCCGCAACCGCCTGATCAGCGGCCTGGCGCGCGGCGTGCTGGTGATCGAGGCGGCGGCCCAGTCGGGCTCATTGATCACGGCGCGCCTGGCCGGCGAGCAGGGGCGCGACGTGTATGCCTTGCCCGGTTCCATCCACGCCACGCTGGCCAAGGGCTGCCATGCGCTGATCAAGCAGGGCGCCAAGCTGGTCGAGTCTGCCGACGACGTGCTGCAAGAGCTGCAGTGGCTGGGTAGCGCCCCCGGCGTGCCGGCGGCGGTGGAAGACGAGACGCCGCTGCTGGCCGCGCTGGGCCACGATCCCCTTGATGCCGATACCCTGGCCGCGCGCAGCGGCCTGGCCATGGGCGCGCTGATGGGCGAATTGCTGGCGCTGGAGCTGGCGGGCCGGGTCGAACGCTTGCCCGGAGGACTGTTTCAACGCTGCAAATGACAGCTTGTCACTTGTGTGGCGGCCTTGCCGCACGGGCGCGCTTTGTCTGTGCGCACCCTTGTGTCTTAGCGAGCTTAGCTGCTAGAGTAGAGCCATGTTCGATATCCTGGTGTACCTCTACGAGACTTATTATCGCCCCGATGCCTGCCCCGAGCCGGCAGTCCTGGCGCGCAAACTGTCGGCCGTCGGTTTCGACGACGTGGAGATTTCCGAAGCGCTCGTGTGGCTGACGGACTTGAACGCCATGGCCGGCGTCGAACAGACCCTGACGGCCAGTTCCACGGGCACGCGCTTCTATGTGCAGCAGGAAAGCGACGTGCTGGGCACGGCTGCCATCGGTTTCATCCAGTTCCTCGAAAGCGCCAAGGTGCTTTCGCCACTGCAGCGCGAAATCGTCATCGAACGGGCGCTGGCGCTCGACGAGGCACCCGTTTCGCTGGGCAAGCTGAAAGTCATCGTGTTGATGCTGCTGTGGAGCCAGGGCAAGGAACCGGATGCCCTGATGTTCGACGACCTGTTCGTCGACGATGAAGACCTCCCGCCGCGCCTGCTGCACTAATATATAGCCATATTCTTCGCTGTCTGTCCGACCCTGGCGCCACCGCCGCGCCATCCCCTTTACTATGTGCTGCACCGGCGCGCACGCCAGACCATTGTGTTTGCGCCTGCGCATTCTTGCTTGCAGATAACTTGCCGAATTCTTCAATAGGCGCTTATCATTGGCCGCTTGACAAGACCACAAGTCACTGTGCCTTGCGCAGACAAAAGCGTCGGCGCCTGGCAATGCACTGTATGATGCGCATGCTGAAACTATCCTAGAGCATTTTTCGAGACTAAAAAATATGACAAAAACCCTCATCATCGCCGAGAAGCCTTCTGTCGCGAACGATATCGCGAAGACGCTTGGCGGCTTTACCAAGCACGATGAGTACTTTGAATCGGATGAATACGTCCTGTCGTCGGCGGTCGGCCACTTGCTGGAGATCGCCGTACCGGAAGAATTCGACGTGAAGCGCGGCAAATGGAGTTTCGCGCACTTGCCGATGATTCCACCGTATTTCGCGCTGAACCCGATCGCCAAGACGGAAGCGCGCCTCAAAGTATTAAACAAGCTGATCAAACGCAAAGACGTCACCACCCTCATCAACGCATGCGATGCGGGGCGCGAAGGCGAGCTGATTTTCCGCCTGATCGCGCAAAACGCGAAAGCCAAGCAACCGGTCAAGCGCCTGTGGCTGCAGTCGATGACGCCGGGCGCCATCCGCGATGGTTTCTCGCACCTGCGCAGCGACGAAGAAATGCTGCCGCTGGCCGATGCTGCCCGCTGCCGTTCGGAAGCCGATTGGTTGATCGGTATCAATGGCACGCGCGCCATGACGGCGTTCAATTCGAAAGAAGGCGGCTTCTACCTGACGACCGTGGGCCGCGTGCAAACGCCAACCCTGTCCATCGTCGTCGAACGCGAAGACAAGATCAAAAAATTCGTGCCGCGCGACTTCTGGGAAGTGCGCGCCGAATTCGTCTGCGCGGCCGGTATCTATGAAGGCCGCTGGCTCGACACGAAGTTCAAGAAGGACGAGAACGACCCCGAGAAGCGCGCCGAGCGCCTGTGGAGCAAGACGGCTGCCGATTCGATCGCCACCGCCTGCCGCGGCCGCCAAGGCATCGTCACGGAAGAATCGAAACCGACCACCTCGATGGCGCCTGGCCTGTTCGACCTGACCAGTTTGCAGCGCGAAGCGAACTCGCGTTTCGGTTTCTCCGCTAAAAATACCCTGGGCCTGGCCCAGGCGCTGTACGAAAAGCACAAGGTGCTCACGTATCCGCGTACCGATTCGCGCCACCTGCCGGAAGACTACATGCCGACCGTGCTGCAGGCGCTGGAAACGGTCAAGGAAAACAGCAACTATCACCAGTTCGCCAAGCAGATCATCGACAAGGGCTGGGTCAAGCCGAACAAGCGCATCTTCGACAACACGAAGATCTCGGATCACTTCGCGATCATCCCGACGACGATCGCGCCAAAGAATCTGTCCGAGCCGGAACAAAAATTGTACGACCTCGTCACGCGCCGCTTCATGGCCGTGTTCTTCCCGCCTGCGGAATTCCAGGTCACCACGCGCTACACGGAAGTGTCCGGCCATCAGTTCAAGACTGAAGGCAAGGTCATGACCAATCCGGGCTGGCTGGCCATCTACGGCAAGGAAGCATCGACGGACGCCGACAAGGAAAGCAATGGCAACGGCAACCTGGTGCCCGTCGCCAAGGGCGAGAAAGTGCAGACGGAAAGCGTCAGCGCCAACGGCCTGGTGACGAAACCGCCCGCGCGCTTCACGGAGGCGACGTTGCTGTCGGCCATGGAAGGCGCCGGCAAGCTGATCGACGACGACGAGCTGCGCGATGCAATGGCCGGCAAGGGCCTCGGCACGCCAGCGACGCGCGCGGCCACCATCGAGGGCTTGCTGACGGAACGCTATCTGATCCGCGAAGGCCGCGAACTGATTCCAACGGCCAAGGCGTCGCAGCTGATGACTTTGCTCAAAGGCCTGGGCGTCAATGAATTGACGGCGCCGGAGCTGACGGGCGAGTGGGAATACAAGCTGTCGCAGATGGAAAAAGGCAAGATTTCGCGTGAAGAATTCATGCGCGAAATCGCGCAGATGACGCAAATCATCGTCAAGCGCGCCAAGGAATACGACAACGACACGATCCCCGGCGACTACGCTACCCTGGAAACGCCATGCCCGAATTGCGGCGGCGTGGTGAAGGAAAACTACCGCCGTTTCGCCTGTACCAAGTGCGAATTTTCGATGAGCAAGACGCCGGGTTCGCGCCAGTTTGAAATCGCCGAAGTGGAGCAATTGCTGAAGGACCGCACCATCGGCCCGCTGCAAGGCTTCCGTTCGAAGATGGGCCGTCCGTTCGCCGCCATCCTGCGCATCGTGCGCGATGAAGAGATCAAGAATTTCAAGCTGGAATTCGATTTCGGCCAGAACGACGAGAGCGAAGATGGCGAAGGCGTCGATTTCACGGGCCAGACGCCCGTGGGACCGTGCCCCAAGTGCAACGCCGGCGTGTACGAAATGGGCCTGGCCTATGTGTGCGAACACAGCGTGGCCAAGCCGAAGACGTGCGACTTCCGTAGCGGCCGCATCATCTTGCAGCAGGAAATCTTGCCGGAACAAATGGCAAAACTGCTCAACGATGGCAAGACGGACCTGTTGCCTGGGTTCGTATCCCAGCGTACCCGCCGCCCGTTCAAGGCCTTCCTCGTGCGCGGCAAGGATGGCAAGGTGAGCTTCGAGTTTGAAGAGCGCAAGGCCAAGCCGGGCGCCAAGACGAAGGCGGCAGCCGCCGAGGTCGAAGGCGAAGAAGGCGCGGCGCCAGCGAAGAAAACGGCCGTCAAGAAAGCGGCAGCCGTGAAAAAGGCGCCAGCGAAGAAAGCTGCGGCCGTGAAAAAGCCGGCCGCCAAGAAGGCGCCGGCGAAGAAAGCGGCAGCGGCCGAGTAATCGGGTGCCAGCCAAACAAAAGCCAGGGAATTCCCTGGCTTTTTTTACGTCCCGATTTTCTTGGCCTTAGTCTGACGCTTAGTCGAGGTAGTCGGAATACTCGCGCTGCGCATAGTTCTGCAAATTCGCCCATGGCTGCGCCTTGCTGACGGTTGGCTGCAGCTTGACGTCGACCCGGCGGTAGAAGGTATTTGCGCGGTCGCCGCTTTCGATGATCAGCGGAATCTGCTTTTGCTCATCCCACAGGATACGCTGGAACACGCCATTCTTTTCCACTTCGCGCCAGCGCGCGCCCGTCACGTTCGATGCCTGTTTCGACAGCGGCATGGCGGCCACCAGTTTCGGGTCCAGCAGATAAAAACTGTTTTCCCAGGAGCCGTCGAAATTGACGTTTTCGTACTCGGCTTTCGGGATGGAAACGACGATCTTGTCATGCGCATCGATGTATTCCACGCGCACGGTGTTCTTTTCCAGCATCACGTGGCGGGGGATCAGCACGGGATTGAAGTGCTTGTGCTCATGCTGCGTGGCCTTCAGTGCCACTTTCTTGTTCTCGCCGTGGTTGTGGCCCGCATGCGCGTCCGTCGACGGCGCCAGCACGCGCTCGACCCACACGTGGCCGGGGCGGCGCAGCATCTTTTCTTCGTAGCGGCTCTCGCGCGTCACGCCTTCGGGCGTCAGGACGCGGCTGTAATAGGTGATGCCCAGGTCCAGGTCGGCAGGAGCGGAAGGAGGAGCGGCTTGCGCGCTGGCGGCAAAGCCGGCGGCGAGGAGGATGGCGATCAGGGACGATTTCATGGTGTTGCCTTTACGTGCAGAGGGGCGGAGGGCCTACGCCATCCGCCCCGGTGGGGTTACCGTGTTGATGTGGATCAGAAACCGAACGCCGCCTTCAGCAAGTCAAACACCTTGGTGTTGTCCAGGGTGCCCTTGAAGGTCTTCGCGCCGGCGCCCGTGGCCAGCAGCTTGACGTCGCCGCCGCCGTGGGTTTCGCTGGCCAGGCGCACACCCGTTTCTTGCAGGTAGTTGTCTTTCAGGGCCGTGGCGCTGTCGACGTTGCTGCGCAGGGCAGGGCGGTTCGGGCCATTGCCGAACACCAGGGTGGTGTAGGTATTGCCATCGGCATCCTTGCTCGGCTGGTTATCCTTGTAGCCGCGATTGATGTCGAGGATATTGTTGCCGCGCTTGCCATAGCCGTTGAAGGCCAGGGTGTGGTCATGGTCGGCCGTGACGACGATCAGGGTATTGGCCAGGGTCGGATCGGTTTCCTTGATCTTGGCGATGGCGGCCTTGATGGCGTCGTCGAAGGCGATGGTGTCCGTCAGCGCGCGCTTGGCGTTGATGCCGTGCAAGGCGTGATCGATGCGGCCGCCTTCGACCATCAGGAAATAGCCGTTCGTGTTTTTCGACAGCAAGTCGATGGCCTTGAGGGTCATTTCCGACAGGCTAGGCTGGGTCGCGCCTTCGCCCAGCGGTGGCGTGGCCGTACGGTCCAGTTCATATTCCAGGTGGCTGCGGGTGCTGTACAGGCCGATGAATTTCTTGCCGCTTGGCGCCGCCGCCATTTCCGCTTTCGTCGCGGCCACGGTGTAGCCCTTGGCGGCAAATTCCGTCAGCAGGTTGCGGCCGTCGACGCGGCCGTATTTGTTGCTGGTCGACCAAGGGGTGAAGTGGTTGCGGCCACCACCCATCAGCACGTCGACGCCATCGCCCAGGGCCGCGTTGTAGCCCGCGCCGCCTGGCGTCGCTTGCGCGGCGATCGCGTATTGCGCATTGCGGTTGCAGATGTGCGAGAACGTCGTCGCCGGCGTGGCGTGCGTCAGTTCCGTGGTGGTGATGGCGCCCACGGCCTTGCCCTTGGCTTTCGCCAGTTCCAGGATGGTCGGCACGCTCTTGCCGCCGGCCGGGCAATTGTCCACGCCCAGGTTGCCATTGGCGTCGCGGCCGGGTTCCTTGGCGATCGTGTCCTGCGCCATCGAGATGACTTCATTGTTCATCTTGACGCCGGTCATGTAGGCGGCCATCGATGGCGCGCTGTCCGTCGTTTGCGCATCGTTCGAGAACGTCTTGATGCGCGCCGTGCGCTCCAGCGTGTCCATCGTCAGGCTGCCGTCTTCGCCGTATTTGTAGATGCGCGACGCCGTCACGACGGACGGGCCCATGCCGTCGCCGAGGAAGAAGATGACGTTCTTGGCGTCGGCGGCGTAGGCGCTGGCAACGCTGGCGGCCACGAGCGTGGTCAGCAAGGAGAGTTTAAATGCAAGTTTCATGTGCTTGTCCAATGTTGATGTCTTGGGGATTACAGACCGCCGGCCGTCTTGACCAGGCCGAATACTTTGGTGTTGTCGATGGTGCCCAGGAAGGTTTCCGAACCCTTGCCGATGGCGCCCAGGAAGACGTCGGTGCCGCCGTGGGTTTCATTGCCGGCCGCCGTGCGGATGACCGCCTCCTGGTGGTAGGTGTTGGCGCTGGTGACGGTTTCATCGAGGCTGGCCATGGCGGCGCGGCTCGACTGGGTGCGGTTTTCGCCATTGCCGAAGCCGATGATCGAATACGGTGCGCCATCCAGGTCTTTCTCGACAGCGCCGGTCACGTAGTTCTTCACCACGCCCAGCACGCCAGGGTTGCCGGCAGCCGTCTTGCCCGTGCGCTTGGCGTAGCCGTTCAGCACCAGGGTGTGGTCATGGTCGGCCGTGACGACGATCAGGGTATTGGCCAGGGTCGGATCGGTGAGCTTGGCTTTGTCGATGGCGGCCTTGATGGCGTTGTCGAACGCGACGGTGTCTTGCAGCGCTTTCTTGGCCGTCGTTTCGTGCAGCGCATGGTCGATGCGGCCGCCTTCGACCATCAGGAAGTAACCTTTCTTGTTCTTGGCCAGCACGTCCATGGCCTTGGTGGTCATGTCCGCCAGGCTAGGTTCCTTGGCCGCATCGCGGTCCAGGTCATAGCTCATGTGGCTGGACGTGAACACGCCGAACAGGCGCTCCGTCTTGGCCGCATCGACGGCCTTGAAGTCGGTGGCGGTGTTGGCGACCGTGTAGCTCTTCGCTTTCAGTTCGGCCAGCAGGTCGCGGCCGTCGGAACGCTTGCCTCCATCCTTGAACGGCTTGAAGAATTGCGCGCCGCCGCCGAGGACGACGTCCAGGCCAGCCGTGCCCAGCGCGCTGTTGTAACCGGTGCCGCCCGGCACCAGGGCCGCGGCGATATCGTTTTCCAGGTCGCGGTGGCAGATGTGCGAATAAGTCGCGGCCGGCGTGGCGTGCGTCACGCGCGCCGTGCTGACGACGCCGGCGGCAAAGCCCTTGGCCTTGGCCAGTTCCAGCAAGGTGGTGGCGGGCGTGCCGTTGCCGGTGCCGCATTTGTTGACCAGCTTGTTGCCGTTCGCATCCGTGCCCGGATCGATGGCGACCGTGTTGGCCGACATCGAGATGACTTCATTGTTCATCTTGACGCCGGTCATGTAGGCGGCCATCGATGGCGCGCTGTCGGTCACTTGCGCGTCGTTCGAGAACGTCTTGACGAAGGCCGTTTCCGGCAGGGTATCCATGGTCAGCGCACCTTCTTCACCCACGGAATAGATGCGCGCGGCCGTCATGGTGGTCAGGCCCATGCCGTCGCCGAGGAAGAAGATGACGTTTTTCGGCGGGGCTTCAGCCACTACCTCTTCTTTTTTTGCATCGCTGCCGCAGGCGGCCAGCATCAGGGTGATGGCGACGCTGCAGCCAGCGACGGAAATTTTTCTGCGTGTCATGTGGTTCATCCGGCTAGGTTTGAAAGAGCTAGCAAGATAACAATCCAATGTGACGCCATCATGACGCTGTGACACATTTGACACGTGGATGCGTGTCCGCCCGGCGTGTTGTTTTAGCGCACGTCCTCGGTGGAAAAGTACACCGTGCCGCGCAAGCGGGCCGTTTTTCCCGGTTGTGCGCGCAAGGCAGCTTGCAAGCTGGCGGCAGGAGTTTCCTGCACGCCGGTTTTCGCCACGACGACGTCGTCGTGCGGCGCATCCTGGGGGCTGGTCCAGGCGACGATATGCTCGAAATCGGGGCGGCTGTCGATACGCTTGACGAGGAAGCGCTGCGTGCCGTCGCCCACCTGCAGGTAGCGCGCGCTGGCGTGCGTGGCGGGGGCCGGCGACAGCTGGCGCATCAGCAGGACGCGCTCGACGATGATGGCGGCAGCGCCGTAGCCGGGTTCGGCTTTTCCATCCTTCTCGAAGTGTCCGCGCACCACTGTCGCCTGGAACTGGCGCAGCGGCAGCGGCGCGTCCGGCAGCAAGCGCGCCAGCTCGAAGTGTTCCGGTTCGAGGGTCCATAGCGCCGTATGGCCATCGAGCTGCTGGCGCAGCCGCGCATCGAGGACGGGGTCGGCCAGCCGCACTTGCAGCACCGCCTGGTAATCGTGCGGCGCATGGAACATCGGCAGGTGCGAGGCATACAGCCCTTGCTTGCCGCCAAACAGCACCATGCCGTGCAGGCCCCAGGTCAGGGGCGCGGCGTGGGCGAGGCTGGAGGCGAGCAGGAACAGAGAAAGGAAGAGGGTGCGCAGCATGGGTTTCATCGATGAGTTGGAATGCAACGATGATAGGGGCGGTATTATGGACAGTACAGCAACCATTTTTCACTTTTTGTGTCCTGTCTGGAAATCATCATGAACATGAGCCTTGCCGACCTGCGCGTGTTTTGCAGCGCCGCGCGCCAGCCAACCCTGGGCGCGGCGGCGCTGGAATTGCACCTGACGCCATCGGCCGTGTCGAAAGCCTTGCGCCGTCTGGAGGGGGACATGGGCGCGCCCCTGTTTGACCGGAGCGGCAAGCAATTGCTGCTCAACGATAGCGGCCGTTTGCTGCTCGAGCGTGCGCGCACCTTGCTGGCGCTGGCCGAACAGGCGCGCCTGGACGTGATGGGCGAGCGGGGCGCCATCGATGGCCGCATCGCCGGCCCCGCCCTGCTGCTGTGGCGCCACGCGGATACCCTGGCGGCGGCGCTGGACGCCTATCCGCAGGCCAGCGTGCGTTTGCAACCGGCTTTCGAGGATGCGGCGCTGGCGGCCCTGGCGCGTGGCGATTGCCATGCGGCACTGGTAACGCAGGACGCCATCACCCAGCGCGGCGCCGACTGGCCCGCCACCTGGCACAGCACGGCGCTGGGCAGCATGCGCATGCTGCTGGCGGCCGGGCGCGGCCATGTGCTGGCGCGCGGCGTGCCGGCAGCCTGCGCCTCCGTGCGCTGCGGCATGCGGGACGTCTTGCCGCACGCCTTCGCCAGCCCGACGCACTCTTTGCTGTGCGGCGAGGAGCGTGGCCGCCATGCCGATGGCTGGCGCGGCGTGGCCGGGCGCACCATCCGCTACTGGAGCGACGATGTGCAGTTGCTGATGGGCTATGTGCAGTCCGGCCGGGCGCTGGCCTACCTGCCCGACTTCGCCGTGCGCGCGCACGATTTGCTGCAGGTCGAACTGGCTGGCAGCGTCGATTGCAGCGAACAAATCCTGCTCGTGTGGGATGGCGCGCTGGCGGGGCAGTGGCTGCACGCCTTGGCGCGGCAGTTGTCAATTCATCCGAATTGAGCAACAAACTATTGCGCTTTAACGGGTTTTTCTACCGAATCAAGCAACGTAAGATGCAGTCATCCCAATTATCTTGTGAAGGCAGATCATGTTCTCCAAAACCATCAGCAGCGTTCTTGTTTCCACCATGTTTGCCGCCGGCGCCGCCTCGGCCGCCGCCAGCGCACCCCTGACCCTGGAGGTATTCAACCCGGGCGAAGAGGCCATCTTCCCCGTCGCTTCCGTGCTGGTCGCGGGCAAGCATGACGCCGTGCTGATCGATGCGCAGTTTTCGCGCGCCGAAGCGCAAAAGCTGGTGGAGAAGATCCGCGCCAGCGGCAAGAAACTGACGACCGTGTACATCAGCCACAGCGATCCCGATTTTTACTTTGGCCTCGACGTGATCAAGGCCGCTTTCCCGCAGGCGAAAATCGTTGCCACGCCTGAAACGGTCGCCGAGATCCGCCGCAAGGCTGACGCCAAGGTCGCCTACTGGGGCCCGATCCTGAAAGACAATGCGCCGAAAAGCATCGTCATTCCGGAAGCATTGAAAGGCAAGCGCATCGCCCTGGAAGGCCAGTCGCTGGACATCGCCGGCCCGACGCCAGCGCGCACCTATGTGTGGATTCCATCGATCAAGGCCGTCGTCGGCGGCGTGGTGCTGTTTGGTAACTTGCACGTGTGGACGGCTGATACGCAAAGCGCGCAATCGCGACAGGACTGGCTCAAGACCCTGGACGGCATCGCCGCCCTGAAACCCGTCACCGTCGTGCCTGGCCACTTCAAGGTCGGTTCGCCCCTGACGCCGGACAGCATCGGTTTTACGCGCGACTACTTGGTGACGTTTGAAGAGGAAACGGCCAAGGCCGCCAATTCGGCCGCCCTGATCGAAGCGATGAAAATGCGTTATCCGAAGCTGGGCCTCGATGGCGCTTTAGAGACCAGCGCGAAAGTGGCTAAAGGCGAAATGAAATGGTAAGCGGCAACAAGGAGGCTCTCATGCCCACACTGCACTACATTTTCGACCCGCTGTGCGGCTGGTGTTACGGCGCCGCGCCGCTGGTCGAGGCGGCGCGCGCCGTGCCTGGCTTGACGGTGGCGTTCCACGGCGGCGGCATGATGACGGGCAGCAATCGCCGCCAGATCACGCCCGAATGGCGCGGCTATGTGCTGCCGCATGACCGGCGCATCGAGCAAATGTCTGGCCAGCCTTTCGGCGACGCCTACGTCAACGGTTTGCTGAACGACACGACGGCCATGATGGATTCCGAACCGCCGATCACGGCCATCCTGGCGGCTGAAGTCCTGGCCGGTAAGGGCCTGGACATGCTGCAGCGCGTACAGCGCGCCCATTACGTGGACGGCTTGCGTATCGCCGACGTAGCCGTGCTGGTGACCTTGGCGCAAGAGCTGGGCATGGGCGGGGCGGCATTCCAGGCCGAGTATGCGCGGCAGGCGGGCGCCGCCGCGCAGCGGCACATCGATGCCAGCCGCGCCTTGCTGGCGCAGGTGGGCGGGCAGGGCTTTCCTACCTTCGTGCTCGACGATGGCAGCGGCAAGCTGTCCGTGATCGATATCGGCGGCTTCCTTGGCCAGCCGGAGAAATTGCAGGCGCAACTGGGCGGCGTGTGCGATGCACAAGGGTGTGCATTGTAAATAGCTATCGATTCGATAAAATCAATTATCTTTTCCTTTGTTGTTGACCTCGTTACACTGCTTCCATTAGTCAACAACGAAGGAAAAGCAGCCATGAGCCAACAGCCGCCATTCAGTACCGCCTCGGGCATCCCCGTCGCCGACAACCAGAATTCCATCAGTGCCGGCCCTCGCGGCCCGCTGCTGCTGCAAGACTTCCACCTGATCGAAAAACTCCAGCATTTCAACCGCGAGCGCATTCCCGAGCGCGTCGTGCACGCGAAAGGTTCGGGCGCCTACGGCACCTTTACCGTCACGCACGACATCTCGTCTTACACCAAGGCCAAATTGTTTGCCGAAGTGGGCAAGCAGACGGCCACCTTCGCGCGCTTTTCCACCGTCGGCGGCGAACGCGGCAGTGCAGACACGGAACGCGACCCGCGCGGTTTCGCCGTACGTTTCTACACGGAAGAAGGTAACTGGGATTTGGTTGGCAACAACACGCCGATGTTCTTCATCAAGGACCCGATCAAGTTCCCCGATTTCGTCCACACGCAAAAGCGCGATCCGCAAAGCAATCTGAAATCGGCCGAAATGATGTTCGACTTCTGGAGCCACGCGCCGGAAAGCCTGCACCAGGTCACCATGCTGTTTTCGGACCGGGGCACGCCGGACGGCTACCGCCACATGGATGGCTTCGGCAGTCACACGTATAGCCTGATCAATGCCGACGGCCAGCGCGTGTACGTGAAATGGCACTTCAAGACGCGCCAGGGCATCAAGAATCTGCCTGCTGCGGAAGCGGGCCGCCTGGCCGGCGCTGACCCCGACTACGCGCAGCGCGACCTGTTCGGCGCCATCGCACGCGGCGATTTTCCCCAGTGGGAAGTCAAGCTGCAGGTGGCGACGCAGGAGCAACTCGATGCATGGGAACAGCGCACGGGCTGGAACCCGTTCGATCTGACGAAAGTGTGGCCGCACGCGGACTTCCCGCTACTGCCGGTCGGTATTTTCGAGCTGAACCGCAACCCGGACAATTACCATGCGGAAGTCGAGCAGGCCGCGTTCTCGCCGGCCAACGCCGTGCCCGGCATGGGCTACTCGCCGGACAAGATGCTGCAAGGCCGATTGTTCGCCTACCACGATGCCCAGCTGTACCGGGTCGGCACGAACCACCAGCATCTGCCCGTGAATGCGGCCCGCTGCCCCTTCCACAACCAGCAGCGCGACGGCGGCATGGCGATCCACAATGGCGGCGCGGCACAGAATTACGCAAACGTGGCGGCGGCAGGCAGCGCGCCGCAAGGGCTGGGCCATGGCGAGGGGGCGCTGGCGCTCGACGGCGGCGCGGCGCGCTACGATGGCCGCGGCGTGGAAGATGATTACACGCAAGCCGGCAATCTGTTCCGCCTGATGTCCGCGCAGGCGAAGCAAAACCTGTTCGACAACCTGGCTGCTCCCTTGAGTCTGGTGCGGCCGGAAACCTTGCAGCGTCAGCTGGGTCACTTCGACCGGGCCGATGCCGCCTACGGCGCCGGCGTGCGGGCCGCCTTGCAGGCGCGCGGCGTGGCGTTGTAAGCGTGTGGCAGGCGGAACAAGCTTGTTCCGCCTGTTGTTGATGCAGCACAAATTAGAGACGGATACTAAATATTGCCGTATGGACATACTTGCCGTCCATGCGTAGACTTGTCGGTCTGATCTGACTAGAAAGTCTTGCAATATGAATATCGCGAAGCTGTCGGTGCATGGGGACGACCCCACGCTCAAATCCATCCTCGAAGTCTTGCCCACCGATCCTGAACGCCAATGGCGCAAGGGCGAGGCGAAGGGCGCGAATCGCGTGCATCTCGATTCCGGCTTTGAAGTGCTGATCGCGCAGGCGCCCAAATCGCAAGTGTTGCCCTCGCGCATACGCAGCTACCTGGCCGAATGCCGTTCGCGCGGCGTGACGTTCACGATGCCGCGCATCGTGGCCGAGCTGCAACTGGAGCTGAACGGCGATGACACGGTCGATGCGCCGCTCGACCTGTCGCTGGCCGACATGCAGCACCTGACGGAAATGGGCATCAGCCTGAGCCTGGTGACGCGTTCCGCCTCAGCCTGACTCCCCTGTGATACCGAAGTGGCCGCCTGTATGCACGGGCGGCCATTGTTCGTCACGGCTCTTCGAGCTCGACGGTGACCATATTGTCGTCCGGCTTGCGGTCAATCAGCTTGTTGTCGGGATCGATGCCCGCCTTGCCGGGCCGGCTGCCGACGATGACGGTGTAGCTCGCCTGACGGGCCGTCATGCGCAGGCGCTCGCGCAGCAGCGGATGGCCATTCGCATCGTCGACGCCGATCTCGATCCAGTCGTGCAGCGGCGCGTCGTGTTCCTCTCCCTGTTCGCCAGCCGTCAATTTGCCCGCCTGCACCTTGATGGTGACGGCGTACTTGCCATCGCCGCGCTTGGTGGCCGTGGCTGACAGGGCGCGGTTGTCGAACAGCACGATTTTCTCGAACAGGTCGTCGATCAGATAAGCCTGCTCGGGCGGCGTGACCTGGCGCAAGCCGGCAATCAGCGCCGTCACGCTCGCATACGGCGGGCCTTTCTGGCCATGGGTTCTGAGCAGGTCGCGCAGCACGCCGTTGACCTTGTCTTCGCCGATGATATCTTGCAGCAAGTACATGGCCAGGCTGCCCTTGTGGTAGTGGATGTAGGCCTGGTTTTCATTCTCGGCCAGCGGCAATTCCTTCTTGCGCTCTTCGCTGCGTCCCATCAGGTATTGATTCAGGTCATAGCGCAGGAAGCGGCGCATCTTGGCCGGCCCCGCGGTTTTCTTCATCACCATCAGCGCCGAGTATTCGGCCAGGGTTTCGCTGAGCACGGTGGCGCCGCGCGTGTTGCCACCCACCAATTGATGCGCCCACCACTGGTGCGCCACTTCATGCGCCGTGACGTAGAACGGATAGTCGATGTCCTTCGGGTTCTTGTCGTCCACCTTGGCGATGAACCCGAGGCCTTCCGAGTACGGAATCGTGTTCGGGAACGATTGCGCGAACGTGGCGTAGCGGGGGAACTCGACGATGCGAAGGATCTTGTGCTGGTAGGGGCCGAAGTTCTTCGTGTAGTACTCGAGCGCTTCCTTGCTGCCGCGCACGAAACGATCGAGGTTGTATTCATGTCCCGGGTGGTAATACACGTCGATGGCCACGTCTTGCCAGCGCTCATGCTTGACGGCGTAGCGGGCCGACTGGAACGCGTAGAAATTCAGGATGGGCTGGTCCATCGTGTAGTGGAAGTAATGGCGGCCCTTGGCGATCCAGTCGTTGTCCAGCATGCCCGGCGCGATGGCCGTCTGGCCGTCGACGGTGCTGACGGTGGCGTCAAAGTTGATGCGGTCGGCGTCGTTGCTGACGTAATTGTCGGCCAAGCCCTTCGCATCGTCGCGCGGCAAGGCCCGTTCGCGCGCCGGTAAGCCGTGTTTCTTGCGGTCGCGCGGGTCCGTCAATTCCTGCTGCGGCTGGTAGCCGATGTGCGGCAGCACGGCGTTCGTGAAGAAGGTGCCGTTGGCGACCACGGGGGTGTCCTGGCCCAGGCCGAAGATGCCGCGCGGCGCATAGCGGATGTCGAAATCGAGGCCCAGGGTGGCGCCCGGCGCCAGCGGCGCGGCCAGGCGGTAGCTGTAGAAGCCCAGCTTGCCGTCGTCGAGGCCGGGATGCACGCGCGCGTCAAAACGCAGGCGCATGGTGGCGGTCGGGTCTTGCTGCACAAAAATGTGGCTGATCGGCAGGCTGGTCTTGTTTTGCAACAGATAGCGGCCCGTGACGATGAGGCTGCGCTGTGCCGGGTAGATGGCCACGTCGAGTTTCACGTCGGTGATTCTCGGCTGCGGCGTGGCGGCAAACTTGCGGTACTGGCGCTCGATGCTGGCGCGGTCCGCATCGCGGGAAAACTCGGACTGGTAATCGTTGGCCACGTGGAAAACATAGAACAGCACGCCGCCGGCGAAGACGAAGATCAGGGCGCCGCCGGCAAAGCTGGCCAGCACGCCATGCGTGAGGCCATGGCGCGCCAGGCGCAGGCGGATGCGCCAGCTGTCCTGCGCGCCGCGGGGCCAGAACAGCAGCGACAGCACCGTCAGCATGACGGCCGCGCCGCTCCAGTACAGCAGGTACCAGCGCTCGCGCAACACAAAGTGGCCGGCGCCGTTCATGGCCGAATACACGACTTCCGGCGTGCCGCCGTACAGCAGCAGCGGGTCGCCCAGGCCCAGCGAAGAAAAACTGATGCTGGCGATGTGGTACAGAATCATGGCGAAATACGCGAGGTATTTCTGATTGATCAGCACCTGCACGAAGATGGCCAGCACGGCCACCAGCGCATAGTAGGGCAGGTGCGACAGGAACAGCGATTCCAGGTACAGGCCGGGGTCGAGGCGGTAATAGCCCTTGAAGACCTGGATCGACATGCCGCACAGCATGATGACCAGGCTCAGCAAGGCTTGCAGGCCGACCAGCGCCAACAGCTTCGACAGCAGGGGCAGCCAGTTCGGCACGGGCAGGGCATCGAGCATCAGATACGTGCCCGCTTCCCGTTCACGCCACACAAGCTCGCCCGCGTAGAAGGTGGTAATGATCAGCATGAACAGGGCGAACGAGGCGCTGACCATGTCCAGCACCTTTTCCGTCACGGGATAGGTATTCGTGCCGTACATGGAACCCATGTCCAGCGCGCCCGCGTACATGGTCAGCACGCCGGCCAGCACGATGACGACAAAATAGATATTCTTGATGGTTTCGCGCAGGTTCAGCCAGCTCATCTTGAGAAGCAGGGCGGCCAGGTTACGCTGCGCGAAGTCGGGCGTTTCCTGCGTGGACAGCGAGGCGTTCGACAGGCGCTGCGGCGCCTCGCCCTCGCTGCGGCGCCTGGCGGCGCCCGCGTCCGTTGTCGCATGGAACTGGAAGCGCCAGTAGCCGAGCAGCAAGGCCACGAGGGCGAAGCCGGACCAGATGGCGCGGTTCAGCAGGTACACGCCTTCCAGGGTCACCAGGCGCGTGTTGCGCTCCGCGTTCGGCCAGTATTCCGTCAGGCGTATCAGCGCCGTCGTGCCGAAGGGGTCGATCAGGGCGGCCAGGGTCTTGTAGTCGAGGTCGCGCGCCAGCGACGGCGCCACCAGGTAGCCGATCAGCATCACCACCGAGCTGATGTACACCGGCAGCATGCGCCGCGTGAGTGCCGCGATGACGAAGAAGATGGCGCCGAAGATGAACAGGTTCGGCAGCAGGGTAAATACATACGGCATCAGGTAGGCGAGCGCCCGTTGCGGCCCCAGCCGTTCCGGGTCGATGCCGGGCAGCCAGGCGCCCAGCCAGGCACCGATGACGATGCTGGAAAACACCACGGCCAGCACCAGATAGGCGCCGAGGAAGCGGCCGAATACGTACTGGTATTTCTTGATCGGCGCGCTGAAGAAGAAATGCTGCATGCCGTATTCGAAATCCTGCTGCACCGAGCGGCCCATCATGGCGGCCACCACCACGGCGCCGAAGCAGCCGAGCAGGCTGCACGTGAACGCCAGCGAGCGCGGCGCGTTGATCAGGAACTTGCCGCCGAAACTGATGCTCGCTTCCTTGAAGACGCCGCCGGCCGCCGCCATCCACAGCATGGCCAGCGCCAGGAACATGGCGAAATACACCCAGGTGGACAGCAGCTTGAGCCGCTGTCGCGCTTCAAAGCGGGCGATGGCAAACATGGCCGTCCCCTCAGTCGCACTGCTGGGCGACGCGGTGGCGCCCGGCAATGGTGGCGAAATACAGGTCTTCGAGGTCGCCGATGGCTTCCTCGAAGCCGTCGCCCGGGTCGTCGTCGCTGTAGACGTGGATCAGGGTACGGCCCGACAGCAAGCGCGTGGAAATGACGGCGTGGCGCTGCTGGAAGCTGGCCAGCTCCTTCTTGTCGACAAAGCGCGCCCAGATCTTGCAGCTGACTTCGTCGATCAGTTCCTGGGTCTTGCCGCACAGCAGCAAATGGCCCTTGTTGATGATGGCCATGTTGGCGCACAGGTCGGCCACGTCGGACACGATGTGGGTCGACAGGATCACCGTCTTGTCTTCGCCGATGTCGGACAGCAAGTTGTGGAAGCGCACGCGCTCCTGCGGGTCGAGGCCGGCCGTCGGCTCGTCGACGATGATCAGCTTCGGGTCGCCCAGCAGCGCTTGCGCGATGCCGAAGCGCTGGCGCATGCCGCCGGAAAAGCCGCCCAGGCGCTGGTGGCGCACGTCGAACAGATTGGTTTGCTGCAACAGCCCGTCGACGACTTCGCGCCGGCGCGCCCGCTGCGACAAGCCTTTTAACATGGCGAAGTGGTCGAGCAGCTCGTAGGCCGTCACTTTCGGGTACAGGCCGAAGTCTTGCGGCAGATAACCGAGCATGCGGCGGATCTCGTCCTTGTCGTCGAGCACGTCGTAGTCGCCGAAGAAGATCGAGCCGGAATCGCATTCCTGCAAGGTGGCCAGGGTGCGCATCAGGGTCGACTTGCCGGCGCCGTTCGGGCCCAGCAAGCCGAACATGCCCGGCGGTATCGTCAGCGAAACATTGTCCAGCGCCACCACGCCATTCGCGTAGGTCTTCGACAATTTGCGGATCTGCAATTCCATACAACTCCTAACTCATGCGTTGCTGCCCGATGCGACAGGGCTACTCTATGCTGGCATTGTATTGAATTTAAGACGTACTGGGCAGTTGCATGCGATACACGGCATTTTCGCGTGCCCAGAGTGCAGCCGGGCGGGGCGGATGGCGCCCCGCCGCGAGTCACATGGCAAGTTTAATTGCGGAATAACACCGATTCGCGATTGAACCACCAGCGGCACAGGGCCAGCAGCGCACCCGCGATCACCGTGGTCGAGGCCAGGATCACGCCGAACATGCGGTAATCCATGGTGCCCTTGACCAGTTCCTTCATGGCCAGCGACACATTCGTCAGCGGCACCATGGCCCACATCCAGTTCAGTTCGACGCCGGGCAGCATGGCCGCCACCGTGGGCAGGATGACGAACAGCATCAATGGCGTGATCATGCCGGCCGCTTCCTTGTAGCTTTTCGCGTAGATCGAGATCGACAGCAGCAGCGAGGCGAAGATGGCGGCCGTCGGCACCAGCATCAGGGTCACCATGGCCAGGTCGGGCAAGCCGATGCTGCGCACCATGACGGCCATGTTGCCTTCGAGCGAACTGCCGAAGATGGCCAGCAGGGCGCCCATGCTGCCCACCATCAGCACGGCCGAGGTCATGCCGACGGTAAACAGCACGAGGAACTTGGCCACCACGATGGCGCTGCGCGGCACGGGCGCCAGCAGCAGGGTTTCCAGGGTGCCCCGTTCCTTTTCGCCCGCGCCCAGGTCGATGGCCGGATACATGGCCGCCGTCAGGCACACCATCAGCAGCAGATACGGCAGCATGCCGCCGACGATGGCGCCCATCTGCTCGCGCTCGTTGGCCGTCGATTGCTTGTCGAGCACGATGGGATGCAGGGCAAAGGCCAGCTGGGCCGGGCTCAGGTTCAGGGCCGACAGCGCGCTTTCGCGCAGGCTGGCGTTGTAGGCCTCGACGATTTCGCGCACCCGTTGCTGGGTCACGTCGACCGTGCTGGCGCTGTTGTAATGCAGGGTGACCTTGGCTTGCTGCTGTTGCTTCAGCGTCTCTTCAAACCGGGGCGGGATGACGACGGCGAACTTGATGCTGTCGTCGCCGATGGCGCGGCGGATGTCGCCCTCGCTGGCCAGCGGCACTTCGCGCAGGTTGTGCTGCTGCGCAAAACGCGCGCTCAAGCCCGGCGAATGGTCCTTGCCGAACAGCGCGTAGCGCATTTCCGCCGTTTTCGCGTTCTTGAACATATTGCTGGAAACATAAGCGAAGCCGCCAAAGATCAGCGGCATGGCAAAGATGGGGATGAGGATGGTGAAGATCAGCGTCTTGCGGTCGCGCGTGAGTTCCAGCAACTCTTTCAGATAAATGGTCCACATGGCTCAGGCTCCCTGGTTGATGACGCTGACAAAGGCGTCGTACAAGTCCGCGCTGCCGCCCAGGTGGCGCAGTTCGTTGACCGTGCCATTGAAGGCGGTGGTGCCGCGGTTGATGATGCAGACGCGGTCGCACAGCTTTTCCACTTCGTGCAGATGGTGCGTGGAAAAGATCAGCGGCACGCGCAGCGCCTTGTAGCTGGCGATGAAGTCGAGCAGGATCTTGGCCGACATTACGTCGAGGCCCGTCGTCGGCTCGTCAAGGATCACCACCTGCGGCTCGTGCACGACGGTGCGGGCGATCGCGCACTTCTGTTTCATGCCCGTCGACAGCTGATCGGCCCGCTTGCCGCCGTACTCTTCCATTTGCAGCAGGGCAAACAGCTCGTCGCAGCGGCGTTTCAGCTTGTCGGCCGGCATGCCGTGCAGGCGGCCAAAGTATTCGACGTTCTCGCGCGCCGTCAGGCGGCCGTACAAGCCCGTCGAACCGGACAGGAAACCGATGCTCTGGCGCGCCACCAGCGGTTGCTGCAAGACATCGACGCCGTTGACGAGGGCGCTGCCCGCGTCCGCCTGCAAGGCCGTCGACAGCAGGCGCAGGGTGGTCGTCTTGCCAGCCCCATTCGGGCCCAGCAGGCCCAGCACTTCGCCCGGAGCGCAGCTGAAACTGACGTCGCGCACGGCGTGGAACCAGCCCTCGTGTTCGCGCGGATCGCTGACGTGCACGCCCTTGCCCTTGTGGGTCGGCATGCGGAAACGTTTTGCCAGGTGCTTGACCTCTATCATGTGCTTCATCCATTCAATGGTGAAGAACGAGAGTAGCATGCAAAAAATGTAACTTGCAAGGTGGAAATATCGTTTGGTCTATTGAAAAAAACAGCATCTTCATGCAAGCTGGCCCGGTGGGCGCCGCGGATGGCGCGGGAGAGCGCAATGCAAACGATCGATCAGGCAATGCAGGACAAGGTACTGGCCGTGGCCCGCGCCGGCATGACCAGTGCCGAAGCCATCGGTTTCTTCCGCGTCAGCCTGGGGCTGTACTACCTGGCCGGCCTGATGACGGAGGAAACGCTCGATTTCAAGCAGATCGACGCGCAGTACAACCGTTTTATCTACCACTCCATAGGTGGCGGGCACAGCATCGCCAGCGTGCTGCAATTCATGAGTGGCGAAAAAGTCTTGCGCGTGCTGCAATCGGAGCGTTTCCTTGCCGCGTTTGCAGAACACTGCCCGGACATTCCCGTCGACAGCATTTCCTTCCTGATCTCACTGAACCTGGGCGTGGCGAAAAGCCTGTCCGGCCTGGACGCCGTCGGCCCCGTGGTGGACTGGATCGAGCAGGAAAAAGCGCGCACAAGTCAATAAAGCCCCGATCCCCCTGCGCGCGGCGTGGGGACGGCTGGCCGCTATCGTCCTATAATTCATGTTTTCCCTGACATGAATAGCCACGATGACCGCAAACCGCCATTTTGACCCCCTGGATCGTTTGATTGTTGGCGCCGACAAGGCCCTGCGCGTCATGGCGGGCGTGGCCTCGGCCTCGCGCCCCACGCCGGCCGCGCATGCGCCCGATGCGGAGCTGAGCCCGGCCGAACAGCGCCACAGCGCCGGCTTGATGCGCGTCAACCATGTGGGCGAAGTGTGCGCGCAAGCCCTGTACAACTCGCAGGCGCGCTATGCGCACAGCCCGGCCATCCGCGCCCAGTTCGACGAAGCGGGACGCGAAGAGGAAGACCACCTGGCCTGGACGGCGCAGCGCCTGACGGAGCTGGGCTCGCGTCTGAGCCTGCTCAATCCCCTGTGGTATGCGGGTTCGTTTGCGCTGGGCACCATTGCCGCACGCATGGGCGACGGCCGCAGCCTGGGTTTTGTGGTGGAAACGGAACGCCAGGTGGAGGCGCACCTGGCCAGCCACCTGGAAGAGCTGCCGCCGCAGGACGCCAAGTCGCGGGCCATCGTCAAGCAAATGGCCATCGACGAAGTGGAACATGGCGCCGCCGCCCAGCGACTGGGCGCCATCGACACCCCGGCGCCCGTGAAGGCGCTGATGGGGTTGATGGGCAAAGTGATGACGAAAACCGCGTATTACATCTGATACTTCTGCGTAGATCGGGTAGGTCGGATTAGGCCGCAGGCCGTAATCCGACAACATTGTTGGCGCCGGTAGTGTCGTCGGATTACGCGGGGCCTTGCCCCGCTAATCCGACCTACATCATTCCTCGATGATTTCGAACGAGTGGGTTATCTCCGCCGTTTTCGCCAGCATGATCGATGCCGAGCAATATTTGTCATGCGATAAGGCAACCGCACGTTCCACAGCCGTCGGTTTCAAGGCCTTGCCCCGCACCGTGAAGTGGAAGTGGATCTTGGTGAATACTTTGGGATCGGTGTCGGCGCGGTCGGCCTTCAGGGTCACTTCGCAGCCACTGACGGCTTCGCGGCCCCGTTTCAGGATCAGCACCACGTCATAGGCGGTGCAGCCGCCCGTGCCCAGCAAGACCATTTCCATGGGGCGTGGCGCCAGGTTGTGGCCGCCGCCATCGGGCGCGCCATCCATGGTCACCAGGTGGCCGGAACCCGTTTCTGCCCGAAAACTCATGCCCGACGGGCCATTCCAGCTGACTTTGCATTCCATCGTACTCTCCGAAAATTGTAAGCGTTTTGTATTGTAATAGAGGAATGCCCATCCATGTGCCGCCCGCCGGGCCGCAGCCGGCCTCGATTGCGGCTTGACGCGGCAAGGCAAAGCCGCTTATACTTGTCGGCTTTCCGTTCGCTCAGGAAAAGTAAATAAGGCAGAGTCCGAACAGCAACATCGTCGGAACCACCATTTGAGCGTGTAATCTATTAGGAAGTCAACATGAAAACATTTTCCGCTAAAGGACATGAAGTCCAGCGCGATTGGTTCGTGGTTGACGCGACGGACAAAGTCCTCGGACGTGTTGCCAGCGAAGTGGCACTCCGACTGCGCGGCAAACACAAACCAGAATTTACTCCTCACGTCGATACCGGCGACTTTATCGTCGTCATCAACGCAGGCAAACTGCGTGTGACCGGTACCAAAGCTACTGAGAAAATTTACTACCGTCACTCTGGCTATCCAGGCGGCATCTACGAAACCAACTTCCAGAAAATGCAACAGCGTTTTCCAGGTCGCGCGCTTGAGAAAGCGGTCAAAGGCATGCTGCCTAAAGGCCCACTCGGCTACGCAATGATCAAGAAGCTGAAAGTGTACGCGGAAGGTTCCCATCCGCACGCTGCTCAGCAACCTAAAGCACTTGTTCTCTAAGGAACTGACATGATCGGTAATTACAATTATGGAACCGGCCGTCGCAAAAGTGCAGTGGCTCGGGTTTTTATCAAAGTTGGCACAGGCTTGATCGTTGTTAACGGCAAACCAGCAAACGAATACTTTTCGCGCGAAACGGGTCTGATGGTCATCCGTCAACCACTGGAACTGACCGGCAATGTCGAGCGTTTCGACATCAAAGTCAACGTCCATGGCGGCGGTGAGTCGGGCCAGGCTGGTGCAGTTCGTCACGGCATCACCCGCGCTCTGATCGACTACGATGCAGCGTTGAAACCGGAACTGGCAAAAGCCGGCTTCGTTACCCGCGATGCACGTGAAGTCGAGCGTAAAAAAGTTGGTCTGCGCAAAGCACGTCGCGCAAAGCAATTCTCGAAGCGTTAATTTCTACGCTACAGCACCTTCCGGGGTGCTGGTCGAAAAGCCGCTGGACTTCGGTCCCGCGGCTTTTTTGCATTTCAGCGTGACTCGGCGTTGCGCTGTAAAATACGCGGAAAACCCGCAGGGGTAGCGTTTCCCCTCATCTTTATGCAATCTATACACAAGGAAAGAACATGATCAAAGTTGGCATCGTCGGCGGCACTGGATACACGGGCGTGGAATTGCTGCGCTTGCTCGCTACCCATCCAGATGTCGAGTTGACGGCGATTACCTCGCGCAAGGAAGATGGCTTGCCCGTTGCTGACATGTATCCTTCCCTGCGCGGCCATGTCAAACTGGCGTTTTCCTCGCCGGACAAGGCGAACCTGGAGCAGTGCGACGTGGTCTTCTTTGCGACCCCGCATGGCGTTGCCATGGCGCAAGCACCAGCCCTGCTGGCCGCCGGCGTGAAAGTCATCGACCTGGCCGCCGACTTCCGCCTGAAAGACCAGGCCAAGTTCGAGCAGTGGTACAAGATTCCCCATACGGCCCCGGAATTGATCGAGCAGGCCGTGTACGGCTTGCCGGAACTGAATCGTGAAGACATCAAGCAAGCCAAGCTGATCGCCAACCCCGGTTGCTACCCGACCACCATGCAACTGGGCTTTTTCCCGCTGTTGAAAGCTGGCCTGGTCAACGCTGGCAGTCTGATCGCCGACTGCAAGTCGGGCGTGTCCGGCGCCGGCCGCAAGGCGGAAATCGGCATCCTGTTCTCGGAAAGCAGCGACAGTTTCAAGGCCTATGGCGTGGCCGGCCACCGCCACCTGCCGGAAACGACGGCGCAACTGCAGCGTTTCACGGACGAGAAAGTGGCGCTGACCTTCACGCCGCATCTGGTGCCGATGATCCGCGGCATGCATTCGACCCTGTACGCGCAGCTGAACAAGGATGTCAGCAATGACGAATTGCAATCTTTGTTCGAAGAGCAATACAAGGATGAGCCGTTCGTCGACGTGATGCCATTCGGCTCGCACCCGGAAACCCGCTCCACGCGTGGCTCGAACATGCTGCGCCTGGCCTTGCACCGTCCCGAAGGCGGCAATACCGTCATCGTGCTGGTGGTGCAGGACAACCTGGTCAAGGGCGCATCGGGCCAGGCCGTGCAGTGCATGAACTTGATGTTTGGCTTGAAAGAAACGGCCGGTTTGCAACACATCGCCGTGATGCCGTAACGATACGCGACGGTGCTTGCGCGGGTCCGGCGCCTTTTTGCCGGACCTGTGATAAATTGGACTGCCACCTACCCCGACAGGATGACGTTCATGTTCGAGCGCAACGCGAAAAATCCCATCGACACCTTGATCGGCGCTTCCACGCGGATCGAGGGCGACTTGCTGTTTTGCGGCGGCTTGCGCATCGATGGCCATGTGCGCGGCAACGTCACGGGCGAGCCGGGCGAGCCCACATATATAGTGCTGGGCGAGGCGGGCCGCATCGATGGCGAAGTGCGCTGCTCGAGCCTGGTCGTCAGCGGCGAGATCAATGGCCCCGTGTATGTGTCCGAAATGCTTGAAATCCAGCCAAAAGCCCGCATTGTAGGAGAGGTCTATTACAAGGTGCTGGAAATGCACAGCGGTGCATTGGTGCAAGGCAAGCTGAGCCGGCACGACAGCGCCGACCCCGTGCTGCACCTGGCCGTGTCGGAAATGTGAGCAGGAACAACACCGTCCAGCCGCATCAGCGGTGGCCGCAGCGCGACTTGCGCCAACAGTCTATAATGACTTAATGTTTTCTAGTAGGAGTGCCTGATATGAATGCCGTCGCTGAAATGCAAGATGTGATCCCTTCCCCTATTATCTTTACCGATAGCGCCGCTGAAAAAGTCGCGCAGCTGATCGAAGAAGAAGGCAATCCCGACCTGAAATTGCGCGTATTCGTGCAGGGCGGCGGCTGCTCCGGCTTCCAGTATGGCTTCACCTTCGACGAAATCGTCAACGAAGATGACACCACCATGGTCAAGAACGGCGTCCAGCTGTTGATCGATTCCATGAGCTACCAGTACCTGGTCGGCGCGGAAATCGACTACAAGGATGACCTGGAAGGCGCGCAGTTCGTGATTAAAAACCCAACCGCTACTTCTACCTGCGGTTGCGGTTCGTCTTTCTCCGTTTAAGCATAAACTGGGCAAGTAAGAAAATAGCGGATCATCGATCCGCTATTTGTGTTTCTACGCCGGCTTAGCTCGGATATAAGGCGCCCAGTACCCTCAGCCCCTGCGCTCCCGTTACGGCCGGCAAGTTGCCCGGCTTGCGCTGCGTAAAGCGCCAGGCTAGCCAGGCAAAGGCCAGCGCCTCGACCTGGCTGGGTGCCACGCCCAGCGCTGCCGTCGATTCCACTGCCATGCCCGGCAATGCACGGGTCAGCGCCGCCATCAGGCTGGCGTTCTGCGCGCCGCCGCCACATACATACACGGTTTCCGCCTGCGCCCCGTCGCGTAGGATGGCGTGCGCCAGGCTGGCCGCCGTCAGCTGAGTCAACGTTGCCTGCACGTCGGCGGGCAGGGCGGCTGGATGGCCGGCCAGCTTGACGTTCAGCCAGTCGGCATGGAACAGGTCGCGGCCCGTGCTTTTCGGCGCCGGCAAGTCAAAATACGGTTCATTGAGCAATTCCGCCAGCAGGGCGGGGATGACCTGGCCTGTCGCTGCCCAGGCGCCATTGGCGTCGTAGGGCTGGCTCAGGTGCTGCAGGACCCAGCCATCCATCAGCGCATTGCCGGGGCCCGTGTCGTAGCCCGTCACCGTGCCGTCCGCGTGCAGCACGCTGATATTGCTGATGCCGCCGATATTGGCCAGCACGCGCGTGTGGCCGGGCACATTGAAAATCGCCTGGTGAAAAGCGGGCACCAGGGGCGCGCCCTGGCCGCCGGCCGCCACGTCGCGGCTGCGCAAGTCGGCGATGACGTCGATGCCCGTCAGTTCGGCCAGCAAGGCGGGGTTGTTCAGCTGGCGCGTAAAGCCCAGCTCGGGGCGGTGGCGGATAGTCTGGCCATGCGCGCCGATGGCGGTGACGGCATCCGGGCCGATGCCCGCGTTGCTCAGGAGCTGTGCGACGCAGTCGGCGTAATGGCGCACGAGCTGGTTTGCCGCCAGCGCTTCGCGTTCGATTTCATTCTGGCCGGCACTTTGTAGCGCCATCAGATCGTCGCGCAGGGTGGCGGGGAAGGGAATGTAGGCATCGCCGAGGCTGCGTGTGCCGCCATCATCGGAAAAGTCGACCAGCGCGCCGTCAACGCCGTCCAGGCTGGTGCCAGACATCAGACCGATATACAGCATGGGTATTCCTTGAGTGCGTAAGTGATGGGGTGCATTGTGCCGCATTTTCCTGTTCAAAAAATAAAGGCACCGGCCATCTGCATGGGCGGTGCCTTTATATATTGCCCGAAGGCAGTGGTACTTAGCGCGAAGCCAGTGCCGTGTCGTTCGGACGCAGCAGGGTGAAGCGGTGCATCATGTCGGCCGATACCATGCGGAAGCGGCTCAGCTCGGCGGCCGTCAATGGCGCCTGGGCTTGTACGTTCAGCTTGCTTGGATCTTGTGCCACGCCGCCGACGCGGAATTCATAGTGCAAATGCGCGCCCGTGGACCAGCCGGTGGTGCCGACGTAGCCGATCACATCGCCCTGGCTGACTTTTTGACCTTTTTTCAGACCCGAAGCGAAGCGGCTCATGTGGGCGTAGGCGGTGCTGTAGTTGGCCCAGTGTTTCAGGACAACAACATTGCCATAGCCATTTTGGCTGCCGACGGAATCGACCACGCCATCGCCCGAGGCGCGGATAGGTGTACCCGTTGCTGCGGCGAAATCGATGCCTTTGTGCGCTTTCCAGTTGCCGGAAATCGGGTGCACGCGCATGGAGAAGCCGGATGAGATGCGGGAGAATTCGAGGGGGGATTTCAGGAAGGCTTTTTTGAGGGACTTGCCGTCGAAACTGTAGTAACCGCCGCCTTGCTTGCTGGCTGGGTCTTCGAACCAAACGGACTGGTAAGTAGTGCCGCGATTGGTGAATTCACCGGCCAGGATGCGGCCCGCTCGGACAAATTCGCCATCTTGCCAGAATGTTTCGTAGACAACATTGAACGAGTCGCCGCGTTTCAGGTCGGAGCGGAAGTCGATATTGGTGGAGAACATTTCCACGATTTGCGCGGAAATCGAGTCTGGCAGGCGGGTGCCGTCCAGGCTGGAATCGGTAGCGGCAAACAGGGTGGAGGTAATCTTGCGCGCGTGCATTTCAACGCGGCGTTCCAGCTGGGCTGCCACTTCCGTAGCCACGAACTTGTCGCCCTTGCGGGTGATCAGGATGTTCTTGACCGATTTGTCCGTGCCGTCGACGAGGGTGGCGCGCATCCAGTTGAGGTCGCCGTTTTCGGTCGTTTGCGCTTGCACGCGCTTGCCCGATTTCAGCAACATCACGCCGCGCGCGATCTTGTCGGTTTTAATGAAATTGGCGGCCGCCTGATCATCCACGCCGAGACGGGTCAGCAGGGTGGCGAGGGTATCGCCAGCGCGGACTTTTTCTTCGTGGGTGAAATTCTGGTCTACCTGTTCCATCGCGGAAATTTGCGAGGCGAGATCAGGCATTTCCAGGTTTTGGGCGATGGACGTGACCGGCAAGTCCGATGCGTCGGGCGCCATGGGCGACACAGCGACCGCGCCGAAGGCGGCCACGGCGAGCAGCACCGCGGACGCACCAATAATGCGTGCCTTGCGGGTCGTCGTCAGCTGTGTGTACAAGCGTGAGCCTGTGATTTTATGTATAGGGTTCATGCAATCAGTTAAAATTTGCCCTTGAACGTGACCTGAGCTAGCGCTCTTTGTTATTGTTATTTTGATTCGTTTTCATACGGCAAGATTGATGGGATCGAGCATTATAACAAACTCCGCAAACCTACTACCATTTTGAGATCTACAGTCAAATTTTATGGAAATCAACACCACCGCATCGCCTACAAAGGCTAACGCCGCTCAGACCGCGCTTCCGCTGTCTGACAGAGTACAAGAAGCCCTCGCGATTACCAAGCGTGGCGTCGACGAACTATTGATCGAAAGCGAATTTGCGCAAAAATTAGCACGCTCCGAGAAAACCGGTGTTCCGCTGCGCATCAAACTGGGCCTGGACCCGACCGCACCCGACTTGCATCTGGGCCACACTGTCGTCCTGAACAAGATGCGCCAGTTGCAAAACCTCGGCCATCAAGTCATTTTCCTCATTGGCGACTTCACGTCCATGATCGGCGACCCTTCGGGCCGCAACGTCACGCGCCCACCGTTGACCAAGGAACAGATCGAGATTAACGCGATGACGTATTTCGCGCAAGCATCTTTAGTGCTGGACGCCAGCAAGACTGAAATCCGCTATAACTCCGAATGGTGCGATCCGCTGGGCGCGCGCGGCATCATCCAGCTCGCTTCCCACTACACGGTGGCGCGCATGATCGAGCGCGACGATTTCACCAAGCGCTTCCAGGGCGGCATTCCTATTTCCGTCCATGAATTCCTGTACCCGCTGATGCAAGGCTACGACTCGGTGGCCCTGAAATCGGACCTGGAACTGGGCGGCACGGACCAGAAGTTCAACCTGCTGGTGGGCCGCGAACTGCAAAAGCAGTACGGACAGGAGCAGCAGTGTATTTTGACCATGCCGCTGCTGGAAGGTTTGGACGGCGTGGAAAAAATGTCCAAGTCGAAGAATAACTACATCGGCATCACGGAACCGGGCAACACCATGTTTGCCAAGCTGATGAGCATTTCCGACGTCATGATGTGGCGCTACTACGAGCTGCTGTCGTGGCGCTCGATCGCCGAACTGGCCCAGCTGAAGCGCGAAGTCGAGGAAGGCCGCAATCCGCGCGACGCCAAGGTTGCGCTGGCGCAAGAGATCGTCGCCCGCTTCCACTCGCAGCAGGCAGCCGAAGATGCGCTGGCCGACTTCGTCAACCGCTCGAAGGGCGGCATCCCCGACGATATCCCGGAAGTGAGCCTCGCTGGCGCACCGCTGGGCATCCCGCAATTGCTCAAGCAAGCCGGCCTGTGCCCATCCACGTCGGAAGCCATGCGCAAGATCGACCAGGGCGGCGTGCGCATCGACGGCACCGTCATCAGCGACAAGGGCTTGCAAGTGGGAGCCGGTCAGTTCGTGTTGCAAGTTGGCAAGCGCAGCTTTGCGCGCGTCACCTTGACGGCATGATCGCGCTGCTGCAGAGAGTCACGCAGGCGAAGGTGGATGTCGATGGCGCCACCATCGGCGCCATCGGCGTCGGGCTGATGGTGCTCGTGTGCGCCGAGCGGGGCGATACGGAGAAGGAAGCGGACGCCTTGCTGACCAAACTGCTCGGCTACCGCGTGTTTGCCGACGAGGCGGGCAAGATGAACCGCAGCGTGACGGACGTGGCAGGCGGCTTGCTGCTGGTGCCGCAGTTCACCCTGGCGGCCGACACCAAGTCCGGCACGCGCCCGTCGTTTACGCCGGCCGCCGCGCCGCAGGACGGCTTGCGCCTGTTCACGCATTTCGTGGACCAGGCGCGCAGCCGCCATGCAGGCGTGCAAACGGGGCAGTTCGGTGCCGACATGCAAGTGTCGCTCACCAATGACGGCCCCGTCACATTCTGGCTGCAAGTGAACGCCAAATAAGCGTCAAACAATAACTATAAAGAGGAGCAAGCGATGAAATTGTGGAGCGAGACGTTTCGTGATGGCGGCCTGATGCCGGCCGACTATGCTTTTGCCGAGATCGATCCGGCCAGCCGTGTGCGCCTCGCTGGCAACCGCAATCCCCATCTGGCCTGGGACGATGTGCCCAACGGCACCGAGTCGCTGGCCCTGTTCTGCATCGACCCCGATGCGCCGCAGGATGCCCGCCTGGCCAATGTTGAAGGCCAGGCCCTGTCGCTGACGGCGCTGCGCGGCGACTTTTATCACTGGAGCTTGCTCGACTTGCCTCCGGCCATGCGGGTTATTGCCGCCGGAGAATTTTCCAGCGGCATCACTCCCCGTGGCAAGGCGGCAGGTCCCGGGTTGCGCCAGGGCATCAACGATTACACGGGCTGGTTTGCCGGCGATGCCGCCATGGCCGGCGATTACTACGGCTATGATGGTCCGTGCCCGCCGTGGAATGACGAGCGCATCCACCACTATATTTTCCGCCTGTACGCGCTCGACGTGCCGCAACTGGCTTTGCCCGAGCGTTTCACGGGGCAGCAAGCCCATGCCGCCCTGTACGGCCACATCCTCGATGAAGCCCAGCTCGTCGTCGCCTATTCGCTCAATCCCGAGTTGGCACTTACTCTGAAGAAATAACGCATGAGCACCACGATTTTATTGATACGCCATGGCGAGACGGCCTGGAATGCGGGCCGTCGCCTGCAGGGCCATATCGACATCGCCTTGAACGAGGCGGGCCTGGCGCAAGCGGCCGCGCTGGGACAGGCGCTGGCGGACGAACCGCTGGCCGCCATCATTGCCAGCGACCTGCAGCGCGCGCAGCAGACGGCGCAAGCCGTGGCTGACGTGAACAAGCTGCCAGTGCAGACTGACCCCTTGCTGCGCGAGCGCTGCTATGGCGCTTTCGAAGGCTTGTTGTATGCGGACATCGCCGCGCGCTATCCGCACGAGTATGCGCAATGGCAATCGCGCCAGATCGACGCCGTGATGCCGTCGGGCGAGCGCCATGCCGAAAGTTTCCGCCAGTTCTATGCGCGCGCGAATGGCGCCATCGCCCGCTGGGCGCAGCAGCATGACGGCAAGACGATCGCCATCGTGGCCCACGGCGGCGTACTCGAGTGCGCTTACCGCGAGGCGGTCGGCATGACGCTCGACAGTCCGCGCGACTTCCAGGTCAAAAATGCCAGCGTCAACCGGTTTTCTTACGCCGACGGCAAGCTGCATTTAGTGCACTGGGGAAATATCGAGCACCTGAGCGCGCCCGCGATGGACGAGCTGGGCTAACAGCGCTCCAAGCGGCCCCATCGCCACTCTGACGCACTGAGCTAAAAAAATAGTGCTTATTAAATAGGCAGGGAATCGGTTAAAATAGCAGGTTCCTCCGTCCATTCCAGGTTCCTCAGTGCAAATCGGCCCTCACATTCTGCGCAACAACGTTTTCGTCGCTCCCATGGCGGGCGTGACGGATCGGCCTTTCCGCCAGTTGTGCAAGCAGTTGGGTGCCGGCTACGCCGTGTCGGAGATGGCGGCGTCGAATCCGCGCCTGTGGGCGACAGAAAAAAGCGCGCGGCGCACGGACCACGAAGGCGAAATGGAGCCGAAAGCCGTGCAAATCGCCGGCGCCGATCCGCAAGACCTGGCCGATTGCGCCAAGTTCAACGTGGACCGGGGCGCGCAGATCATCGACATCAACATGGGTTGCCCTGTGAAAAAGGTGTGCAACAGCTGGTGCGGTTCGGCCCTGTTGCAAGATGAAAGCCTGGTCGAAAAGATATTGCACGCCGTCGTCAACGCCGTCGACGTGCCCGTCACCCTGAAATTTCGCACGGGCTGGAACCGTTCCAACAAGAATGCCCTGACCATCGCCCGCATCGCCGAGCAAGCCGGCATCCAGATGTTGACCTTGCACGGACGCACGCGTGCCGATGGCTACAAGGGCGATGCCGAATATGAAACCATTGCCGCCGTGAAAGCATCAGTGGGCATCCCCGTGGTGGCCAATGGCGACATTACCAGTCCGGAAAAGGCCCGCTTTGTGCTCGATCAAACGGGCGCCGATGCCGTCATGATCGGCCGCGCGGCGCAGGGGCGGCCGTGGATTTGCCGCGAAATCGACCATTTTTTGCGCACCGGCACCTTGCTGCCGGCGCCGTACGTGGATGAAGTGCGCACGCTGATGGACGAGCATTTGCGCGCCCATTACGCGTTTTACGGTGAATTTCTCGGCGTGCGCACGGCGCGCAAGCACATCGGCTGGTACGTCAAGGATCTGGAGGGCGGCGAAGCGTTCCGCCAGCAAATGAACTTGCTGGAATCGACGGATGCGCAATTGCTGGCCGTCGATCAATTTTTTGAGTCGCAATGGAAATTTGGCGAACGGTTACAATACCGCCTCTCCGAATCCAGTGAAAGTGGCCTTATAGAAGCGGCCACGGCAGCATGAGCAGATAGCAAGGTAGTGGCATAAGTTATAAGTAATAGTGATCAGCAAGAGTGAAAGAAGTACAAGGGCGAGCGCCTATACAGAGCGTCATGCAATATTAATTACAACACCGAGGCAAGAGGGCAGCACGCGGACCGCATGAGCGACGCGGCGCCGGATGGCCAGGTGTTCAGCCGGTTGAAGCATACAAATGAGCAAAGAAAGCATTCAGGAAGTCGTACAGAAAAGTCTAGAAGATTACTTCAATGACCTGGGCGAACAGCAAGCATCGAATATCTACGACATGGTCGTGTTGACCGTGGAAAAGCCCATCCTGGAAGTCGTGATGACACGCGCCGATGGCAACCAGTCGCACGCCGCGCAGATGCTGGGCATCAACCGCAATACCCTGCGCAAGAAATTGCAGGAGCACGGTTTGCTGTAATGCCGGCATGCAAGTGACGCCAAGATTTGAATCCGCCGCAGCGGGCCCAGCTTCATAGCTGACCGCTGCGCCATTCGCCAAGAACACTTAACCACCTAGCCACAGCCATGATCAAACAAGCTCTCCTCTCCGTTTCCGACAAGACCGGCGTTCTCGAATTCGCCCGCGCCCTGTCCGCCCTCGGCGTCAACCTCCTGTCCACGGGCGGCACCGCCAAACTGCTGGCAGACAACGGTGTTCCTGTCACGGAAGTGGCCGATTACACGGGTTTCCCGGAGATGCTCGATGGCCGTGTGAAAACCCTGCACCCGAAAGTGCACGGCGGTATCCTGGCGCGCCGCGATTTCCCTGAACACATGTCGAAACTGGTCGAGCACGACATGCCGACCATCGACATGGTGGTGGTCAACCTGTACCCGTTCCAGGGCACGGTCGCCAAGGCCGATTGCACCTTGGAAGACGCGATCGAAAACATCGATATCGGCGGCCCGACCATGCTGCGTTCGGCGGCCAAGAACCACAAGGACGTGGTCGTCATCTGCGACCCGACCGACTACGACGTGGTACTGGCGGAAATGCGTGCGGCCGATGGCAAGGCAGGCGACGTCAGCTACGACACCAAATTCATGCTGGCGAAAAAAGTCTTTGCGCACACGGCGCAATACGACGGCGCCATCACCAACTACCTGACGAGCCTGGGCCCGACGAAAGTGCACGCCGAGCGCGGCACCTATCCGCAAATCCTGAACGTGGCCTTTGAAAAAGTGCAAGACATGCGCTACGGTGAAAACCCGCACCAGAGCGCCGCCTTCTACCGCGACCTCGTCACCACCGACGGCGCGCTGGCCAACTATCGCCAGCTGCAAGGCAAGGAATTGTCGTACAACAACATCGCCGACGCCGATGCGGCCTGGGAATGCGTGAAGAGCATGGGCGGCTTCGAGCAAAGCGCCGCTTGCGTCATCGTCAAGCATGCGAACCCATGCGGCGTGGCCCTGGGCAAGAATGCGGCGGAAGCGTATGCGCGTGCCCTGCAGACGGATCCGACCTCGGCATTCGGCGGCATCATCGCCTTCAACACGGAACTCGACGGCGCCACCGCCGGCGAAATCGCCAAGCTGTTCGTGGAAGTGCTGATCGCCCCGTCGTTCTCCGCCGAAGCGAAACAGATTCTGTCGAGCAAGCAAAACGTGCGCATGCTGGAAATCCCGCTGGGCAGCGGCGTGCACGCCATGGACTTCAAGCGCGTCGGTGGCGGCTTGCTGGTGCAATCGCCGGATGCGAAAAACGTCGGTATCGGCGACTTGCGCGTGGTCAGCAAGCTGCAGCCAACGCCGCAGCAACTGGCCGACCTGATGTTCGCCTGGAAAGTGGCGAAATTCGTCAAGTCGAACGCCATCGTCTTCTGCGGCAATAACATGACCCTGGGCGTGGGCGCTGGCCAGATGAGCCGTATCGATTCGGCCCGCATCGCTTCCATCAAGGCGCAAAACGCGGGCCTGTCGCTGACGGGCTCCGTCGTGGCGTCGGACGCCTTCTTCCCGTTCCGCGATGGCCTCGACGTCGTCGTCGACGCGGGCGCGACCTGCGTCATCCACCCGGGCGGCTCGATGCGCGACCAGGAAGTGATCGATGCGGCGGACGAGCGCGGCGTGGTCATGCTGTACACGGGCACGCGTCACTTCCGTCATTGATATCGATAGAGAGAGTAGGTCGGATTAGCGGGGCCGAAGGCCGCGCGTAATCCGACAAGCGCAGTTGGCAACGCATGTCGGATTACGCGTACCGCTAATCCGACCTACAGCTACTCGATAAAGTACTCAGCGGCAGGCACCGGTTATTCACCGGTGCCTGCCGTATTCATTATAGAATCTGGCGATGATTATTCTTGGCATCGATCCTGGCCTGCGCACGACCGGCTTTGGGGTCATTGAAAAACACGGCAACAAGCTGCGCTATATCGCGTCGGGGACCGTCAAGACGGGTTCCGAAGGGGAATTACCGCCGCGCCTGAAGGTCATCCTGCGGGGCGTGAGCGAGATCGTCGGCACCTACCAGCCCGATTGCGCTGCTATCGAAAAAGTGTTTGTCAACGTCAATCCCCAATCGACCTTGCTGTTGGGCCAGGCGCGTGGCGCGGCCATTTGCGCGCTCGTGCATGCCGACCTGTCGGTGGCCGAGTACACGGCGCTGCAAGTGAAACAGGCTGTCACGGGCCACGGCAAGGCGGCCAAGGAGCAGGTGCAGGAAATGGTGTCGCGGCTGCTGTCCTTGCCCGGCTTGCCCGGCTCGGATGCGGCCGACGCGCTGGGCGTGGCCATTTGCCATGCCAACAGCATCGATGCGCTGGCCATGATCGGCGCGCTGGCGCCACAACTGCAGGGCTTGCGCATGAAGCGCGGCCGTTTAGTTGGATAATCACTCTGAAATTTAACATTAGGAACACGCGATGATAGGCCGTCTCTCCGGTATTTTGCTTGAAAAGAATCCGCCACAATTGCTGGTCGATTGCCAGGGCGTCGGCTATGAAGTCGACGTGCCGATGAGCACCTTTTACAACTTGCCACACGTGGGTGAAAAAGTCGTGCTGTTCACGCACCAGGCCATCCGCGAAGATGCGCATTTGCTGTTTGGCTTCGGCAATGCGGCCGAGCGGGCCGTGTTCCGCCAGTTGATCAAGATCACGGGCGTGGGCGCGCGCATGGCGCTGTCGATTCTTTCCGGCATGACGATTGCCGATCTGGCGCAGGCGATTACCCTGCAGGATTCCGGCCGCCTGGTGAAAGTGCCGGGCATCGGCAAGAAGACGGCCGAGCGCCTGTTGCTGGAATTGAAGGGCAAGCTGGGTGCCGATATCGGTGCCGGCGGCGCGCATGCGGCGCCCGACGCGCAATCGGATATCCTCAACGCCCTGGTCGCGCTCGGTTATTCGGACAAGGAAGCGCTGGCCGCCGTGAAGAACGTGCCGGCTGGTACAGGCGTGTCGGACGGCATCAAACTGGCGCTGAAAGCGCTGTCGAAAGGCTGATAGGGCATGAGCATCCAGACCGACAGCTTCACGGAACAGCGCATCATCGACGCGGCGCCCATCTCGCACAACGAAGAGGCGATCGAACGGGCCTTGCGTCCCAAGCAGCTCGACGAGTATGTCGGGCAGGAAAAGATCCGCGACCAGCTCGAGATTTTCATCACGGCCGCGCGCCAGCGCAAGGAAGCGCTCGACCACACCTTGCTGTTCGGCCCGCCGGGCCTGGGCAAGACGACCCTGGCGCACATCATCGCGCGCGAAATGGGCGTCAATTTGCGCCAGACCTCGGGCCCCGTACTCGAGCGCCCGGGCGACCTGGCGGCGATTTTGACGAACCTGGAAGCGAACGACGTCCTGTTCATCGATGAAATCCACCGGTTGTCGCCGGTCGTTGAGGAAATTTTATATCCGGCGCTTGAGGATTATCAAATCGATATCATGATCGGCGAAGGCCCGGCCGCCCGTTCCGTGAAACTCGATCTGCAACCGTTTACCCTGGTCGGCGCCACCACGCGCGCCGGCATGCTGACGAATCCGCTGCGCGACCGCTTCGGCATCGTCGCGCGCCTGGAGTTCTACAACACGGGCGAATTGACGAAGATCGTCACGCGCAGCGCGGCCTTGCTGAAAGCACCGATCGACCCGGAGGGCGCGATTGAAATCGCCCAGCGCGCCCGCGGCACGCCCCGCATCGCCAACCGCTTGCTGCGCCGCGTGCGCGATTTCGCGGAAGTCAAAAGCAATGGGGAAATCACCAAGGTGGTGGCCGACCGCGCACTGGCCATGCTTGACGTTGATTCCGCCGGCTTCGACGTGATGGACCGCAAGCTGCTCGAAGCCGTGCTGTTCAAGTTCGGCGGCGGTCCTGTCGGCATCGGCAACCTGGCGGCGGCCATCGGCGAAGCGGCCGATACCATCGAAGACGTGCTGGAACCGTATCTGATACAGCAAGGTTTCTTGCAGCGCACGCCCCGTGGCCGTGTCGCCACGCCGGCTGCCTATTTGCACTTCGGCGTCAGCGCGCCGCGCATGGGCCCGGGCGGCGAAGCGTGGGAACTGTGATGGCGCAGGAAGGTATGCTGGGCATGCAAATCTGGATCGACGCCGACGCCTGTCCCGTCGTCATCAAGGAAATTTTGTACCGCGTGGCGGACCGCCTGGAGCTGCCGCTCATCCTGGTCGCCAACCAGGGCTTGCGCGTGCCGCCCTCGCGTTTCATCCGCACCGTGCAAGTGCCGTCCGGCGCCGACGTGGCCGACCAGGAAATCGTGCGTTTGTTGAATCCCGGCGACCTCGTCATCACGGGCGACATCCCGCTGGCGGCCGACGTCCTGACCAAGGGCGGTTTCGCGCTGAACCCGCGCGGCGAGTTCTACACGAAGGATAATATCGCCCAGCAACTGACGATGCGCGCCTTCATGGAAGAATTGCGCAGCGGCGGCGTGGACACGGGCGGCCCGGCCGCCTTCAGCCAGTCCGACCGGCAACAGTTCGCCAATAGCCTGGACAGGCATCTGAGCAAGCATCACCGCAAGCCAGCCCCGGCGCAGTAATTCGCGGACGAAAAAAAACCGGCGCAAGCCGGTTTTTTACGTGCATGTAACTTAGCGTGCAACTTTGCGCGTGCCCACCACTTCCACCGTCACACGGCGGTTCTTGGCGCGCCCGGCGGCACTTGTGTTGTCGGCCACCGGCTGCGTTTCTCCCTTGCCTTCCGTGTAGACACGGTTCGTTTCCACGCCTTGCGCCACCAGATAGGCCTTGACGGCTTCGGCGCGGCGTTGCGACAGTTTCTGGTTGTAGGCGTCAGGGCCGACGGCATCCGTATGGCCGACCGTGACGATCACTTCCAGGTCCATGCCTTGCAATTGGCCCAGCAGCTGGTCCAGCGCGGCCTTGCCTTGCGGCTTGAGCGCCGATTGATCGAAATCAAACAACGCTTCCGAGGCAAACGACACTTTTTCCGACACGGGCGCTGGCGCCGGTGCGGCCACGATGACGGGGGCCGGCATCGCGACGACCGGGGCGACTTCTGGCGCCGGCTGGTAGGCGGGCGTGGCGCTGGCCGGGCGGCCCAGTTTATACACGAGGCTGACGGAATACAGGTCCGCATCGCCCCGGTTGCCGACGGCGTCGTTCAAGCGATAACGCTCGACTTCGCCGCGCAGGGCCAGCGCTTCGCTGAACTTGTATTCGAGGCCCAGGCCCAGCTTGGCATTGAGCTTGCGCTCGCTGGCATGGGTATTGGTCGAACCCAGCAGGCGGTTGCCGCTGAATTCCGTGTTGGTCTTGGTGTAGTGCATGCCGACACGGCCCAGCAAGGACAGGCGCTGCGACAGCGGCAGCTGGCCCAGCAAGTCCAGATTCACGCCGCGGAAGGCCGCTTGCCCGTTCAGTACGCCGTTGCCGTTGGTGGTCGACTTGAAATCGAACTTGCCCAGGTCAAAGTAACCGGCTTCCACGGCGAAATACTGGTTCAGCTGGCGGCCGACAAACAGTTTATAGCCGGTGTCGCGCTGGTCCTTGCTGAAGCCGGTGACGCTTTCGCCGTTGGCGGCCAGGCTGGCGCGCAGGCGCGGCTCGTCGATGGTGGCGCGCGACTGGCCCACGCCCGCGCCAATGTACCAGGCGCTGTTGGCCCAGTCCGGGTTGATGAAGGTGTTGTCCTGCGCCTGCGCCGATTGTGCCGCCAGCAAGGCGCCGGTCATGACGCTCAGGGCGCCCAGTGTGTGTGCGATAGTCATGGTCATGTCCCGGTTATTTGGTGATCTGGTTGTTGCGCAGGGTAACGGCGGCGGCCGTCAGCACGCGGCCATTGAGCAGGGTCGTGTTGTCGCCCACCGTGATGGCGGCCGACTGGCCCAGGATATTGCCCTTGAAGACGCTGTTCGCGGCCAGGGTGGTCGGGCCGACGGGCAGCCAGCTGACGTTGTCGGCCGTGGCGCCATTGTTCAGGGCAACCACCGAGTTGACGGTCGAGTTCAAGGTCAGCGCCGTGCGGAAGATGTACACGCCGGGACCGTTCAGGGTCAAGGTACCCGTGATGCTGATGGCGCCCGCATAGCAATACACGCCGGGGCCGAAGGTCTGGCCGCCGAGGTCTATGCCGCCGGCAAAGCTGACGTCGCAAGTGCGGCTGTTGCCGTCCGTGATCGCCGTTTGCAAATCCGTCATCGCGCCGGCCAGGATGGCGCCCGACTTGTAGTTGGTAAAACCAGCTGCCTGGGTCGGATCGACCGTTTGCGAAGGCGAACCCACGTCGCCCGTGATCAGGGTCGTGCCGCCCGAATTGTTCGTGATCGAGGTGCCGGCCAGCACGCCGAACGATGCGGCGCGGCCCAGGATGATCGGATTGAGGACGGGCGGGATGGCGACGGCAGTGACGGTCAGCAGCGCGCTGCCCGACTGGCCGCCGGCCGTGGCCGTGATGCTGCTGGTGCCGGCGGCGATGCCGGTGGCGACGCCCGTGTTCAGCACGCTGGCATTGGCAACGGTGCCCGACGTCCAGGCGGCGCTGTTGGTGATGATGGCGTTCGAGCTGTCCGAGTACGTTGCGGTGGCAATGAATTGCTGCGTGGCACCGACAAAGATGCTGGCGGTGGCCGGCGTGACGGCGATGCTGGCCAAGGTAATGGCAGGGACGGTGACGGTGGTGCTGGCCGTCTTGCCGTTGAAGCTGGCATTCATGACGCTGGTACCAAAGGCAACGCCGGTGACGAGGCCGCCGTTGGCGACGGTGGCCGAGGCTGGCGTGGCGGACACGAAGCTGCTGCCGGACGTCACGTCAGCGCTGCTGCCATCCGAATACGTAGCAAGGACGGCCAGCTGGCGCGTCGCGGCGACGGGGATGATCGGGTTTTGCGGCGTGACGGCGATCGACAACAAGGTCGCTGGCGTGACGGTCAGCACGGTGCTGGCCGTGAGCGCGCCCGTGGTGGCCGTAATCTGCGTCGTGCCGGCAATCTTGCCCAGCGCCAGGCCGCCAGCGGCGATGCTGGCCGTGGCGGGACTGGCCGAGGCAAATGCCGACACGGCCGTGACGTCGTGCGTGGCGCCGTCGCTGAAGCTGCCCGTCACCGTGAATTGCTGCGTTGCTGCGATGGCGATCGATGGCGCGAGCGGCGTGATGGCAATTGCCGTCAAAGTGGCGGGCGAGACGGTCAACTGGGCCGCTGCGCTCTTGCCGCCAAATGCGGCGCTGATGCTGCTGCTGCCGGCAGCGATGCCGGTGCTCAAGCCTGTGGCGGCATTGACTGTCGCGCTGGCTGGCGTGGCCGACGTCCAGGCCGACTTGGCGCTGACATCTTGCGAGGAGCCGTCGCTATACGTGGCGATGGCCGTGAATTGCTGGCCCGCACCGATAGCAACCGTGGCCGTGGCTGGCGTGACGGCCAGGCTGGACAGGGTGGCAGCCGGCAAGCCGAGGATAGGATCGCGTCCCTGGTCGCCGCCGCCGCAGCCGGCCAGGGCGGTCATGGCCAGCAGGCCTGCCGAGACGATCAGCGGGTTCAGATATCGCTTGAAGAGATTCATAGTGTTCCTTTGTGCATGGCAGTCATTGCCGGTCATCCGCGGATGAGGTCATCCGGCAGAGCCATGCCGCCTGTCGCTACAGGGCGATGGCGTCACAGGCATGCACTATTTCATTTAGGAAACTTCAAGTATGTTCGGTGGCGCGCATAGGCCCCTGGCGTTCGGAGATAGGGTCAAAAAAACGCGATTCGGCCTGGAAAACAACGGCCGTGTGCGGAAAATAGACGCAAAAAAGCCGGCGCTAAGGCCGGCTTTATCAGGGCAGGGGGGAGCTTACTCTTCGCGCACCCACGTCTGCGAGCGGCCAAACATCGGCACGCCGACATAGCCGCGCACTTGCAGCTTGGTGCCGCCTTCCGTCAGTTCCGCCTTGCTCTTGTAGGTCTTGCCATTGGCCGGGTCCGTGATTTCGCCGCCCGTCCATTCCTTGCCGTCATATTTCAGGCCGGACAGGATCACCATGCCGACGATGGGCTGGTCTTTCTTGGCGCCCGTGCACTTGTCGCACTTGGGATTCTGGTCTTCGTCCGGGCCGCGGAACAGCTTGTCGATCTTGCCTTGCAAGACGCCGTTGCTTTCCGTGATGACGATGAGGGATTTCGGCTTGCCGCTCGCGTCGTCGATGGTTTTCCATGTACCGACGGGGGTGAAGTTGCCGTCGCGCGCGGTGGCGCTGCCGGCGATGGCCAGGGCGGCCACCAGTACGCTTGCTTTGAATACTTTATGCATCGCTAGTCTCCATTGGTTTTTTGATCGTGTCACGAACAGTTATATACCAAGGCAAGACCAGCAGTGCTGCGCGGCGTCACGGATGACGCCGCGCAATCCTTCCAAACTTGCCTTATGCGCTGGCTAGTTTAGCAAACTGTTCGCGCAGTTTTTCAATTGTCGCCGAAAAACTGAGCAAGCGCTCGTTTTCTTGCGCAACGATGGCGGCAGGGGCGCGTGCGACAAAGCTTTCATTGCCCAATTTGCTGTTGACTTTGGCAATTTCCGCTTCAATACGGGCGATTTCCTTGCCCAGACGCTCGCGTTCGGCAGCCACGTCGATTTCCACTTTCAGCATCAGCTTGGTGGTGCCGACGATGGCGACGGCCGCTGGCGAGTCCGGCAGCGCATCGACGATCTGCACGTCGGCCAGCTTGCCCAGCGACTGGATGTACGGTGCGTACGATGCCAGCGCTTCTTTCTCGCTGGCATTGCCCGCTTCGACGATCAGCGGCACGCGCACGGAAGGCGAGATCTGCATTTCGCCGCGCAGGTTGCGCGTCGCGTCCGTCAACGCTTTCAGCTGCTGCATCCACGCTTCGGCCGCTTCATCGATCTTGTCGGTGTTGGCGATCGGGTACGGCTGCATCATGATGGAGTCACCCTCAGCTTTGAGCGTTTTGCCAGCCAATGGCGCCACCGTCTGCCACAGGGCTTCCGTGACGAACGGGATGATCGGATGGGCCAGGCGCAGCACCACTTCCAGCACGCGCAACAGGGTGTGGCGGGTGGCGCGCTGCTGGCCTTCCGTTCCTTGCTGAACTTGCACCTTGGCCACTTCCAGGTACCAGTCGCAATACTCGTCCCAGACGAATTTGTAGATGGTGGCGGCGATATTGTCGAAGCGGAAGTCTTCAAAGCCCTTGGCCACGTCCAGCTCCGCCTTCTGCAGCAGCGAGATGATCCACTTGTCCGCTTGCGACAGGTCGGCGTCGTTTGCGGTGCAGTCCTTGCCTTCCGTATTCATCATGACGAAACGGGTGGCGTTCCACATCTTGTTGCAGAAGTTACGGTAGCCTTCGCAGCGGCCCAGGTCGAAATTGATGTTGCGGCCCAGCGAAGCGTAGCTGGCCATGGTGAAGCGTACGGCGTCCGTGCCGTAGGCCGAAATGCCTTCCGGGAATTCCTTGCGCGTTGCCTTGGTGATCTTTTCCGCGTCGCGCGGGTTCATCAGGCCCGTCGTGCGCTTGACGATCAGGTTTTCCAGGTCGATGCCGTCGATCAGGTCGATCGGGTCCAGAGTGTTGCCCTTCGACTTCGACATTTTCTGCCCCGTCGAATCGCGCACGAGACCGTGCACGTAGACGGTTTCAAACGGCACCTTGCCCGTGAAGTGCGCCGTCATCATGACCATGCGCGCCACCCAGAAGAAGATGATGTCGAAACCGGTGACCAGCACGGACGATGGCAGGAAGGCCTTCATGTCAGGCGTTTCTTCAGGCCAACCCATGGTAGAGAACGGCACCAGGGCCGACGAGAACCAAGTGTCGAGCACGTCGTCGTCGCGCTTCAAAGGACCGGTGCTGCCGGCGGCCTGCGCCTTGGCGATGGCTTCCGCTTCCGTCTTGGCGACAAAAATATTGCCCTTGTCGTCGTACCACGCCGGGATTTGATGGCCCCACCACAGCTGGCGCGAGATGCACCAGTCCTGGATGTTGTTGAGCCACTGGTTGTAGGTGGTGCTCCAGTTTTCCGGCACGAACTTGATTTCGCCGTTGGCGACCTTGTCCAGCGCCGTTTCGGCGATCGATTTGCCTGGGAAGAACGTGCCTTCCGGGGCTGGTTTGCTCATGGCGACAAACCACTGGTCCGTCAGCATCGGCTCGATGACAACGCCCGTGCGGTCGCCGCGCGGCACCATCAGTTTGTGCGGCTTGACTTGCTCCAGCAAGCCTTGCGCGTCGAGGTCGGCGACGATCTGCTTGCGCGCGGCAAAGCGGTCCATGCCGCGGTAGGCTTCCGGCGCGTCATCGGTGATCTTCGCGTCCAGCGTCAAAATGACGATCTGCGCCAGTTTATGGCGCTGGCCCACGGCGTAATCGTTCATGTCGTGCGCCGGGGTGATCTTGACGCAGCCCGTGCCGAATTCCTTGTCGACGTATTCGTCGGCGATGATGGGGATTTCGCGGTCCGTCAACGGCAGTTTGAGCATCTTGCCCACCAGCGGCAGGTAGCGCTCGTCCGTCGGATCGACGGCCACGGCCACGTCGCCCAGCATGGTTTCAGGACGGGTGGTGGCCACCGTCAGGAAGCCGCTGCCATCGGCCAGCGGGTACTTGATGTACCACATGGAGCCGTCTTCTTCCTCGGACACCACTTCCAGGTCGGACACCGCCGTGCCCAGCACGGGGTCCCAGTTGACCAGGCGCTTGCCGCGGTAGATCAGGCCTTGCTCGAACAGACGCACGAAGACGTCGGTGACGACTTTCGAGCGCGGCTCGTCCATCGTGAAGTATTCGCGCTGCCAGTCGGCCGAAGCGCCCAGGCGGCGCATCTGGCCGGTGATGATGGAACCGGATTTTTCTTTCCATTCCCACACTTTTTCCACGAATTTCTCGCGGCCCAGGTCATGGCGCGAAATCTTTTGCGCGTCCAGCTGGCGCTGCACGACGATTTGCGTGGCGATGCCCGCGTGGTCGGTGCCGGGAATCCAGGCTGTGTTGTGGCCCAGCATGCGGTGGTAGCGGGTCAGGCCATCCATGATGGTCTGGTTGAACGCATGGCCCATGTGCAGGGTGCCGGTGACGTTCGGCGGCGGCAACTGGATGCTGAAGGAAGGTTTTCCGGCATCGAGGGTGGCGGTGAAGTAACCGCGCTGTTCCCACTCGGTGCGCCAGAATTGTTCAATGTCGGCGGGCTCGAAAGACTTGGCTAATTCCATGATTTGGCGTGTGATTGGCAAAAGGAACCATTATAAGGGGTGCATAAAGCATGCGCAGCAAATAGCGGGCCTGGATGGCCCGAAAAGCCGCGCACGATTGCGCAATATTGCTTCATTGTATTTTTTCTAAGCTATCATCTTTGCAACATTATTTGAAAGCTTAGGCAATCATGAAAAAATTGTGGCAATTGGCCGTGCTCGGCGCCGGATGGGCTGCCGGTGGCGCGTGCGCCGGCGTCCCGGAGGGGATGGCGGCTCTGCAGGATGGGCGCTGCAGCAAGGCCGTGGCGCAATTGCGCGGACCGGCGCAAGGTGGCAATGTCGAGGCGCAAAAAGTCCTCGCCGATATCTACATGGGCGAGAAAGGATGCCGGGACGTGGAGCGCAGCGAGGCCGAAGCGGAGCGCTGGTATCTGCTGGCGGCCAAGGGCGGCGATCGCGCCGCGCAGGAGGCGCTGGTTTTCATGTATGCATACGCGCCGGGCCGCATGCTCAATCCATCGCGCGCGCGGCCCTGGTTGGGCGTCATGGCCGCGCAGGGTGAAGGCAAGCCGCTGCAGGAACTGGCACAAATGTATGAGCGGGGCGAAGGCGGGCCGGTCGACAGGGTGCTGTCGTATGCACTCAACCTGCTGGCGCTGCAAGACAAGGAGTGGAGCGGTGCGGCCGCGATGGAGAAGTCCCTGCCGGCGCGCCGTGACAGGATGTCGCCGGACCAGGTCGACGAGGCCGTGCGCCTGGCCGGCCTTTGGCAGCGCGGCGCGCCTCTGCCGGCGACGTCGCAGACGGGACAGCGTTCGCCGCAGGATTGGTACCGCCGCGCCGCCGAGGGTGGCGACATGGAAGCCGCCTACCAGCTGGGTTTACTGTGCTGGAAAGGCACGGGCGGCCTGGATGAAAAGCAGGCCGCCCGCTGGCTGCGCAAGGCCGCCGAAAGCGGTATTGCCAAGGCCCAGCTGCAGCTGGCTGTGCTGTATGGCGAGGAGGCGGGCGTGCCGCAGGACTATGTGCTCGCGTCCATGCTGAGCCAGTTGGCGGCGGCGGGTGGCGCGGCGGGCGCTGGCGACGCCGTGGCCCGCTGGACAAAGAAACTGAATGCGGCGCAACAGGCCGAGGCGCAGCAGCTGGTGCGGGCATGGAAGGTGGGCATGCCGTTGCCGCTCGTCTCGGTGCATGGCATGGAACGCTTGATCAATTATGTGCGCGAGGCACGCAACAAGCTGCCGCCGACGCCAGAGGTGACGGCGCTGTTCAAGGCTGCCAAAGAGGGCGACGAAGCTGCCTTTGGCAAGCTGCTGGCCGGCGTCGCCGAGCCGGGCGCCTATGCGCTCGACAGGAGTCCCTTGCTGAACTATTTGATTTCGCCTCCATCGAGCATGTACGAAGCCGAAGCGGCATGGCTGAATGCGCAAACCCGGCAGGACGACGATCAGCAGCGACTGGCGCAGGCGCCGCTGCAGGCGCGCCGCCAGGCGCTGCGTGAGCAGTACGCCGCGCTGTTGCCCGCCAAGCTGCGCATGATGACACTGCTGTTGCAACGCGGCGTGCCGCTCGGCGAAGGCGATACGCTTTACCACGCCGCACCGCTGCATCTGGCTGCCCTGTACGGCAATGCCGCAATGGTGCGCCTGTTGCTGGCGCATGGCGCCGATGTGCGGCAATACGGCGGCGAAAACCACACGCAGGCGCCGCTGGAATACGCCTTGCAGCAGGAGGATGCGGGCATCTTGCCGGAATTGGTCGACGCGAAAGAACGTACGGCCAGCATGATCGCCATGCTCGACGCAGGCGCGGGCCGGCCCTATTTGCTGGTAGACCAGTACCTGGCAGAGAAAAAGGCCAAGAAAGGCGGGGCTGCGCAGCCAGCGGAACGGCCGCTGGCCGATTCTTTGCTATGGGGACCCTTGCTGCGCCTGACGCGCGGCACCGAAGTGCTCGATAAAATGCTGGCCACCGGCACCACGCCAAATACTGATGAGCAGGAAAAGTCGCTGTACGCCTATGCCGCCGAAGCGGGCAACGCCGGCGCGCTGGACTGGCTCAAGCAGCGGGTGCCCCGGCATGACGCGAAGGGAAATGACCGCTGGCTCGACGCTGCGATGCGCGCCATGTACAACTACCAGCCGACGTCCGAGGACGTGCTGCGCCAACTGGTGGTGCCCGGCATGCCATGGCAGCAAGTCGGACCCGCCGCCGAAGTTTCTTACAAGGGACAGCAGGCGGCGCTCGATTCGCGGCGCCTGGAAAAGGAGACGCTGCTGTGGCATGCGGTGCGCAGCCAGCGGCACGACTGGGTCGCCCGCTTGGCCGCGATGGGCGCGCCCATCGTCACCGGCGGTTATCTGCCGCCCTTGCTGGCGGCCGTCGAAAATAGCGACGCGGCGATGGTCAAGCTGTTGCTGAGCCTGGGCGCCGATCCGCTGGGCGGCGAGTTCCCCGTGTTGAAGATGGCGCGGGACCGGGAATCGACGCCGGAAAATAAAGCGGTGCTGAGCTTGCTGAAGGCGGCCGCCGCGGCGCGCAAGCCTGCGGCAGCCGCACCGTTGCTGCAATAGCATTTGCCTGGTCGGCATGCGTCATCTTGCCCGGCGACAACGCCGTGTTTTGGCGGCCTGGCGAGTCGTTTTCCTGCAACAGAACGGGGGGTAGAGGTGCTGCCGATGCTATAATGCCGGCCTCGGCGCCTCCTGCCCCATCCTTGCGGACGGCGCCAGCAGACGCGGTTGTATCAACGTTTCATATCCAACACTCGTCCGCGTCTCACGGCCAGCGCATCTGCGATGCCAGCCACTTTCAGAGCGTCCCCTTCGGGCCGGGCGCCTGAGCCACGCGCACCGCCAGCGGTGCACCATTCACGGCGGAATCAACGCGGCTCATTGCACGCCGCTGCCGCCACAGCTTAGCCAGGAATCTTGCTGCCTGGTCCGTCGTCTTTCGATACGGCACTCCCCAGCGCGCCTTGGCGCCTGTGGCCGCGCCATGGCCGCGCGCTTTCTTGGTTTCGCTTATACAAGGAAACCCGCATGAAAAAAATCTCGATCACGATGGCACTCGCCACCCTGGGGGCCTTGCCTGCCGCCCACGCCCAGTCGTCCGTCGACCCGTCTTCAGTCACCCCGTCGTCAGTCACCTTGTATGGATTGATGGACGCCGGCCTGGTGCAGGAAGGCGGCGTCAGCAAGCTCACCAGCGGCATATCGGCTGGCTCGCGCCTGGGCTTGCGCGGCACCGAGTCCCTGGGTAATGGCTTGCAAGCCGTGTTCACGCTGGAAGCGGGTGTCCTGAGCGACACGGGCCGCTCCGACCAGGCGGGGCAATTGTTCGGCCGCCAGGCGTTTGTCGGCATCGACAGCCCGCTGGGCATGCTGACCGTGGGGCGCCAGTACAACCTGCAAAGCCAGGCGCTGACCGACGTGGCCGACCCGTTCGAAGGCGGCTTTGCCGGCGCGGCAACCAACCTGGCCGGTTATTCGGCCACGCGCATCGACAATACCGTGCGCTACACCTCGCCTGAAATGCGCGGCGTGACGGCCACCGTCATGTACGGCTTTGGCGAACACACGGGTGTGGCGGCCGACCAGCGCTCGCTGGGCCTGGGCCTCGGCTATGTGAACGGTCCGCTGACCTTGCGCCTGGCGCGCCAGAGCCGTGCCGGCGAGCCGGGCAAGGCCGACGTGAACAACACGATTTTGGCCGGTAACTACAACTTCGGCGTGGCCACGGCGTTTGCCGGTTATGGCCGCAACACGGGCGACGGCAGCACCATGTTCTTCGGGGAAAACCCGTACGGCGCGGCGCAGGCGCCGGCCCAGTCCACGGACAGCCGCGACGCCATCGTCGGCGTGTCCGTGCCGCTCGGCGCGGCGACCTTGCTGGCTTCGTACGTGCACAAGGATGACCGCGACGCCGCCAACCGCGATGCGCGGCAGCTGGCTGTCGGCGCCACGTATGCCTTGTCCAAGCGCAGCAAGGTGTATGTTGCTTATGCGCATATCCGCAACCGCAACGACGCCGCCTACATGGTGGGCAATGCCACGGAAGTGGGCACGGGCAACCGCGCCTTCAACGTCGGCTTGCGCCACGCGTTTTAAACCTTGGTCTAGGCGGGCAGCATGCTGCCTTCGTGCAGCAGCGTTTCGAAGGCGGCGGCGGCCAGGGGGCGGCTGAACAGGTAGCCCTGCATCTGGTCGCAGCCGTGCTGGCGCAGGAAGGCCAGCTGCTGTTCCGTTTCCACGCCTTCGGCGATGACTTTCAGGCGCAGGCTGTGCGCCAGCGAAATGATGGCGCGCACGATGGCCGCGTCGTCCATGCTGTGCGTGATGTCGCTGACGAAGGTTTTGTCGATTTTCAGCACGTCGATGGGGAAGTGGCGCAGGTAGGCCAGGCTGGAATAGCCGGTGCCGAAGTCGTCGATCGACAATTGCACGCCCAGCGCCTTCAGCTTGGCCATGATGGTCGTGGCTTGCTCCACGTCATGCATGACCATGCTTTCCGTCAATTCCAATTCGAGGTGGGCCGCGGCGAGTCCCGTGTCCGCCAGCACCTGCGCCACCGCGTGCAGCAAATTCTTTTGCTTGAATTGCCGCGCCGACAGGTTGACGGCCAGGCGCAGCGGACCATGGCCGGCCAGTTGCCAGGCGCGCGCCTGGGCGCATGCCGTGCGCAGCACCCAGTCGCCGATCGGCGTGATCAAGCCCATTTCCTCGGCCAGTCCGATGAAGCTGGCAGGCGGAACACGCCCCAGCTGCGGATGTTGCCAGCGCAGCAGCGCTTCCATGCCCACCACGGCGCCGCTGGCCAGGTCCAGCTGGGGCTGGTATTCGAGGTGGAACTGCCCCCGTTCCAACGCGTGGCGCAACTCGCTTTCCAGTTCCAGCCGCTCCAGGGTGCCCGCATTCATGCTCGAGGCATAGAATTGCCAGTGGCCCCGTCCCTGTTCCTTGGCGCGGTACATGGCGATGTCGGCATGCTTGATCAGGGTGTCGGCATCGCCGCCATCGTCGGGATACACGGCCACGCCCATGCAGCAGCTGAGAAAAAATTCATATTCGCCCAGTTGCAGCGGCTGCGTCACGGCGTCCTGGATGCGCTGCAGGATGGCGGCGCCCGGTTCGCCATTGCCATGCTGGGGCAGCAGCAGCACGAATTCGTCGCCGCCCAGGCGCGCCACCGTATCGACTTCGCGCGTGGCGCCGCACAGACGCTCGGCCACGCTTTTCAGCACCAGGTCGCCCGCGTCGTGGCCCAGGGTATCGTTGACGAATTTAAAGCGGTCGAGGTCGATGAAGACCACCCACAGGGGCAGGCCGCTGCGCCGCGTCACGGCCATCGCCTGCTCCAGCCGTTCGCGCAGCAGGGCCCGGTTGGCCAGGCCCGTCAGGATATCGTGCCTCGCCTGAAATTCCAGTTCTTGTTCGAAACGCATGACGCTGCTGATGTCGTATTGCGCCACGACAAAGTGGCTGAGCGCGCCATCGCCATCGTCGCGCACGGGCGCGACGAACAGCTCGCTCCAGTAGCTGCTGCCATCCTTGCGGAAATTGCGCACGATGGCCTTGCCTTCGCGCTGTTCGCGCAGGGCCGCCGTAATGGCGTGCATGTCTTGCCGCCCTTGTTCGGGACCTTGCAAGTCTTCCAGACGCTGGCCGATGACTTCGCCGGCCGCATAGCCGGTGATGCGCTCGAAGGCGGGGTTGACGTACTCGATCAGGTAGCCTGGCGCGTCGGCGCTGCACAGGATGATGGCGTTGGCCGACACTTCGATGATGCGTTCGCGCAGCCGTAGCGACTTTTCATTGTGCATGCGCGCGGCGATGTCTTCGGACAGGCGCAAATTGGCAAACTGCAGCGCCGCCGTGCGTTCGCCCGTGATGCGGGCAATCACGGAATTGCGCGACACCAGCTGATACACGTATGCGGCCGCCAGCAGGCTCGACAGCATTCCACCCAGCAGCACATACAGCGAGCCGCGATGGCTGGCGTCCAGGCCCATGCCTTTGGCTGGCAGCAGGGCGGCGCCCAAGGTGTGGCCGCTGGCGTGGTACTGCAGCAGCAGCCGGGCGCTTTCCGCCTCGATCTGGCGCGCCGAGGCGTAGCACAGGGCCGTCAGGCACAGCCCGAACGCGAGGGTGAGCAGGGCCGAGGTGGAAACGGAAATGGAGATGCGTTTGAAGAATGATTGCATGGTGGTCCCGTGGCAGCGCCGGTGCCGATCCATGATCAGCCAGGCCGGGCAGTGACTGACTGTAGGGGGCGCGGCGAAATGCCGTCCGTTCGCTACCGAACGGACGGCCATGCCGATAGGAAATATAGTCGGGTCACTGTGCCAGCGCTGTGTTACGCTGCACCACATGGCGCCCCTCGTTCGGACGCCTTTCAACTATCCCCTAGCTGACGACTGGAAAACAGGAAACCTGCCCATGTCGAGTCCGCATGCCCAGCTGCACAACCCGAATCAAAACCATTTGCTCGCCGCCATGCTCGACGCCGATTTCGCGCGCCTGGCTCCCCACCTGGAGCAAGTGTCCATGTTGCTCGGTGACGTGATCTACGATTCGGGCGACAAGCTGCAGCACGTGTATTTCCCCACCACGGCCATCGTTTCCATTCACTACCTGCTGGAAAACGGCGGCTCGTCGGAAATTGCCGGTGTCGGCAATGAGGGTGTCGTGGGCGTGTCGCTGTTCATGGGCGGCAATTCGACGCCGAGCCGCGCCGTCGTGCAGACGGGCGGCGTCGGCTACCGGCTGAAGGCGCATTTGCTGATGGAAGAATTCGACCGCGCCGGTCCCGTCATGCGCTTGCTGCTGCGCTATACGCAAGCGCTGATCACGCAGATGTCGCAGACGGCCGTATGCAACCGCCACCATACGGTGGAGCAGCAGCTGTGCCGCTGGCTGCTGCTGACCATGGACCGCCTGCCGAACCGCGAGCTGACCATGACACAGGAGTTGATTGCCAACATGCTGGGCGTGCGCCGCGAAGGCGTGACGGAAGCGGCCGGGCGTTTGCAGACGCGCGGCTTCATCAGCTACCGGCGTGGCCATATCTCCGTGCTGGACCGCGCCGGTCTCGAAGGCCACGTGTGCGAATGCTATGGCGTGGTGAAGAAGGAATTCACGCGCCTGCTGTCGGATGTGCGCCAGCGCCAGGCGCGCTGAACACCGCATCCTCTCTTTTATCGTTGTCACAGTCCGGGCTACCCCATGCAATCTGTTGAAAACATTCCCCCGCGCGCACCATCGCGCTGGCCCATGGCGCTGGCGTTTTCGTTCAGCGCCATCGTGCTGCTGGCCATCGGCCTGCTGGCCTGGCGCGCGCCGTTCGAAACGGCCTGCGTCATCGACGCGCTGGTCTTCTTGCTGCTGATGCTGCTCGTGGCGCTGTACCGCCGCACGGTGGCGGCCAGCCTGCCGCGTCAGTTGCTCAAGGCGGGCGCCTTGCAGGATGCGATTTTCAACAGCGCCAATTTCTCATGCATCGCCACCGATGCGCAGGGCGTGATCCAGATTTTCAACGTGGGCGCAGAACGCATGCTGGGCTATGCGGCGAGCGACGTGGTCGACAAGCTGACGCCGGCCGGTATTTCTGATGCGCAGGAAATCGTTGCGCGCGCCGCCGCCCTCAGTGCCGAACTCGACACCGTCATCACGCCCGGCGTGGAAGCGCTCGTGTTCAAGGCCACGCGCGGCATCGAAGACATCTATGAACTGACCTACATCCGCAAGGATGGCAGCCGCTTCCCCGCCATTGTTTCCGTGACGGCCTTGCGCGATGCGCAAAGCAAGGTCATTGGCTACTTGCTGATCGGCACGGACAACACGGCTCGCAAGCAGGTCGAGGCGGAACAGGCCTTGCTGGACCAGCGCCTGCAGGAACAGCAGGCGTACACGCGCTCGCTGGTCGAGACCAACAATGCGGAGTTGAAGAAGGCGCGCCTGGTGGCGGAAAAGGCCAACCGCGCCAAGTCCGAATTCCTGTCGAGCATGAGCCACGAATTGCGCACGCCGCTGAACGCCGTGCTGGGCTTTGCACAGCTGATGGCGTCGGACGTGCCGCCGCCCACCGTGCCGCAGCAGCGCTCGATCGAGCAGATCCTCAAGGGCGGCTGGTATCTGCTGCGTCTGATCAATGAAATTCTCGACCTGGCCATGATTGAATCGGGCAAGGTCACCTTGTCGAAGGAAGCGATGTCGCTGCTTGACGTGTTGCAGGATTGCCAGGCGATGATCGCGCCGCAGGCGGAAAAGCGCGGCATCCGCATGCATTTCCCCCGCTGCGGCCAGGCCTTCTATGTGCATGCGGACCGCACCCGCGTGAAACAGGTGATGGTCAACCTGCTGTCGAACGCCATCAAGTACAACCAGGGCGGCGGCGCCGTCACCGTCGAATGCAGCCGGCATGGCGAGCGTGTGCGCGTGAGCGTGCGCGACAGCGGCGCCGGTCTCGATGCGGGCCAGGTGGCCCAGCTGTTCCAGCCCTTCAACCGCCTGGGCCAGGAAAACAGCACGGAGGAGGGTACGGGCATCGGCCTCGTCGTCACCAAGCAGCTGGTCGAATTGATGGGTGGCACCATCGGTGTCGACAGCACGGTCGGCGTGGGCACCACGTTCTGGTTCGAGCTGGCCGCCAGCAGCGCGCCGGCCCTGGTGCTGGGCGACGGCGACGCGCTGCCGCAGGTGCAGGAGCCGCAGGAAAGCCAGCGCACCTTGCTGTACGTGGAAGACAATCCCGCCAACCTGGCGCTGGTGGAGCAATTGATCGCCCGCCGCAGCGATTTGAAATTGCTCACGGCCATCGATGCGCACCTGGGCATCGACCTGGCGCGCACGTATCAGCCGGACGTGATCTTGATGGACATCAACCTGCCCGGCATCAGCGGTTTCGGCGCCCTGCATATCCTGCACGACGACCCGCTGACGAAACATATTCCCGTGATGGCGCTGTCGGCCAACGCCGTGCCGCGCGACATCGAGAAGGGCCTGGAAGCGGGCTTCTTCCGCTACCTGACCAAGCCGATCAAGGTCGTCGAATTCATGGATGCGCTCGACGTGGCCCTGCACCATGCGGCCGCGCACGGCCTGGCCGACGACATTCACGCAATACGCTAATTCAGCATTTATTTTTAGGAATACCGCCATGCTTCAAGCCACCGAGATTCTGAACGCCAGCATCCTCATCGTAGATGACCAGGAGGCGAACGTCATGCTGCTGGAACAGGTGCTGCGCAATGCCGGCTATACGCGCATCACGTCCACCATGGACCCGCAAGCCGTGCGTGCGCTGCACCAGCAGCACCGCTACGACCTGATCCTGCTCGACCTGCAGATGCCGGAAATGGATGGCTTCGAGGTCATGGAAGGCTTGCGCGACATCGAGGCGGGCAGCTATCTGCCCGTGCTGGTGATCACGGCCCAGCCCGGCCACAAGCTGCGCGCGCTGCAGGCGGGCGCCAAGGACTTCGTCAGCAAGCCGTTCGATCTGGTGGAAGTCAAGACGCGCATCCACAACATGCTGGAAGTGCGCCTGCTGTACCAGAAGCTGGCCGAATACAACAAGTCGCTGGAACAGATGGTGGAAGAGCGCACGGCGGAACTGCGCGAAAGCGAAGCGCGCTTCCAGCGCTTCACGGAACTGTCGTCCGACTGGTACTGGGAACAGGATGCGCAGGGCAATCTGACGCGCTTTTCCGGCCCCGTGGCTGAAATGCTGGGCATCGGCAGCGAGCAAGAGCCGCAGCGCTGGAACGCCACCGAACGAGCGCTGCTCGACGCAAAAATTGCCGCGCGCGAACCATTTCTCGATTTCATCTACAGCCGCGCCAACCTCGACGGCAGCACGCAGTACCTGCAGGTGAGCGGCGAACCGATGTTCGACAATGGCAGCCGCTTCATCGGCTACCGCGGCATCGGCCTCGATGTCACGGAGCGCCATCGCATTGCCTGATTTATACTGGGTGCTATCGATACTGACCAGGAAAAATCATGACTGACAAATCAACGCCGCAATACTGGTTCCCCGCCAAGACCTATGGCTGGGGCTGGGGCTTGCCCATCACGTGGCAGGGCTGGCTGGTGTTCCTGGCCGCGCTGGCGCTGTTCGCCTGCGGCGCTTTCCTGTTCCCGCCGCAGACCATGCTCGTGGGCTACATCGTCTATGAAGTGGCCATCGTTGCCGTGCTCATTTTCATCTGCCAGCTGAAGGGTGAACCGACCAGCTGGCGCTGGGGTAAGAAGAAGTAGAGCGATGTACAAAGACGACACCTGCAAGAAATCATCTGGCCGCGCGGCGTGAACCGCGTATAATTGGCTCGCTGCCGCAAGGCGGCAAACGCTAGGGGTCCTGCCTTTCGCTGTGGAAACACGGTGCAAGCGCGGGTGAGAAATACCCTCCGAACCTGATCTGGATAATGCCAGCGAAGGGAAGCTTTAGGATGAACGCACCCCGCTTTTCCGCGTGCGCGCAGCCGAACCTCCTTAGCTGGCTCCAGGCTTAAAAATAGTCTAGCCAAGGAGCCAAAATGAACGCCAACCCGAAATTCCTCTCCGCCACCGCCACGGTCGACGAAGCCGCCATCGCGCCACTGCCCAATTCGCGCAAGATCTATGTTGAAGGCAGCCGCCCCGACATCCGCGTGCCCATGCGCGAGATCAGCCAGTCCGACACGGAAGCGTCGTTCGGCGGCGAAAAGAACCCGCCGATCTACGTCTACGACACTTCCGGCCCGTACACGGACCCGGACGTGCAGATCGACATCCGCTCGGGCCTCGACACGCCGCGCCTGCCGTGGATCGTCGAACGTGCCGATACGGAAGAATTGCCGGGCCCGACCTCCGACTACGGCATCGCCCGCCTGGCGGACCCGAAGCTGGCCGAACTGCGTTTCAACCTGCACCGCAAGCCGCGCCGCGCCATCGCCGGCAAGAACGTGACGCAAATGCATTACGCGCGCCAGGGCATCATCACGCCGGAAATGGAATTCGTGGCCATCCGCGAAAACATGCGCCGCCAGGAATATTTGCGTGAGCTGAAAGCGTCCGGTCCCATGGGCGAGCGCCTGGCCGACCTGATGGGCCGCCAGCATCCGGGCCAGTCGTTCGGCGCCAGCATCCCGGCCGAGATCACGCCGGAATTCGTGCGCGAGGAAATCGCCCGTGGCCGCGCCATCATCCCCGCCAACATCAACCACCCGGAAGTCGAGCCGATGATTATCGGCCGCAATTTCCTCGTAAAAATCAACGCGAATATCGGCAATTCCGCCGTCACCTCGTCGATCGGCGAGGAAGTGGAAAAGATGACCTGGGCCATCCGCTGGGGCGGCGACAACGTGATGGATCTGTCGACCGGCAAGCACATCCATGAGACGCGCGAATGGATCGTGCGCAACAGCCCCGTGCCGATCGGCACCGTGCCCATCTATCAGGCACTGGAAAAGGTCAATGGCAAGGCCGAAGATTTAACTTGGGAAATTTTCCGCGACACCCTGATCGAGCAGGCCGAGCAGGGCGTCGACTACTTCACCATCCACGCGGGCGTGCTGCTGCGCTATGTGCCGATGACAGCCAAGCGCCTGACGGGCATCGTGTCGCGCGGCGGCTCCATCATGGCGAAATGGTGTCTGGCGCATCACCAGGAATCGTTCCTGTACACGCATTTCGAAGAGATTTGCGAAATCATGAAAGCGTACGACGTGTCGTTCTCGCTGGGCGACGGCTTGCGTCCCGGCTCCATCTACGACGCCAACGACGAGGCGCAGCTGGGCGAACTGAAAACCCTGGGCGAGCTGACGCAAGTCGCGTGGAAGCACGATGTGCAAGTGATGATCGAGGGGCCTGGCCACGTGCCGATGCAGCTCATTAAAGAAAACATGGACTTGCAGCTGGAACAGTGCGGCGAAGCGCCGTTCTATACCTTGGGGCCATTGACGACGGACATCGCGCCCGGCTACGACCACATCACGTCCGGCATCGGCGCGGCCATGATCGGCTGGTATGGCACGGCCATGCTGTGCTACGTGACGCCGAAGGAACATCTGGGCTTGCCCAACAAGGCGGACGTCAAGGACGGCATCATTACCTACAAGATTGCGGCGCACGCGGCCGACCTGGCCAAGGGCCATCCGGGCGCGCAAATCCGCGACAACGCGCTGTCGAAAGCCCGCTTTGAATTCCGCTGGGATGACCAGTTCAACATCGGCCTGGACCCGGACAAGGCGCGTGAATTCCACGATGAAACCCTGCCCAAGGATTCGGCCAAGGTGGCGCATTTCTGCTCCATGTGCGGCCCCCATTTCTGCTCGATGAAGATCACGCAGGAAGTGCGCGAATACGCGGCCGGCATGGGCATCGCGGAAGACAAGGCGCTCAAGCAGGGCATGGAAATCAAGGCCATCGAATTCATCAAGAATGGCGCCGAGCTGTACCGCAAGGTCTGAGGGAGGGCGTGATGACTGCAATGATCAACATCACGCTCAACGGCGCACCGCACCAGGTGCCGCCGGGGCAAACCCTGGACCAATTGATCGCCGCGCTGTCGCTGGAAAACCAGGCGCTGGCGCTGGCCGTCAACCGCAATGTCGTGCCGCGCAAGGCGTGGCAGGGGCAGGTCTTGCAAACCCAGGATCAAGTGGAAATAGTCCGCGCCATCGGCGGCGGCTGAACTAAGGAAAAAGCAATGAACAGTAATAACAACGACCTGCTGACCATCGCAGGCAAACAGTATCAATCGCGCTTGCTGGTCGGTAGTGGCAAGTACAAGGATTTGCCGCAGACGCGCGAAGCGACGGATGCGGCCGAGGCGCAGATCATCACGGTGGCGATCCGGCGCGTGAATATCGGGCAGGACCCGAACGCGCCCAGTCTGCTCGATGTCGTGCCGCCGGACCAGTACACGATTTTGCCGAACACGGCCGGCTGCTACAACGCCAAGGACGCTGTCTACACCCTGCAACTGGCGCGCGAGCTTCTGGGCGGACGCAATCTGGTGAAACTGGAAGTGCTGGGCGATGAAAAGACCCTGTTCCCGCACATGCCGGAAACCTTGATCGCGGCCGAAGCGCTGGTCAAGGATGGCTTTGACGTGATGGTCTACTGCAGCGACGACCCGATCCAGGCGAAGATTCTGGAAGATATCGGCTGTGTGGCCGTCATGCCGCTCGCGTCCCTGATCGGTTCGGGTATGGGCATCTTGAATCCGTGGAATTTGTCGCTGATCATTGACCAGGCGAAAGTGCCCGTGCTCGTCGATGCCGGCGTGGGCACGGCGTCCGATGCGGCCATCGCCATGGAACTCGGTTGCGATGGCGTGCTGATGAATACGGCCATTGCCGGCGCGCGCGACCCCGTGCGCATGGCGCATGCGATGAAGCTGGCCGTGCGGGCCGGGCGCGAAGCATTCCTGGCGGGACGCATGCCGCGCAAATTTGCCGCGTCGCCGTCGTCGCCGATGGCGGGCCGCTTGGCGTGACGGTGCCGATGCGCCACACTGTGCTCGTGTTTGCCGGCGCCGATCCGTCGGGTGGCGCCGGCATCGCCGCCGATATCGTGGCCATTGCGGCGCAGGGCGCGCATGCCTTGCCCGTCATCACGGCGCTGACGGTGCAGGACAACGACAGGGTCTTCGGCGTCGAGCCGGTGGCGCCGGAATTGCTGCGCCGGCAGGCGCAGGCGCTGATCGACAAGATCAGCATCGATGCCGTGAAGATCGGCATTCCCGGCAGCGCCGCGAATGCGGCCGTCATTGCGCAACTGATCGCGCAATTGCGGCTGATTCGCCCAAGCTTGCCTGTCGTGCTCGACCCCGTGCTGGCCAGCGGCCATGGCGACGTGCTGAGCCGGGACGATGCCGTGCTGGCGCTGGCGCCCTTGCTGCCGGTGACGACCGTCATCGTACCGAACGGGCCGGAAGCGCTGGCCCTCGGCGGCGCGGAATATCTGTTGGCGCAAGGCTGTGAGAACGTGCTGGTGACGGGCGGCCATGGCGAAGGCGAGATGATCGTCAACCGCTGGCTCGATGGCGCTGGCAGCGAGCGCGAGTGGCGCTGGCCGCGCTTGCCCGGCGAATTTCACGGCAGCGGCTGCACTTTGGCGTCCGCCATCGCGGCGCGCCTGGCGCAAGGCGTGCCGATGCAAGAGGCACTCGATGGCGCACAATGCTATTGCCATGCGGCCCTGGCTGGCGCGTATGCGATTGCGCCAGGCCAGCTGATGCCGCAACGATTCATTCAATAAGGGAAATATCATGCGTGGACTGTATCTGGTCACCCCGAACTGGGACGACACCGACCGCCTGCTCGACGTGAGCGAGCAAGCCTTGCAGGAAGGCGTGGCCTTCCTGCAATACCGCCACAAGAGCGCGGAAGCGGATCAGCGGCGCGAGCAGGCGGGCGCCTTGCTGGACCTGGCCCGCAAGTATGGCGTGCCTTTCATCATCAACGACTTCATCGAGCTGTGCGAAGAGCTCGACGCGGACGGCGTGCACGTGGGCGGCACGGATGCGTCCGTGGCACAGGTGCGCACGCGCCTGGGCAAGGACAAGATCGTCGGCGCTTCCTGCTATGGCGACATGGCATTGGCACGAACGGCGGAGGCGGGCGGCGCCAGCTATGTGGCCTTCGGCGGCTTTTATCCATCGCTGGTGAAAAAGTATCCGGTCACGACACCGCTCGACATCGTGCTGCAGGCGAAACGCGAGATCGCCTTGCCTTGCGTGGTGATCGGCGGCATGACGCCGGAGAACGCCGCGCCGCTGGCCGCGCGCGGTGCCGACATGGTGGCGGCGATCAGCAGTGTCTACCAGGCGGACGATGTGGATATTGCGGTGCAGCAATTCAATCAATTGTTTGCGGCATGAACAGTGGCGTGCAAGGCTGGTTTGGGCGAATAATCGGCATATAATAAGAACATCATTCATTACCGAGGTCCCCCACCCATGAGCCAGCCAGCCGCCGCGAAACGCCTTATCCTGATCGTTGACGATGACCAGCTCCTGTTGGAGTTCCTCGGCGAAGTCCTGCGCCATGCCGGCTACGAAACAGCCTTGGCCCATTCGGCCGAAGTGGCGCTGCAGCTGATCGCCCAGCGCGAGCCGGACTTGGCCTTGCTCGACATCCACATGCCGGGCATGTCCGGCCTGGAACTGGCCAAGCGCCTGCATGGCGAGACGGCTGTGCCGTTCATGTTCCTGTCCGGCAGCGGCGACAGCGAGTCGGGCAAGCAGGCGGCGGCCTACGGCGCCGTCGGCTATGTGGTGAAACCCGTCGACGAAGGCCGCTTGATGCCCGCGTTCGAAGCGGGCCTGGCGCGCGCGGACGAAATCCGCCAGCTGCGCCGCACCGAACTGAACCTGAACGCGGCGCTGGCCGCCGGCCGCGAAACGAGTTTGGCAGTCGGTTTGCTGATGGGCAAGTTCCAGACGGACCGCAACACGGCTTTCGAAGTGCTGCGCGACCATGCCCGTTCCAGCCGCCGCAAGATCAATGAAATCGCCAGCCAGCTGCTGCTGGCCGAGGAAACCCTGAACGGCTTGCATGGGGCGTTCTTGAACCGCGCGAAAACCAAGTAAGCGTTTTACTGGCGCCTGCTTTGCTATGATGTGGCGATACGGCGCCTTGGCGCGCCCGGTTCAACCATACACAGCACAGGACACACATGAAAACCAAAGCAGCGATTGCATGGAAGGCCGGCGCGCCTTTGACCATCGAAGAAGTCGACCTGGCCGGCCCGCGCGAGGGTGAGGTACTGGTCGAGATCAAGGCCACGGGCATTTGCCATACCGATTACTACACCCTGTCGGGCGCCGATCCGGAAGGCATCTTCCCGTCCATCCTGGGCCATGAAGGCGCCGGCATCGTCGTCGACGTGGGCCCGGGCGTGAAAAGCCTGAAAAAAGATGACCACGTCATTCCCCTGTACACGCCGGAGTGCCGCCAGTGCAAATTCTGCCTGTCGCAAAAAACCAACTTGTGCCAGTCGATCCGCTCGACCCAGGGCCGCGGCCTGATGCCGGACGCCACCTCGCGCTTTTCCATCGACGGCAAGCCCATCTTCCATTACATGGGCACGTCCACGTTCTCCAACTACATCGTCGTGCCGGAAATCGCTCTGGCGAAGATCCGCGAAGACGCGCCATTCGACAAGGTCTGCTACATCGGCTGCGGCGTCACCACCGGCGTGGGTGCCGTGCTGTTCACGGCCAAGGTCGAGGCGGGCGCCAACGTGGTCGTGTTCGGCCTGGGCGGCATCGGCTTGAATGTGATCCAGGCAGCCAAGATGGTCGGCGCGGACAAGATCATCGGCGTCGACATCAACCCGGCCCGTCAGGCCATCGCGCGCAAGTTCGGCATGACGCATTTCGTCAACGCCAATGAGGTGGAAAACGTCGTCGACACGATCGTGCAGCTGACGGACGGCGGCGCCGACTATTCGTTTGAATGCATCGGCAACACCACCACCATGCGCCAGTCGCTCGAGTGCTGCCACAAGGGCTGGGGCCAGTCCATCATCATCGGCGTGGCGGCGGCCGGCCAGGAAATTTCCACCCGTCCATTCCAGCTGGTGACGGGACGCGTGTGGAAAGGTTCCGCCTTCGGTGGCGCACGGGGACGCACGGACGTACCGAAGATCGTCGACTGGTATATGGAAGGCAAGCTCAACATCGACGATTTGATCACGCACCGCCTGAAGCTCGACGACATCAACCAGGGCTTCGACCTGATGAAGAGCGGCGAATCGATCCGCTCCGTCGTCTTGTACTAATGTAAATACGCCGTACCACGGCGTTTTTGCGGAGGCTGCGGCCTCTGTTTTTTTTGCCCGGCCTCCATCCATCGTCCGTGTCTGCCATCCAGGCCGGTCTTTTTGCAGCCTGTCGCACCGCGCTGGAGCCGTGCTCCATCCGCCGCTAAAGTCAATGCTCCACTACTTTTGCGACGAGGCAGCCATGTCCACTTCCTACCGTTTGATCCTCAGCCTGGCCGGTATCCTGCTTGGCGGCAGTGCGCTGGCTGTGCAGCCGCCGCAGCCGCCCACGCCGCCTGTCCCGCCGGCCGCACCCAGCGTGCAGGTCAGCCGTTCGATCGACAAGGGCGAAAGCTATGCGCTCGTCGATGGCGCCACGGATAGCGAGGGCGTCATCGTCGTCGACAGCGATATTCATTCGCAGCAGGTGGAAAAGCTCAAGCGCTCGATCAAGGGACCGTTCCTGTGGTTCCGCGACCAGGGGCAGGCCTATGTGCTGCAGGATGCGGCCTTGCTGGGCAAGGTGCGCACGGCATGGCAGCCTTCGAAACAGCTCGGCAAGGAGATGAGCGCGCTCGGCGATCAAATGGGCGCGCATGGCAAGGCCATGGGCGAAATGGGCCGCAAGATGGGCGCCCGCAGCCTTGAAAAAGGCAGTACGCGCGAGTCGGAACAGCTGCGCGCGCTGGGCCGCCAGCAGCAAGAGTTGGGCCGCAAGCTCGGTGACGCCTCGCGCCGCCAGGCGCTGGCAACGAGCGACACGGCGCGCCGCGCGGCAGAGCGCGACGTGGAGCGCCTGCAGCAGCAGATGGAAGATGCGCAGGAAGAGATGGAAGAGATCAACGACCGCATCGCCGACGTGCACGAGCGCGAGGCCGAGAAAGCGGAGCAGATGTCGCGCCAGATGGAGCAGCGCAGCAAGCCGATGGAAGCGCTGGGCAAGCAAATGGGCGACCTGGGCCGCCAGCAGGAAAAAGTCGTCAAGATCGCCGACAAGACCACGCGCCAGGTAATCGCCCAGGCGCTCAGCGAAGGCAAGGCGAAGCTGGTGCGCTAGCCTCTATGCCAGGTGGCGGCCACGGCGCGGTATTGCGCCGGCAACTGCTCCTTGGCGTCGTCCTCGCTGGCATACACGTCATCCTGCACCGTTTCCCACTGCGCATCGCAGCTGAAACGGTAGACGCGCGCTTCGTCTGCGTAGCGGCACACGGCCAGGCCGTGGATGGCGGTGGGGGCGCCACCATGCTCGTTGGTGACATGGCCGAAGGGCTGGTCGGACCAGGCCCAGGCCAGTACGCGGGCGCCGTCGAGGTGGGTCGGTGGTGTCATGGGATGCAGGCTGCGGTGTCGGGATGGCGATTGTAGCGCGCGTGGGTAAAATGCCGCGACCGCTGGACAAATGCACAGTATTTTTAGCCATGCCGGTATAATCACGGGATGCAAAATCTTCTTCACAACCTCAATCCCGAACAATTGGCTGCCGTCACCTTGCCGGCGCAGCATGCGCTGATCCTGGCGGGCGCCGGCTCAGGCAAGACCCGCGTGCTGACCACCCGCATCGCGTGGCTGATCCAGACCCAGCAGGTATCGCCGCCCGGCATCCTGGCCGTGACGTTTACCAATAAAGCCGCCAAGGAAATGCTCACGCGCCTGTCGGCCATGCTGCCGATCAATACGCGCGGCATGTGGATCGGCACTTTCCACGGCCTGTGCAACCGCTTGCTGCGCACGCACTACCGCGACGCGGCCTTGCCGCAAACGTTCCAGATCCTCGACTCGCAGGATCAATTGTCGGTGATCAAGCGCTTGTTGAAGGCAAACAACATCGATGATGAAAAATTCCCGCCGAAGACGGTGATGTATTTCATCAACAACGCCAAGGACCAGGGCTTGCGCGCCACGGACGTGGAAGCGTACGACGCGCACGAGCGCAAGATGGTCGAGCTGTACCAGTTGTACGACGACCAGTGCCAGCGCGAAGGCGTCGTCGATTTTGCGGAATTGCTGCTGCGCACGTATGAATTGCTCAGCCGCAATCAACCGCTGCGTGAACATTACCAGGCCCGTTTCCGCCATATTCTGGTGGACGAGTTCCAGGACACGAACAACTTGCAATACAACTGGCTTAAATTGCTGGCCGGCCACGGCAGCCGCGATGGCGGCGCCCTGTTTGCCGTCGGCGACGATGACCAGAGCATCTACGCGTTCCGCGGCGCCAACGTGGGCAATATGAGCGCCTTCGAGCACGAGTTCCAGGTCAAGAACTTGATCAAGCTCGAGCAGAACTACCGCTCGCATGGCCACATCCTCGACAGCGCCAACGTGCTGATCGCAAACAACAGCAAGCGCCTGGGCAAGAATCTGCGCACGGACGCGGGCCATGGCGAGCAGGTGCGCGTGTATGAAGCCAGTTCCGACTTGCAGGAAGCGCAGTGGATCATCGAAGAGGCGAAAAGCCTGATCGCCGATGGCGCTTCGCGCAGCGAAATCGCGATTTTATACCGCTCGAACGCGCAGTCGCGCGTGATCGAACACGCGCTGTTTTCGGCCGCGATTCCGTATCACGTGTATGGCGGTCAGCGCTACTTCCAGCGCGCCGAGGTCAAGCACGCGATTGCCTATTTGCAGTTGATGGACAATCCGCACAACGATTCGGCCTTCTTGCGCGTGGTCAATTTCCCTACGCGCGGCATCGGCATGCGCTCGATCGAGCAATTGCAGGCCGCCTCGGAACAGTACGGTATTTCGCTGTACGCCTCCGTGCCGTATGTGGCGGGCAAGGCGGGCAGCGTGCTGGCCGGCTTCGTCAAGCTGATCGAAGGCGTGCGTTTCGAAACGCAGCAGTTATCTCTGCCGGAAATGGTCAGAGTGGTGCTGGAAGCGAGTACCTTGCTCCAGCATTACCAGAACGAAAAAGAAGGCGCCGACCGCATCGAGAATCTGGAGCAGATGGTCAGCGCGGCCAGCCAGTTCATTTCCGAAGAGGGTTTCGGCCAGGGCGCACCGGCCCATCTGGGGCCTGCCGCCCAGGCGCAGTCGGGCGCGCCCGTCGTCAACCAGGATGGCATCGAAATTTTGGATGCGGACGCGCCGCTGCCGGCCGTGATGTCGCCGCTGTCCGCTTTCCTGTCGCACGCGTCGCTGGAAGCGGGTGACAACCAGGCGCAGGCGGGCCAGGATGCGCTGCAGATGATGACGGTGCACTCGGCCAAGGGCCTGGAATTCGACAATGTGTTCATCACGGGCCTGGAAGAGGGCCTGTTCCCGCACGAAAGCAGCTCGAAGGAAGACAATGGCGTGGAAGAGGAACGCCGGCTGATGTACGTGGCCATCACGCGCGCGCGCAAGCGGCTGTACATGAGCTTTTCGCAGACGCGCATGCTGCACGGCCAGACGCGCTACAACATGAAGTCGCGCTTCTTCGACGAATTGCCGGAAGAATCCTTGAAATGGCTGTCACCGAAGGTGCAGGCCAACTGGTTCGGTAACCGCAAGTCGGCCTGGGACGAGGCACCGCGTGTGGTCAGCCTCGGTTCGGATAATGCGATTGCGCAAAAGATCGCGCAAAAAGCCACGGGCGGCGGCTGGCGCATCGGCGAATCCGTGGCGCACGCCAAGTTCGGTGAAGGCGTGATCGTCAATATCGAAGGTGGCGGCGGCAATGCGCGCGCGCAGATCAACTTTGGACAACACGGCATGAAGGTGCTGGATTTGGGGATTGCGAAGCTGGAACGGCTGTGACGGTAATCTGGCGCCACCGCGGGGGCTAACAATGTTGTCGGATTACGCGTGGCCTTCGGCCCCGCTAATCCGACCTACTGGCCGGTCGCGTAGGTCGGATTAGCGAAGCGTAATCCGACACCATTGTTGGCCTCGCAGTGTCGGATTACGCGGCCGACCGGTGTCTGGCGATCACTCGCCGGTCTTGTCCAGCAACACCGTCTTGCTCTCATCGACGGGCAGGCCGAAGATCTGGCGGTAGGCTGCGTAGAACGAGCAATGCATGATGATGGTCAAGATCATCGACAGCGGCATCATCAGTTGCATCATCAGCTGCGTGCGGCCAAAGATGACGGCCAGCAACTGGCTGGTGATGATGCTGATGGCGAACCAGGTGGCGGCGAAGACGATGAAGGCCGACAGCGAACGCCAGACGGCGAAAAAGCTGAAGAACAGCGCCTTGCCCAGGCTGATGCGTTGCCAGTAGATCAGCGGTGCGGCAAAGCAGAACGCCATGGCGGCCGGCACATACATGACGATGGCCAGCAGGATGCCGAGGCCCAGGCGCGATTCGGGGATGGCGGCGCGTGCCGCTTCTTCCGTCAGTTGCCCGGTGACCAGTTTCCACAGCAAACCGTCGTCCACGAGGGTCGAGGCGCCGATGGCGACGATGGCCATCAGGATGTACAGCACGCCCAGGCCGAACAGGGAAGGAAACGCGGGCTTGCGGAAGCCCGAGATCAGCAGGCTGGGCAGGACGCGCTTGCCCTGGTCGATATTCAGGCAGCCTTGCACGAAGGCGACGGAAAACACGGGCACGAGGATGACGGGCAGCAATTGGCCGAGCACGGGCACGATGCTGACGGCCAGCATGCAGAACATATAGCCGAGAAACAACATCGACATGCCGCCAGGTTGCTTGCGAAACAGGGCGAAGCCTTGTTTCACCCATTGCCAACCTGTACTTGCAGGTAATTTTTCCATATTTAAAACAGTTCCGGAGCAGGTGTGGCAATACGTTCGCGCAGAATGCGTTCGAAATGCGTGGGATCGTGCGGGGTCAGCATTTCCGCTTCGCGCGGCTGGTAATAATCGTACAGGCGCGACAGCCAGAAGCGCAGCGCGGCGGCGCGCAGCATCGGTTGCCATGCCGTTTGTTCTTCATGCGTAAACGGGCGTACGGCCTGGTAGGCGTCGAGCAGGGCGCGCACGCGCACCGTGTCGAGCACACCCGTGGCCAGGTCCACGCACCAGTCGTTGACGGTGACGGCCACGTCGAACAGCCACGTGTCGCAGCCGGCGAAATAAAAGTCGAAAAAGCCCGTCAGTTGTTCGCCGTCAAACATGACGTTGTTGCGGAACAAGTCGGCATGCACGGGACCGCGCGGGATGGCTTTATAGGTATCGCAGGCCGCAAAGGCGTCCTGGAAATGGATTTCCGCGCGCAGCAAGTGCGCTTTGGCGTCGTCGAGGTGGTGCAAGACCAAGGGCGTGGTGGCGTTCCACCAGTCCAGGCCCCGCAAATTCGGCTGTTGCAGGGGGAAATCCTGCGCCGCCAGATGCATCTTCGCCAGCATGGCGCCGACGGCCGCGCAATGCACGGCTTGCGGCGCCATCTGCGAGCTGCCGTCGAGTTTGCTGACGATGGCGGCCGGCTTGCCTTGCAGGGCCGTCACCAGTTCGCCGTCCGCATTGGCGATCGGCGCCGGCACCAGTACGCCCCGGTCCGCCAAATGGCGCATCAGTTGCAGATAGAACGGCAATTGCTCGAAGCTGAGGTTTTCAAAGATCGTCAGCACATACTCGCCGCGCTCCGTGCTCAGGAAAAAATTGCTGTTTTCGATGCCGGACGCGATGCCCTTGAGCGCCAGAGGTTTGCCGAGTGGAAACTGCGTGATCCACTGGCCGATATCGTCCAGGTGTAGCGCGGTAAAAACTGCCATGGGAAAGAGGGGAATGGTCTAAAAGGTCAAAAAAAGCCGGCTGCCCCGCAGATGGCCGGGGCAGGGCAGAAGAGAGTGGCTGCTTACTTCGCTGGTGCGGGTGGTGCTGGCGCGTCCGCTGCCTCTTCATCGCGTTGTTTCTGTTTCTTCTTGCCCAGGTCAAATTCCAGCACTTTCCATTGCGGGCCGCGCAAGGCGTTGCCGTTGGCCTGGTCGCCACCGGCGGCCGGCTTCATGTAATAGGTGCTGCCGCCGCTCGTGACTTTGACTTCGGACGTCACGCCCGCTTCGCGTTTTTCGGTGATTTGCTGCTTGGCCGCCGCTGGCGCCACGGTGATCGGTGCTTCGCCCATTTCCTCGATACGTTCGAGCTGTGGCGGCGCGTCGCTCGGTTTGGCTGGCGTCTGGGCGCTGGCAATGGCTGAACATGCCAGCAGGGGCAGGGCGAGGAATGTCCAGAGTGTCGATGTACGCATCATGATGGGTTCGCTTCCATGTGTGGGGCTGCAGCGCGTGCAGTGGTGTAATGCCGTCAATTTATTTATCTATAAGGCATTGTAACAAACTGGTAGGCAATGCTGTTTAATTGCGCCGAAATGGCTGTCAACGGCAGCCCGCGCGCCCGCACCGGGCCGCCAGCTTGGCAAAAACGCCAGGAACGGCACGAGTTGCGGCCGGTGGCGCGGCCCTAAACTCTGCGATAATTGTGCGATATTCCGCCCGTCCGCCGCTGTTTCTTCCCGGCTGGCGCGGCTCACCTTATTTTATTGGCATTATGCAAAACACCCTGCTGTTAGTCGACGGTTCCAGTTACCTTTATCGTGCCTTCCATGCGCTGCCCGACTTGCGCAGCCCGGACGGCTATCCCACGGGCGCCATGCACGGCATGGTCAACATGCTGCGCCGTTTGCGCGCCGACTATCCGGCCGCCTACATCGCCTGCGTGTTCGATGCCAAGGGTAAAACTTTCCGCGACGACATGTATCCAGAGTACAAGGCGACGCGCGCCTCGATGCCGGACGACCTGCGCTTGCAGATCGAACCGATCCACGAAGCCGTGCGCGCCATGGGCTGGCCGATCCTGATGGTCGACGGCGTGGAAGCGGACGACGTGATTGGGACCCTGGCCGTGCAGGCGGCCGCCGCCGGCATGAACGTGGTGGTGTCGACGGGCGACAAGGACCTGGCGCAGCTGGTCAACAGCCAGGTGACCCTGATCAATACCATGAGCAATGAAAAGCTCGACGAAGCAGCCGTGCTGGTCAAGTTCGGCGTGCCGCCGAACCGCATCATCGATTATCTGTCGCTGATCGGCGATACGGTCGACAACGTGCCGGGCGTCTCGAAGTGCGGCCCGAAGACAGCCGTCAAATGGCTGACCTTGTACGACAGCCTGGAAGGCGTGATGGAAAACGCGGCCAGTGTGGGCGGCGCTGTGGGCGAAAACCTGCGCACGGCCCTGCCATGGCTGCCGCAAGCGCGCGCCTTGATCACCGTCAAGACCGATTGCGATTTGTCCGGGCACATGACAACGATCGCCGACTCGCTGGTGGCGAAACACGAAGACAAGGAAGCGCTGCTGGCCTTCTTCAACCGCTACGGTTTCAAGGCCCTGCTGCGCGAACTGGGCGCGGCGCCGCCGCCGATGTCTCCCGTTGGCGCACCGACAGTTGCCGGTGCCACCATCGCGAATACGACGGGCGACATGTTTGCCGATGCCGCGCCAGCAGTGGAGGCCGTGTATGAAACCGTGCTGACGGATGAGCAGCTCGACAAATGGATCGCCCTGATCGATGCGGCGCCCTTGACGGCTGTCGACACGGAAACCACGTCGCTGGAACCGATGACGGCGCAAATGGTCGGCATTTCCCTGTCCGTTGCCGAACACAGCGCCTGCTACATCCCGCTGGCCCACGATTACGCGGGCGCGCCGGAACAGTTGACGCGCGAACACGTGCTGGCGAAACTGCGCCCGTGGCTGGAAGATGCCAACAAGCCCAAGCTGGGCCAGAACCTGAAATACGACAGCCACATCTTCGCCAACCATGGCGTGACCCTGCGCGGCATCGCCCACGATACCCTGCTCGAATCGTATGTGTTCGAGTCGCACAAGAAACACGACATGGACAGCCTGGCCCTGCGCCACCTGAACTATACGACGATCCCGTTCGAGGACGTGTGCGGCAAAGGCGCCAAGCAGATCACCTTCAACCAGGTGGAAGTGGAGCAGGCGGCGAAATACGCGGCCGAAGATGCCGACGTCACTCTGCGCCTGCACAATGCCATGTGGGGCAATGTGGCGGGCGATGAAAAGCTGACCTTCATCTATGAAAAGATCGAGATGCCGACGGCCGTGGTCTTGCAAAAGATCGAGCGCAACGGCGTACTGATCGATGACGAGTTGCTCAACATCCAGTCGGCCGAGCTGGCTGTGAAAATCCTGGAACTAGAAAAGAAGGCGTATGAACTGGCCGAGCAGCCGTTCAACCTCGGCTCGCCCAAGCAGATCGGCGAGATTTTCTTTGAAAAGCTGAAACTGCCGGTGGTCAAGAAAACCCCGACGGGCGCGCCATCGACGGATGAAGAAGTGCTGCAAAAGCTGGCCGAGGATTATCCATTGCCCAAAGTGCTGCTTGAATACCGCGGCATGGCCAAGCTGAAGTCGACCTACACGGACAAATTGCCGAAGATGATCAACGTCACGACGGGCAGGGTGCATACGAACTATGCGCAAGCCGTGGCCGTGACGGGGCGATTGGCGTCGAACGACCCGAACTTGCAGAATATTCCCATCCGCAGCGCGGAAGGGCGCCGCATCCGCGAAGCCTTCATTGCGCCGCCAGGCAGCCACATCGTCTCGGCCGACTATTCGCAAATTGAATTGCGCATCATGGCGCATATCTCGGGCGACGAAGCCATGCTGCGCGCGTTTGCCGACGGCATCGACATTCACCGCGCCACGGCCGCCGAGATCTTTGGCGTGCCAGCTGCGGAAGTGCAGAGCGAGCAGCGCCGCTATGCCAAGGTCATCAATTTCGGCCTGATCTACGGCATGAGCGCGTTCGGCCTGGCCGGTAACCTGGGCGTGGACCGTACAGCCGCGCAAAGCTATATCGACCGTTACTTCGCCCGTTTTTCCGGCGTGAAACAGTACATGGAAGACACGCGCCAGCAAGCGAAGGCGCGCGGCTACGTGGAAACCGTGTTCGGCCGCCGTTTGTGGCTGCCGGAAATCAATTCGCCAAACGGCCCGCGCCGCCAAGGCGCCGAACGGGCGGCGATCAACGCGCCGATGCAGGGCACGGCCGCCGACCTGATCAAGCTGGCCATGATCGCAGTGCAAGGCTGGCTGGAAACGGACAACTTGCAGACGAAGATGATCATGCAGGTGCACGATGAACTGGTGCTGGAAGTGCCTGACGCCGAGCTCGAGCTGGTCAAGCGCAAGCTGCCGGAACTGATGGCCAGCGTGGCCGCGCTGAAGGTGCCGCTGACGGCGGAAGTGGGCGTCGGTAAAAATTGGGACGAAGCGCATTAACAATGTGGCATAGCAGCAATGACCGTAGGTCGGCTTAGCGCGCAGCGCGTAAGCCGACATTTTTTGTCAACACAGCTTTCAGGAGAAACGCATGAGCGACATGATCACCGATTGTGAAAGTTTGCTGGGCCAGAGCAGCTTGTCCGGGCCGGATGGCCGGCGTGGTTTCCTGAAGGTGGCGCTGGGCACGGGCTTTGCCGTGGCCGTGCTGCCCGTGGCGGCGCAAAACGTCATCAAGACGGATTCCGCCGGGCTCGTCACGGGCAGCATGTCGGTGATGGTCGATGGCCAGGCCGTGCCCGTGTATGCGGCGCAGCCGGAGGGTAAAACGGGTTTGCCCGTGGTACTGGTCATTTCGGAAATCTTTGGCGTGCATGAACATATCGCCGACATGGCGCGCCGTTTCGCCAAGCAGGGTTATCTGGCGCTGGCGCCCGATCTGTTCGTGCGCCAGGGCGACCCGACCAAAGTGGGCAGCATCCCGGAGTTGATGAAAGGCATCATCGCCAAGACGCCGGACGCGCAGGTGATGGCGGACCTCGATGCGGTGGTGGCGTGGGCGAAACAGAATGGCGGCGACACGAGTCGCCTGGGCATCACGGGTTTCTGCTGGGGCGGGCGCATCACGTGGCTGTACGCGGCGCACAATCCGGCCGTCAAGGCGGGCGTGGCCTGGTATGGCCGCCTCGTGGGCGAGCCCAATCCCTTGCAGCCAAGCAACCCCATCGATATCGCCGCCACCTTGAAGGTCCCCGTGCTGGGCTTGTATGGCGGCAAGGATACGGGCATCAGCCAGGAATCGATCGCGAAGATGAAGGAGGCGCTGGCCAAGGGCGGCAACAAATCGGAGTTTGTCGTGTACCCCGATGCGGGCCACGCCTTCAATGCCGATTACCGTCCCAGCTACGTGGCGGCCGATGCGAAAGACGGCTATGCGCGCTGCCTGGCCTGGTTCAAGCAGCACGGCGTGGCGTGATGCCGCAACAGAAAAACACCGCATTTCCCAGAAGTTGGCGCGAAAGGCGCACCGGGCTGTAAAATGCCCGCTGCGCGCCAATGCAGTACAATTGCATCTTCATCGCGCGACGCTGCCGCCAAACGCGCAAAAAATTAAACAATAGATAACAACGCATTCATCAGGCCAGACGCCAGCATCGCGGGCGCCAGTGACCCGGCGCCATTTTGAGGTAAGAAAATCATCGATCCCGTCCTTATATCCATTTTGCTCGCGACCACGATCGCGGGCGTGTTGAGCATTACTGCGGCGGCGATCTTTTCGTTTGCATTCCTGTCCAAAGTGGTCGAGCGCATGGTCAGCTTGTCCGTCGGCATCATGTTGTCGACGTCCTTGCTGCACGCCTTGCCCGAAGCGTTCGAATCGCAGGCGGACCCGCGCACCCTGTTCGCTACCCTGCTGGCGGGCTTGCTGGCCTTCTTCATGCTGGAAAAATTCGCCATCCTGCGCCATTCGCACCACCACGAAGGCGATGGCCACCACCATGCGCACGGCCACGACAAGCACGAGGCGGGCAAGGCCGGCTGGATGATCCTCGTCGGCGACGGCATGCACAATTTTACGGACGGTATCCTGATCGCGGCCGCTTTCCTGGCCGACCCGAAGCTGGGCCTGGTAACGGGCCTGGCCATCATCGCGCATGAAATTCCGCAGGAAATCGGCGATTTCATCGTGCTGCTCAACGCCGGTTTCTCGCGCCTGCGCGCCTATATCTTCAACCTGCTGTGCAGCCTGATGGCGGTGGCGGGCGGCCTGCTCGGCTATTTCACCCTGGACCGCGCCAGCAATCTGATTCCTTACGTGCTCGTGTTCGCCTCGTCCGGCTTCATCTATATTGCCTTGAGCGACCTGATGCCGCAGATGCAGCGCCGCGCCACCTTGCGCGAAACCATTCCGCAAGTGCTGTTGATCGCGCTGGGCGTGTGCATCGTGCTGTTCCTGACGCACAAACGCCACGGCGGTTGATGTACTGACTGTGTGGGTGTAGTATTGCCTTTCTGACTAACTTGCACAGAAAGGAGGAAAATATGGAAATTTTTATGCTCGCCCTATGGGATGCGCGTTCTTTAAGTACATTTGCCAGCTCTTGCCCACGTTCTATCGCGCTGCGATAACCTGGCCAGAGCAAAGTTACCCTCCTAGACGAGTCCTTTCCTGGTACTCCGTTGTCGTTAGCGCTCCTGTTAACGCGGATGCTTGCATCCCGAACAAAGACAAGAGCCATGACTACCCTTATCTCGACACAAGCTTTACAACTGGATACCCACGACGGTTTCCTGTTCAATGAACTCGCCTTTACCTTGCGCCAGGGCGATCGTATCGGCCTGATCGGCCACAATGGCTGCGGCAAATCCACCTTGCTGGGCTTGCTCAGCGGCACGCGGGAAGCGACGTCCGGCACCATTCATGTCGCCCGTGCCTGCCGCTTGCAGCACGTGGAGCAGCATTTGCCAGCCGAACTTGCCAGCCTGAGTCTGTACGACGCCTTGCTGGCGCCCGTGCTGGACCAGCCGGAGCTGCATTGGCGGGTTGACAGCCTGCTGGCCGAGCTGGGTTTCGACCAGGAAACCGCGCAAGTGCCCGTGCATTCTTTATCCGGCGGCCAGCACACGCGGTTGCTGCTGGGGCGTGCCCTGCTGCAGGAGCCGAACGTGCTGCTGCTCGACGAACCGAGCAATCACCTGGACTTGCCGTCGCTGCTGTGGCTCGAGCAATTCCTGCTGGCCTGGCGCGGCGCCTTCATCCTCGTCTCGCACGACCAGCGCCTGCTCGACAACGTGGCCACGCGCAGCTGGATCTTGCGCGATAGCCGCCTTTACGATTTCGACCTGCCGTGCGGCCCCGCGCTGGCGGCGCTGGCCGAAGCGGACATGGCCGCTGCCGCCAGGCATGCGGCCGAACAGAAGGAAATCGACCGCCTGGCCGTCAGCAGCACCCGCCTGGCCCTGTGGGGCAAGGTCTACGATAACGTCGGCATGGCGCGCAAGGCCAAAAGCATGCAGCGGCGCATCGACAAGCTGCAGGATGAACAGTCGTTCGTCAGCGAAGGCGCGCCCTGGCGTTTGAGTCTGCGCGGCAAGGCGCTGGCGGCCGACCAGCTGCTGGCGCTCGATGGCCTGGACGTGCGCGCCGTGCCCGCCTCGCCGCTGTTGTTCCACGTCGGCCAGCTGTGGCTGAAACCGGGCGACCGCATCGCCTTGCTGGGCGCCAACGGCAGCGGCAAGTCGTCCTTGCTACGCCTGTGCTGGCAAGCGATACAGGCGCAGGAGGAACGCAGTGACCTGCGCTACCACCACGCCGCCAACATCGGTTACTACGACCAGTCGCTCAAGCAACTGGCGGACGATGCGGATTTGTCCGACGCCCTGTACCCGTTTGCCGTGCAAAACGAGGCTGCGCGCAGCCAGGTGGCGCGCAAGCAGGCCTTGATTGCGGCCGGCTTTCCCTATGCGCGTCATGGCCAGACGGTGGCCACCCTGAGCGGCGGCGAACGGGCGCGGCTGCTGTTCCTGGGCCTGTCCCTGGCCAGCTACCATTTGCTGCTGCTGGACGAGCCCAGCAACCACCTGGACATGCAGGGCAAGGCGGAACTGGGGCAAGCGCTGCGCGGCTTTGCGGGCGGCTGTTTATTGGTATCGCACGACCGCGACCTGATCGAGACGGCGTGCAACCGTTTTTGGGTGGTGGCCGATGGCCAGCTGGCAGAGTGGCCGGACGCGGCCAGCGCGTATGCACGGCTCAGTGTGGAAGATGGGCAGGCGTTGACGCCCGTGCCGCGCGTGGAGCATGCATCTGCCGTACTGGCGGATGTCGACGTGCAGCTGGAACGCTTGTGCGAACTGGAGCAATTGCTGGCGGAGGACCTGGCCCGCAAGCCGCGTCACCAGAAGCCGGCCAGCCAGCAGGCGTGGCTGGCGGAGCTGGAACGGCTGAATCAGGCGCTGGGGATAACGTCGTAGTTATCCACTGATAAAAGGTGGCGGACCAGTTGGTCCGCCATTTTTTTATTCAGTGCCCGTCGCCACAGGCCGCGCCGGATCGGCGCACCATTCGCTCCACGAGCCCGGATACAGGGCCGCACCCGGCAAGCCGGCCACTTCCATGGCCAGCAGGTTGTGGCAAGCCGTCACGCCGGAGCCGCATTGCAGGACGGCCGCTTGCGGTGAGTCTATCAATGCGCTGAAGTCGCGTTGCAGTTCGTCCGCGCTCTTGAAACGGCCGTCGGCTTGCAAGTTATCTTTGAAGAAACGGTTTTTCGCGCCGGGGATGTGGCCGCCCACGGGGTCGATGGTTTCGTTTTCGCCGCGATAGCGGTCGGGTGCACGCGCGTCGATGACGGTCAGTGCCTGTGTTTCCAGGTTGGCGATGACGTCCTGCACGCTGACCGTGCGCGTCAGGCTGGTTTTTTCCGTGATGTTGCCCACAGGGCGGGGCGCTACCGGCGTGACCAGGGGCAAGCCTTGCGCCTGCCAGGCGGCCAGGCCGCCGTCGAGCACGGCGACGGCCGGATGGCCGAGCCAGCGCAGCAGCCACCATAAACGGGCGGCGAACATGCCGCCCTGGCCGTCATAGGCGACCACTTGCGTGTCGTCATTGATGCCCCAGCCGCGCAAGGTGGCCAGCAGGATGTTGCGGTCGGGCAAAGGATGCCGTCCCGTAAAGTCCGCGCCGCGCGCCGTCTTGGGGCCGGACAGGGCCGTATCGATATCGGCGAACTGCGCGTTCTGGATGTGGCCGGCGGCAAACGCGTCGCTGCCAGCATTGGGGTTAAGCAAGTCGTGGCGGCAATCGAGGATCACCCAGTTGCTGTCGTTCAGGTGGCTGGCCAGTTCGCTGGCCTGGATCAAGGTGGTGTACATCGGAAACGCTCCTTTACACTTCGCTGGCAATCGGATCCGTGCGCGCGATCGCCGCGCCACGGGCCGTGTTGCGGGTATTGTAATAGGTTGCCGCGATGCCGGAAGCGAGAATGATGCCGATGCCGGTCCAGCCGTGCCAGTCGAACAGGTCGCCGAAGATCACCACGCCCCAGAAGCTGGAAAAGACGATGCCCGTGTATTGCAGATTGGCCACCACGAGGGTCTTGCCCAGGCGATAGGCGCGCGTCATGGCCATCTGCGCCATGGTGGCGCACAGGCCGATGGCGGCCAGCAAGCCGATGCCGTAGGCGCTCGTGTGCGCATGCCAGACGACGGGGCCGCCGCCGGCAGTGGCCACGTGGCCGATCACGCCGGCGAGGAAATTGACGACCGAGAAATAAAATACGACCCGGTATTCGGGTTCGCCCAGCAAGCCCAGCTTGCGCACCTGCAAATAGGCCAGGGCAGACAGCATGCCGGAAATCAAGGCCGTAATGGCGCCGGCCAGCTGGTCCGTTTCGAACACAGGCTGCAGCAGCAGGGTCACGCCGACAAAGCTCATGGCGATGGCCGCCACGAGCGGCCACTCGACCTGTTTCATGCCTTTCCAGAAGCCGCCAGCCAGCAGGATCACGGCGATCCAGATGGGCGCCATGTAATTCAAGGTCATGGCCGTGGCCAGCGGCAGGATGGCGATCGCGTAAAACCACAGCCACAGGGCGATCACGCCCACCACGCCGCGCCACAGATGCTGGCCCGGCATCGTGGTTTTGAAGCTGCCGCCCTGGTAGAGGATGGTGCAGCTCATGACGATCATGCCGATGATGCCGCGGTACATGACGATTTCGGACGTCGAATACATATCCGACGCCAGCTTGACGCACACGCCCATGATGGCGAACATGAAACTGGCAAATAGCATCCAAAGCGATTGCATGAGAAATCCTGACGATGAAAAAGAAAAGGCCGCGCAATGCGGCCCTGGAGGGAATTATAGTTCGATATTATTGCGGTACCACTCGTGGAAATGCTGCATGCCATCTTCCATGGGCGACTGGTAAGGGCCCACTTCGCTGACACCGCGCGCCATCAGGGCCTTGCGGCCCGCATCCATGCGCAGGGCGATTTCATCGTCCTCGACGCAGGTTTCCATGTAGGCAGCCCGTTCCGCTTCGACGAAGTCGCGCTCGAAGAGCACGATTTCTTCCGGATAATAGAACTCCACCACGTTGCGCGTCTTTTGCGGACCATCGGGCCACAGGGTCGAGACGACCAGCACGTGCGGATACCATTCGACCATGATGTTCGGATACAGGGTCAGCCAGATGGCGCCATACGGCGGCGCTTCACCGCCACGGAATTGCAACACCTGCTCCTGCCATTTCTTGTAGGCGGGCGAACCGGCCTGCTGCAAGCCGCGGTGCACGCCCACCGTTTGCACGCTGTAATCCTTGCCGAATTCCCAGCGCAGGTCGTCGCAGCTGACGAAGCTGCCCAGGCCCGGGTGGAACGGTTCGACGTGATAATCCTCGAGGTAGACTTCGATGAAAGTCTTCCAGTTGTAGTCGCACTCGTGGATTTCCACGTGGTCGAACATGTAGCCGGAAAAATCGAGATCTTTCGAGACGGACAAATCTTTCAATTTTTCCATCACGTTGTAGCCATTCTGTTCGAACAGCAAGCCATTCCAGCTTTGCAGCGGCGTTTTCGACAGGTTCAGGCACGGCGTCTCGGGGAAATGCGGCGCGCCGATCAGTTCACCCTTGAGGTCGTAGGTCCAGCGGTGCAGCGGGCAGACGATATGGTTCGCGTTGCCGCGGCCGTTGAACATCAGCGCCTGCCGGTGGCGGCATACGTTGGACAGCACTTCGATGCCGTTGGCGTTGCGCACGAGCATGCGCCCTTCGTTCTCAGACGCCAGGGTCGCAAAATCGCCGGTTTCCGGCACCATCAGCTCGTGCCCGACATAGCGCGGGCCGGCTTGGAACAATTGCTGCATTTCACGCTGCAACAGCGTTTCGTCAAAATAGACGTGGACCGGAAGTTGCGCGTTTGAGCGCGCCAGCTTGGCGTGAGTAGCCAGATCGGACATCCCAACCCCCCATAAATGTACAACGGTCAGCAGTGCCCCAAGCCCTTGCCTGGACAACCGCTACAGAGAGAAAGAATCCGCAAAGACCTGAATTCAAATTTGTTGAAACGGTATTTCGGACAGAACCGGCGATTATAGCGCGTATCGGCCTCGGCATTGCCAAAACCCCCCGGTAAATAGTCTATTAATGAGAAACATTGTCATTTGGCGCGCAATTTCCGGTAGATGGGGACGATTGCGCTAAAATCCACTGACAAGCTGGCAACGCTATTGACTTTGAGCGCGCCGATTGCGCTTTAGTTTTCACTTAATAGTGTGGTTTGTTCTAAAATAACGCTTCTATGCTGGCCGGGAATCCCCGGCGTCTCCCTACAAGCCCCTCGTGCCACGAAGAGATCTGAGTTTATGTCGAAGAAATTAACTGCCGCTGCCGCAGCGCCGGCCTCGTTTGAAGAGGCGATGGCGGAACTGGCGCAGCTGGTAACGCAAATGGAAGCGGGCCAGTTGCCGCTGGAAGCATCGGTCGCGGCGTATCAGCGCGGCTCGGAACTGGTCAAGTATTGCGCTACCCAGCTCGACAGCGTTGAAGCGCAGGTGAAAGTATTGGAAGGCGACATGTTGAAACCGTTCGTGGATGCCGGCGAGGCCGCCCAATGATGGCCAGCGTGCAACAAGACGGCGTCACCTTCGGCGACTGGATGCAAAGCACCCAGTCCGGCGTGGAAGGCCGGCTCGACCAGTTCCTGCCGGCGGCAGACGTCGTGCCGCACAAGCTGCACGCGGCCATGCGCTATGCGCTCTTGGGCGGCGGCAAGCGCGTGCGCCCGCTGCTGGTGATGGCGGCGGGTGAATTGTTTGATGCCGATCAAGATACCCTCGCGCGCGCAGCTTGCGCGCTGGAAATGATTCACGTGTATTCGCTCGTGCATGACGATATGCCATGCATGGATGACGATGCCTTGCGCCGTGGCAAGCCCACCGTGCACATCGCCTACGATGAAGCGACGGCCCTGCTGGTCGGCGACGCGCTGCAATCGCAGGCGTTCATGCTGCTGGCCGACGGCGCGGCCATTCCTCCGGCGCGGCAGATGGCCATGCTCAAGCTGCTGGCGCACGCCTCGGGTTCGGCAGGCATGTGCGGCGGCCAGGCGATTGATCTCGACAGCGTAGGCCTGGCCTTGACCTTGCCGCAGCTGGAACAGATGCATCAGTTGAAAACAGGCGCCTTGCTGCGCGCGGCCGTGATCCTCGGCGCGCTGGCCGGCAAGGACTTGACGCCGGACGAGATGACGGCGCTGAACGCGTATGCGCGCGCCGTCGGGCTGGCGTTCCAGGTGGTCGACGACGTGCTCGACGCCACGGCCGACTCGGCCACCCTGGGCAAGACGGCAGGCAAGGATGCGGCCGCCAACAAGCCGACTTACGTATCGATACTGGGGCTGGAACCATCGAGAGCCCTGGCAGAACAATTGCGGTGCGACGCCCATGCGGCGCTGGCGCCATTCGGGGACAAGGCACGCCGTCTGCGCGAGCTGGCGGACCTGGTCGTGCAGCGGAAGGCATAAATGAAACTGTTAGAAACCATCAATGAACCAGCGCAAGTGCGCAAGCTGGCCCGCTCGCAACTGGTGCCGCTGGCCCAGGAATTGCGCAGCTTCCTGCTCGACTCCGTTTCCAAGACGGGCGGCCACCTGTCGTCCAACCTGGGCACGGTCGAGCTGACCGTTGCGCTGCATTACGTGTTCAACACGCCGCACGACCGCATCGTCTGGGACGTGGGCCACCAGACCTATTCGCACAAGATCCTGACGGGCCGCCGCGAGCGCATGCATACCTTGCGCCAGAAAGACGGCATTTCCGGCTTCCCGAAGCGCGACGAAAGCGAATACGACACCTTCGGCACGGCGCACTCGTCGACGTCGATCTCGGCCGCGCTGGGCATGGCGCAGGCCGCCAAGATCAAGGGCGACCCGCTGCACGCGATCGCCGTGATCGGCGACGGTTCGATGACGGCCGGCATGGCGTTCGAGGCGATGAACAATGCGGGCGTGCAGGAAGACGTCAACCTGCTGGTGATTTTGAACGACAACGATATGTCGATCTCGCCGCCCGTGGGCGCGCTGAACCGCCACCTGGCGCGACTGATGTCGGGCCAGTTCTACGCGGCGGCGAAAAATGTCGGCAAATCGGTGTTGCCCGGCCCCGTGCTGGAACTGGCGAAGCGCTTTGAGGAGCACGCCAAGGGCATGGTCGTGCCCGCCACCATGTTCGAGGAATTCGGTTTCAATTACATCGGCCCCATCGATGGCCACGACCTCGATTCGCTGATCCCGACCTTGCAAAACATCAAGCAATTGAAGGGCCCGCAATTCCTGCACGTGGTCACCAAGAAGGGCCAGGGCTACAAGCTGGCCGAGGCGGAGCCGATTTTGTACCACGGCACGCCGAAGTTCAATCCGGCGGAAGGCATCAAGCCGGCCACGGCGCCGGGCAAGATGACGTACACGGAAGTGTTCGGTAACTGGCTGTGCGACATGGCGGCCCACGACAAGCGCCTGGTGGGCATCACGCCGGCCATGCGCGAAGGCTCGGGCATGGTGAAATTTGAACAGCAATTCCCCAACCGTTATTTCGACGTCGGCATCGCGGAGCAGCATTCCGTGACCTTCGGCGCCGGTCTGGCTTGCGAAGGCTTGAAACCCGTCGTGGCCATCTATTCGACTTTCCTGCAGCGCGCCTACGACCAGCTGATCCACGACGTGGCGCTGCAAAACCTGGACGTGACGTTCGCGCTGGACCGCGCCGGCCTGGTGGGCGCCGATGGCGCCACGCACGCGGGCAACTACGACATGGCGTTCCTGCGCTGCATCCCGAACATGGTCGTCATGGCCGCGTCCGACGAAAACGAATGCCGCCAAATGCTGACGACGGGCTACCATTATCCGGGCCCGGCCGCCATCCGCTATCCGCGCGGCGCCGGTGCCGGCGTGGCCATCGTGCCGGAACTGACCAGCATTGAAATCGGCAAGGGCGAGCTCAAGCGCCACGGCAAGCGCATCGCCATTCTGGCCTTCGGTTCCATGGTGGCGCCGAGCGTGGCGGCGGGCGACAAGCTCGACGCGACGGTGGCCAACATGCGCTTCGTCAAGCCGCTCGACGTGGCGCTGGTGAAACAGCTGGCCGCGGAACACGATTACCTGGTGACGGTGGAAGAGGGCTGCATCATGGGCGGCGCCGGTTCGGCCGTGGCCGAAGCGCTGGCGGCGGAAGGCATCGTCAAGCCGATCCTGATGCTGGGCTTGCCCGACACCTTCATCGACCATGGCGACCCCGTGCAACTGCTGAAAAGCGTGGGCCTGGACGCCACCGGCATCGCCGCGTCGATCGAGCAGCGTTTTGGCGGCACGCAGCCGCGCCTCGCTGTTGTCAGCTAAATTTATCTGTAGACAGGAAAAGCGGCACTGCGGTGCCGCTTTTTTTGGGCTATGTCACCGTCAGATGTGGGAACGCGCCCAGCGTTGCTCTCAATAACGTTTCCGGTGAACGGATGCGCCCGGCGTCGAGTATCCAGCGCCACCCCAGATAATTTGGCAGGTAGCGCGTCGCCACGCCGTGAAACGGACCTAGCCATTGCCGCAAACGGCTGTGATAAGCATTGACGTTCTGCACGTGGGCGGCGCCCTGTACGCGGATGCCTGCGCGCAAGTTGACGGCCTGGTGGCTGATGCCCGCTTCCCGAGCAAAAGCCCGATAGGCGGCATGGCCATCGGTGACCAGCAAGACATCCTTGTCGATCATGGGTAGCAAATAATGGTGTAACTGCGCCTTGGTCAGCGCCCCTTTGCCCGTGACGAAATCGAGGGTCTGGCCCGTGCGGTCTCGCGCCACCAGGATGCAGACCTGTTCATTGGATATGCCGCGTTTGTGAGCATGGCCGCCACGGCGGCGTGGCGGACGCGTCATGTTTCTGGATCCCTTTTCCGATTCCAGCAGATATAACTCGTCGGCTTCGGCGATGCCATGCAGGCCATGCGGCCGATCCGTCTTTGCCAGCGATAAAAACCGATGACGCCAGCGAAACGTGGTGTTGCGGTGCACACCCAATTGGCTGGCAGCCTGGCGCACCGAAGATGAGTCGAGCAGGCAATCGGCATACTCGAGCCACAGCGCCTTGTGGCGCAAGCGGGCCAGCGGCGTGCCCGTCAAGGCATTGAAGGTACGCCCGCAGGGAACGCAGCGGTAGCGCTGCAAGCCGTGCGCATGGCCGTGCCGGTGCAGGTGTGCCGAGTGACAGGCGGGACAGGCCAATCGCGGCTGGGCCACACTTTCCAGCAGCGCGACGGTCGCGTCGTGTGGCGCGTTGCCACGCAGCAGGGTAATGCCTGCCTGCCGCTGGCGTCGGTTCAAACGAGCAAACTGCGCAATCAAGGTGATCCATTCGGCTGACCGCATGATCTGCTCCTGCAGGGTGAATATACAGAGTCAGACAGCACAGACAAGGGAAGATTCCGGAATTTCCCCTACTTGCCGATGACAGAGCCCTTTTTTCGTCCGCAGGGATTTTACGCTGCACTGCAACATTTTTCGCCGGGGAATGCTACGATGACGCTTTGATACCCTCTCAAAGTCCAACTTGCATTTCAGGAAACTTCACCGCCGTTCGCGCGCACTGGCCGGCCGCTGGCTGACGGGCATGCACGCCTATACCGACAAGCTGGCGCAGCGCCGTCCCCTGTGGATGGTCAGCCTGGCCATCGATGAAACGAATCTGTCCGAGGGCCTGCGGGCCGCCTGCGCCTCGAGCGCCATGCTGCTGCTGGGCCTGCTGTTCGACCACCCCGATTTTTCCTGGGCCGCCATCGGCGCCTTCTGGACCTGCCTGGCCGACGCGGCCGGCACGCGGCGCATGCGTTTCGTCTCGATGGTGGGCTTCGGCTTGCTGTCCACCGTGGCAGGCGGCCTGACGGCGCTGGCGGCAGGCCATGGCGTGGCGGCCGCCGCCGTCGCCGTCATGGTGTTTTCCTGGGCCGGCGCGCTGGCGCGCATCTGGGGCGCGGCCACGGCGCAAGTGGCCATCCTGGCGGCCACGGCCTGCGTGGTGATGGTCACGCATCCGTTGGAATCGATGACGCAGACGGCGCCTTTCCTGGGTCTGTACATGTTCGGCTGCCTGTTTGCCACCGTGCTCAGTTTTACGGTCTGGCGCATCCACCCGTTCAGCCCGGCCAGGCGCGCCATCCGCGCCGCGTATTCGCGCCTGGCCGGCATCGCGCGCGACAATGCGCGCTTCCTGGAGCAGGGCCCGGCGCTGCCGGACGCGACCGCGCATGGCGCCAGCTACCGTTCGCAGGCGCGCGCCGCGCTGGAAGCGGCGCGCGTGGCGTTGGCCGCCGTGCCGCCCGCGCGCGCGGGACGCAGCGCCCTGTACGACAACCTGCTGCTGGCGCTCAGCGACGCCGAGCGCATCTTCGCCTATCTGATCGCCGTCACGCATACGTGCGAGCGCGAGCAGCAGCGCCTGCGCCAGGACCCGCGCGCGCAACGCAGCCTGGAAGTGATGGCCGTGCTGCTGCGCCGCCTGGGGCAAGCCGTGCAGCGCCAGCCGGAAACACCGCCCCTGGCATTGCAGCGCCGCCTGGCGGGCTGCGGACGGCGCCTGGAAGCGGCGCTGGGCGCCTTGCTGCCGCTGCGACTGAACGTGGACTTCATGGAACTGGGCTTGCCGCGCGCGACACAGCTGCCGTGGCGCGAGGCGGCCTTCCTGGCGCTGGGGCAGGCGTGGCAAACGGCGAAAGTCAACGCCACGCCGCAGTCACTGAGCTGGCGCCATGCGGCGCGCGTGTCGCTGGCGACGACGGCCGGCTTCCTCTTGGTCGAAGCCTTGCAGATTCCGTTCGGCTACTGGGCCACGATGGCGACCTTATTGATCTTGCAGCCATCCGTATCGACCACCTGGCCGCGCGGCATCGAGCGGGTCGCTGGCAGCGTGCTGGGCGCCGTGCTGGCCGTGCTGATCGGCCTGGTCATTTACACGCCGCTGGGCATCTCGCTGGTGGTGTTTCCTCTGATCGTCGCCACCATGGCCTTGCGCCGTGTCAGCTACAGTCTGCACGTGCTGTTCATGACGCCCGCCTTCGTGCTGGTGGCCGACTATGCGGCGCCGGCCAGCGAGATGGTGTATGCGATGAGCCGCCTGGGCAACAACGTGCTCGGTTGCGTGCTGGCCCTGCTGGCCACGTTTTTCCTGTGGCCGGACCGCGAGGCGGACGACCTCGACCAGCGCCTGGCGAAAGCCGTGTCGGCCAACCTGAAATACCTGCTGGCCGTGCTGGCGGCGGGCGGACGCTGGGATAGCGCGATTGCGCGCCTGCGCCGCGAGGCGGGGCTGGCCAGCAATAACGCGGAGCAAGTGCTGCAGCGCCTGCGCATCGAGCGCCGCCTGGACCGCAGCAGCGGCGTGGGCCTGGCGGCGCTGCGCACCTTGCCGCTGCTGCGCCGCGTGGCGGGCAGCACGGCGCGCATCAGTTTGAGTCCCCAGGCCGAGCCGGCGCCGCCCGAATTGCAACGGTGGATTGCCGCCGTCAGCGGGGAAATCGATGCGCTGCTACGCGGTGCAGCCGATGCCAGTGCGCCGGGTCCGTGCGCGGCCGAGGGCTTGACAGTCCTGCAAGCCGATGCGGTGGCGCAGGTGCAGTTGTTGCGCGGCTTGCTGCGCGAGCATGTGCAGGCCGTCGATAGCGCGGTGGCATCCTCGCGTTGAAGCGTAGCCGCTCGGCCGGTTGCGCCCGCAACCGGCCTTTTCCTGCTTGCGGCGCCAATATTGTATAGACGTTTGGCGCTTGCCAATCTCTCCAAATTCCACATTTCATGGGCTTTCCCGATATATTTTCCAAACCGGAAATTTATCGAAAGGAAACGTTGACTCTAAAATAAGTGCGGTCTATATTCGTTTTCGTAGCAAGCAAAAATGAAATTCATATGGATTTTTTTTACGACTGGTCTGACGCGATTGCCAGGTTTGCCTGGCGCAATCGCTAACATGGAGAGTAGTAAATGAAAAAGATTGCAGTATTTATTTTTACCCTGGGACTGAGCGCTTCCTACGCCATCGCTTCCGATATCGGCTGCTCCAGCTGCGAGGAGGAGCTGCGGGAATGCACGATGATGAATGGTGACAGATCCCCATTTTGCATCGGCAGTTACAAAGCCTGCCTGAAAGTCTGCCAAATCGGCGCCTGATATCCGTTTTTTGCATTGCGAGGCGGCCGGTCATCGCCTGCTGCGCTGGCCGCCCATCGATCCTCTACGCCTCTAAGAAACTTATGATGCAAAAGAAAATTAAAACCATTGCCATGTATGGCTTGATCCTGGCCGCCGGCCTGGGCAGCGGTTATGGCCTGTCCTTGTTGCCCGGCTTGCTCAAGTCGAATTACACCGAGGGCAATTACGCCGCGTATTTCCCGAATGCCCAGACGAAAGTGGTGCTGTACGGCACGGATTGGTGCGGCTATTGCGCCAAGACGCGCGCCTACTTCAAGGAAAACAAGATCGAATTCGTCGATCTCGATATCGAGAAATCCCCGGAAGCAAGAAAAGCCCATGAAGCACTCGGTGGCGGCGGCGTACCGGTGGTGTTGATCGGCAACCGCAAGATCCAGGGTTTCAATGCAGGCGCGCTGGAAGCGGCGCTGAAGAAAATCTGACGCTTCAACTTGTTAACTTGAAAGGCTGACCATGTTCAAAAAGATTGCCGCTTTCCTGTTTGCCGCCGGCACGGCCCTGTCCTTCAGTGTGCACGCGGGCAGCCCCGATTGCACCTTTGTCTGCGAACGCAACATGCTCGATTGCGTGGAGTTCGACCAGCCAGCTTGCATGCAGCAGTACAAGGAATGCCTGAACCAGTGCCTGCGCTAGGAACGCGCTGACGCAGTGTGGATGGCGCGTAAGAGACGGCGCGCCATGGATGTCAGTGATCGTCTGTCAATTCAACAGGAGTGCTTATGTTCAAAAAACTGGGTTTCTTTTTGTTTGCCATGGGCGTCAGCGCCTCGTATGCGATCGCCGGCGGCGGCGAGCCGGAATGTTATTCGCAATGCGATGACAGGCTGGACCAGTGCATGACGGACCATCCGACCGCGCCTGGTGCCTGCACCAAGATTCATCAGATGTGCTACGACCGCTGCGATCCATACCTGCCGTAAATGTGCCGTCCATGATGGTTGCCGGCCTGCCCGTATCGTGGCCAAGCCGGCCGAATCACCTCATCCGTCCTGCAGTGCCTCATTTCCACAAAGGAGTACTTATGTTCAAAAAGCTCGGTTTCTTTTTGTTTGCCATGGGCGTCAGCGCCTCGTATGCGATGGCCAGTAGTACCGCCGACATTTCCGAATGCCAGTCCGAGTGTTATATGGCGCTCGATGCCTGTGTCATGGAGTTCAGTGTTCCTTCATGCGTCCGCGCCAATAAAGTGTGTCTTCAGGCCTGCGGCTAGGAAAATCCAATAACTATTCTGGCCGGTGCTGAAGAAAGGCGCTAGCCGATTCTATCCCTTGTCTTTGGGCGCAACATGAAACTGTGACATGTTGCGTGTTTACTTCACGTCGCTCACTAAGGAACAGCATGTTTAAAAAAATCGCTTTTTTTCTTTTTGTTGCAGGTGCCAGCCTGTCGTTCAACAAGGCGGCAAACAGCACTCCAAGCTGTGGTTTCCAGTGCGCCCAATTAAGGGGAATTTGTCTCGACGAAGGCCGGGGTGACGCTTCCTGCCGCGACAACTACAATTTCTGCGTTGAAAACTGCCGTAATGGCATCTATCCCGAGATGCCGGAATAAGCAACACGTGCATGGCCGCGTCATCTGGCGCGGTCATGCCGCCACAGCACGTCGCTGCCGCCGGCAAAGCGGTTGAGCACGCGCGACAGCACGAACAGCAGGTCGGACAGGCGGTTCACGTACTGGCGCGGATGCTCGTGGAGTGGTTCCGCATTGGCCAGCGCGACGATGCTGCGCTCGGCGCGGCGGCACACGGTGCGGCACACATGCGCGAGCGAGGCGGCGCGCGAGCCGGCCGGCAGGATGAATTCGGAAAGGGCCGGCAAGTCCGCATTGTATTTCGCCAGCAGGTCATCGAGGCGCAGCACGTGTTCTTCCTTGATCAGCTGGTAGCCGGGGATGCAGATTTCTCCGCCCAGGTCGAACAGGTCGTGCTGGATGGCCACCAGCTCGTCGCGCAAGGCGTCGGGCATGGCTTCGCACAGCAGCAAGCCGATATTGGAATTGAGTTCGTCCACGTCGCCCATGGCGTGGATGCGGGCGCTGTCCTTGCTGGTGCGGCTGCCGTCGCCCAGGCCGGTGCTGCCATTGTCGCCCGTGCGCGTGGCGATTTTCGAAAGTCGGTTGCCCATGATGCTGATCCTGTAAAGAAGAATGGGGGCAGCATACGACACTGCGCGCCGCCTGGCCGCGGATTTGCGGGCAAATCGGACAAAAAATGCGGTGCGCGCTACTTTTGTGCTTACAATCGTTGCACGCCCATGTCCATTTGTCCCCATCTTATGCTCAATGCCGCTCCTGAATCCGGATTGACCGCCGCGCGCCAGCAAGCCGTCGTCGCGGCCCTGCTGGCCGTGCTGCCGGCCCGCTGCGTGCTGTCCGACGCCGAAGATACGCGCCCGTATGAATGCGATGGCCTGGCCGCCTACCGCCAGTTGCCGATGGTGGTCACCTTGCCGGATACGGAAGAGCAGGTCATCGCCATCCTCGGCGTCTGCCGCGAACTTGGCGTGCCGATCGTGCCGCGCGGCGCCGGTACGGGCTTGTCGGGCGGCGCCTTGCCGATCGCCGATGGCGTGGTGCTGTCGACGGCGCGTCTGAACCGCATCGTGCGCCTCGATGCCTACGCGCGCACGGCCGTGGTGCAGCCGGGCGTGCGCAACCTGGCCATCTCCGAAGCGGCCGCGCAATATGCCTTGTATTACGCGCCCGATCCCTCGTCGCAGATCGCCTGCAGCATCGGCGGCAACGTGGCGGAAAACTCGGGCGGCGTGCATTGCCTCAAATACGGGCTGACCGTGCATAACGTGCTGCGCGTGCGCGTCGTCACCATAGCTGGCGATGTGCTGGAGCTGGGTGGCGAATGCCTGGATTCTCCGGGCCTGGACTTGCTGGCCGTCTTCATCGGTTCCGAAGGCATGCTGGGCATCGTCACGGAAGTGACCGTGAAACTGATACCGAAACCGGCCACGGCGCGTGTCATCATGGCGTCGTTCGGCGACGTCGTCACGGGCGGCAATGCCGTGGCCAACGTGATCGCCGCCGGCATCATTCCGGCCGGGCTGGAAATGATGGACCAGACGTCGTCGCGCATGGTCGAGCCGTTCGTCAAGGCCGGCTACGACATCGACGCGGCCGCCATTTTGCTGTGCGAAGCGGATGGCACGCACGAGGAAGTGGAAGAGGAAATCGCGCGCATGACGGCCGTGCTGGAAGGGGCGGGCGCCAGTGCCATCGCCGTTTCGCAGTCGGAAGCGGAGCGCATGAAATTCTGGTCCGGCCGCAAGAACGCCTTTCCCGCCGCCGGTCGCATCTCGCCCGATTACTATTGCATGGACGGCACCATCCCGCGCAAAAAACTGGCGGAAGTGCTGACGGGTATCGCCGCCATGGAAACGACGCATGGCTTGCGCTGCGCGAACGTGTTCCACGCGGGCGACGGCAATCTGCACCCATTGATCCTGTTCGACGCCAACATGCCCGGCGAATTCGAGCGCGCCGAAGCGTTTGGCGCCGATATCCTGGCCCTGTGCGTGGCCGTCGGCGGCACCATCACGGGCGAACATGGCGTGGGCATGGAAAAGATCAATTCCATGTGCGTGCAGTTTACGCGCGCCGAACTCGATGCCTTCTTTGCCGTCAAGCGTGCCTTCGATCCCCACACCTTGCTGAACCCGGACAAGGCGATTCCCACCTTGAACCGCTGCGCCGAATTCGGCAAGATGCATGTGACGGCGGGACGTCTGCCGTTTGCCAACCTGCCTCGTTTTTAATTTTCCGGAGACCCCTTTGCAAGCGATAGCGGAACAATTCAGGCAGCAGATACTGGCGGCCAGCGCGGCGGGCAAGCCCTTGCGCCTGCGCGGCGGCGGCACGAAAGACTGGTATGGACAGCAGCTCGAAGGCGAGGTGCTCGACACGCGCGCATATGCGGGCATCATCGACTATGAACCGACGGAGCTGGTGATCACGGCCCGCTGCGGCACGCCGCTGGCCGAGATCGAGGCGGCGCTGGCCGCGCGCAACCAGATGCTTGCGTTCGAACCACCGCACTTCGGCCCCGGCGCCACGGTGGGCGGCGTCGTCGCCAGTGCCTTGTCCGGCCCGCGCCGGGCCAGCGCGGGCGCCTTGCGCGATTTCGTGCTGGGCGCCGTGCTGATGGATGGCCATGGCGAACGCCTGGCCTTCGGCGGGCAAGTCATGAAGAACGTGGCCGGCTACGATGTCTCGCGCCTGCTGGCGGGGTCCTTGGGCACCCTGGGCCTGATCCTGGAAGTGTCGCTGAAGGTGCTGCCCTTGCCGCTGCGCGAAGCGACGTTACGCGTGGCGTGCGCGGAAATCGCCGCCTTGCGCATGCTCAATGAGTGGGCGGGCAAGCCGCTGCCGATATCGGCCAGCTGCTGGCACGATGGCGTGTTGACGGTGCGCCTGTCCGGCGCCGAGGCGGCTGTCTCGGCGGCGCTGCAATCCTTGGGTGGCGAAGTGTTGGCATACGATGACGCGGCCGCCTTCTGGCTGTCCGTGCGCGAGCAAACGCATGCATTCTTTGCTGGCGCGGGCAGCCTGTGGCGCTTGTCGCTGCCGCCGCACGCCAGCGCGATGATCCTGAAAGGGCGCCAGCTGATCGAGTGGGGCGGGGCGCAGCGCTGGCTCAAGCTCGATGGCGACGCCGATGCGGCCGGCAGCGTGCAGATTCGCCAGGCCGTGGCGGCCGCCGGCGGCCATGCGACCCTGTTCCGTGGCGGCGACAAGGCCGTGGGCGTGTTTCACCCGCTGGCGCCGGCCGTGGCCACCATCCACCAGCGTCTGCGGCAGGCTTTCGACCCGGCCGGCATCTTCAACCCGCACAGAATGTATTGAGCGCGCATGCAAACCAATCTCGCCGATTTCATCAAGAATACGCCGGCAGGCGACGAAGCCGAAGCCATTTTGCGCGCCTGCGTGCATTGCGGCTTTTGCACGGCCACCTGTCCCACCTACCAGCTGCTGGGCGACGAACTCGATGGCCCGCGCGGACGCATCTATTTGATCAAGCAAGTGCTCGAAGGCGCGCCCGTCACGGCCAAGACGCAGACGCACCTGGACCGCTGCCTGACCTGCCGTAACTGCGAGTCGACCTGTCCGTCCGGGGTGCAGTACGGACGCCTGGTCGACATCGGCCGCAACGTCGTCGAGCAGCGCGTGCAGCGCCCCTTGCGCGAACGTGCCTTGCGCTTCGCCCTGAAGGAAGCCTTGCCGCGCCGCTGGCTGTTTACGCCCGTGTACAAGGCGGGGCAGGCGCTGCGGCCACTGCTCTCGAAAGGCTTGCAGGATAAATTGCGTCCGGGCGCGCAAGCGGGGGCATGGCCCACGCGCCAGCATGCGCGCAGCATGCTGCTGCTCGATGGCTGCGTGCAGCCGGCCATGTCGCCGAACATCAACGCGGCCACGGCGCGCGTGCTCGATGCCTTGGGCGTGCAATTGATCGTCGCGCCGAAGGCCGGCTGCTGCGGCGCCTTGCGCCATCACCTGAATGACCAGGAAGCGGCGCTGGACGACATGCGCCGCAATATCGACGCCTGGTGGCCTTACGTAGACAGCGTGGACAGTGTGGAAGCCATCGTCATGACGGCATCCGGCTGCGGCGCCACGGTCAAGGAATATGGCCATTTGCTGGCGCACGATGCGCAGTATGCGGACAAGGCGCGGCGCATCGCGGCGCTGACGCGTGATCTGTCCGAGATCATGCCGGCGTTTGAAAATGAACTGGCGGCGCTGCTGAAAGGGCGCATCGGAAAACGGGTGGCGTATCACCCGCCGTGTACCCTGCAGCACGGCCAGCAGGTGCGCGGCAAGGTGGAGCAGGTCTTGCGCGCCGTCGGCGTCGACGTGCGCCTGTGCGCGGACAGCCATTTGTGCTGCGGTTCGGCGGGCACGTATTCGATCCTGCAGCCGGAATTGTCGCAGCAGCTGCGCGATAACAAGGTGGCGAACCTGGAAGCGTGCGAGCCGGAGATGATCGTGTCGGCCAATATCGGCTGCCTGAGCCACCTGCAGTCGGGTACGGAGACGCCCGTGCGGCACTGGATCGAGCTGATCGACTCGGCCTTGGCGCCTATATAGGCACTTCGCTGTACTGCGCGATGCGCCATTGGGGCGCCGGCACGAAGTTGGCGGCCCACTCCAGCACGGCGTCGGCCGGCATGGGGCGGGCGATGCCGTAGCCTTGCGCCAGGTCGCAGCCCAGCTGGATCAAACGCGCGCCATGTTCGACGCTTTCCACGCCTTCGGCGATCACCGTCAGGCTGAAGGAGCGGGCCAGGCCGATGACGGCGCGCACCAGGTGCAGGTCGTCGCGGTCGTTGAGCATATTGCGCACGAAGCTCTGGTCGATCTTGACGATATTCGCCGGCAGGCGTTTTAAATATGACATCGACGAGTAGCCGGTGCCGAAATCGTCGAGCGCGAACGTGATGCCCAGCGCCTGGCAGGCGCGGATGATGCGGCGCACGTCTTCGATGTCGTGCAGGGCCGACGATTCGAGGATTTCCAGTTCCAGCATGCTGGCGCGCACGCCGGGAAATTCGCCGAGGATGGTTTCCAGGCGCGAGACGAAATCCGGTTGCTGGAAGTGGCGTGCCGCGATATTCACGCTGACCACCCAGTGCTTGCCACTGGCCACCCAGCGCTGCATCTGCCACAGGGCCTGGCGCAGCACCCATTCGCCGATATCGATGATCAAATCCGTCTGTTCCACCAGCGGCAGGAATTGCGCGGGCGCCAGCACGCCGCGGCGCGGATGCTGCCAGCGCAGCAGCGCTTCCATGCCCACCACCGTGCCGGCGCGCATGTTCACCTTGGGCTGGTAGTACAGCCGCAGTTCGCCATTGATCAGGGCATGGCGCACTTCCGTGCGCTGGTTGTGGTGGGTGCGCACTTCTTCATCGAGATTGGTGTCGAAGAAGTGGTACTGGTTGCGCCCCGTCAGCTTGGCCTGGTAGACGGCGTGGTCGGCGTGGCGCAGCAGGCTTTCCGTATTCAAGTCCTTGCCCGCGTAGACGGCGATGCCGGCGCTGGCCGTCATGTGCAGCGCCTGCTGGTCGCACTGATAGGGGCGGCACAGTTCCGCCATCAGCTGCGTGACGTTCTGTTCGATGCTGGCGATGCTGGCCTGGCCGCACAGCAGCAGGACGAATTCATCGCCGCCCAGGCGCGCCGCGTAGTGGACCTGGCCCGTAAAGCCGTGCAGGCGGCCGGCCACCTGCTTGAGGATTTCATCGCCGGCCTCGGCGCCGTAGCGGTCGTTGATGGCCTGGAAGTGGTCGAGGTCGAACAGGCAGACGGCCAGCAGACGCTGGCGTTCGCGCGCGAGGAACAGTTCCTGTTCGAAGCGGGCGGCCAGCGCGGCACGGTTGGGCAGACCCGTCAGCACGTCATTGTAGTTTTGCCAGGACAGCTTTTGCAGCGCCTGCTGCATGTGCACGGTTTCGTTCAATTGCTCGCCCAGCTGGCGCTGGCTGGTCTTCAGCGTGGTCAGCAGTGCTTCGATATCGCCGGCCATGCCGTTGAACGACTGCGACACGGCTTGCGCTTCGGGCGTGGCGCCGGCCACCAGGCGCACGGCGAAGTTGCCGTCGCGGAAGCGGTCGGTCGCTTGCACGAAGCGCGCCAGCAGCTTGCGGTGGGTGGCCAGGATCAAGCCCAGCAGCACGAAGACGAGCACGATATTGATGCTGCTGAGGACGGCCTGCTCGCGCACCCTGAGCCACACCTGCGCCAGGGGCAGACCGGGCGTGTAGTGCAGGTCGAGGATGCCATCGCCGCCGTCCGGTAGCGCCACCGTCAGGCGGCTGCGGATGGCCGTGATGCCGGCCAGGCGCGCGAACCACGCCGGCACCGTGGCCAGCGTGCCGGCCAGCTTGCTGTCGGCCAGCACCTCGACATGTCCGCCAGCCGTGTCCCAGCGCGCGGAAACGAGGCTGCGGTTCAGCGGCAGGGCGCTGCGCAGCACCTGGCGCACGCTGTCGTGCATCGCGTGACTGTCCGCGTGCACGGCCAGCGGCAGCACGCTATTGGCGAGGAACAGGTCGAGTTGCCGCGCATCGCTCTGGTAGCGCGCATTGGCCAGCGCCGTTTCCGTGCCGAGCAGGGCGTGATAGCGAACGGCGGAAACGGCGAGTATCAGGAAGAAAATAGGAAGAAAGAGGCGGGAATAAATTCCCATCCGCATCCATGAAGATAATATTTTCCCAAAGACTGGCATCGTTTTTTGATCGATATCTGCGAATAATTATGCAAACATTATCACCGAAATTTGCTATTGGAAACACAATATTGATATCAAGCATGAAATAAGTGCGGATTGATTGATTTCAGCAATTATTGTTTTTAATCAAACCGCCAAATTGCTACTCCTGTAGCAATTGCCGAATGTCGTCCGCCAGGCTGGCCGGTTTGCTGGCCGTCGCGTAACGGCGAAATACGCTGCCATCCTTGCGCACCAAAAACTTGGTGAAATTCCATTTGATCGACTGCGTGCCCAATATGCCGGGCGCCGCCTGTTTTAATTGCGCAAATACGGGATGCGTATGCGGGCCATTCACGTCGACCTTGGCAAACAGGGGAAAGGTGACGCCGAAGTTTTTCTCGCAAAAGGCGCCGATTTCCGCATTCGATCCCGGTTCCTGCTGGCGGAATTGATTGCAGGGAAAACCCAGCACGACCAGCCCCTGCGCGTGGAATTCGCGGTACAGCGCTTCGAGTCCCTGGTATTGCGGCGTGAAACCGCAGGCGCTGGCCGTGTTGACGACTAGTAAAACCTTGCCTTTGTATTGCGCCAGGTCGACCGGCGTGCCGTCCAGTGCCTCGGCCTGGAAATCGTGGATGCTGGTCATGTCAGAGGAGTCCCAGTTTGGTGGCGCCCGTTTGCGGGGCGGGTTCCGGCGCCGTTGCGCCCTTGAGTTTGATTGTCAGGCGCAGGTCGTTGACAGAGTCCGCATTGCGCAGCGCGTCTTCATAGCTGATGGCGCCCGCTTCGTGCAGGTCGAACAGGGCCTGGTCGAACGTCTGCATGCCGTGCTCGCGCGATTTTTTCATCAATTCCTTGATCTCGTGCACCTGGCCCTTGAAGATCAGGTCGCTCATCAGCGGCGAGTTGAGCAGGATTTCCAGCGCCGCCTTGCGCCCGCCGCCGTCCTTGTTGGGAATCAGGCGCTGCGAAATCATGCCCTTCAAATTCAGCGACAGGTCCATCAACAACTGCTGGCGCCGCTCTTCGGGGAAGAAATTGATGATGCGGTCCAGCGCCTGGTTGGCGTTGTTCGCGTGCAAGGTCGCCAGGCACAGATGGCCCGTCTCGGCAAACGCGATGGCGTGGTCCATGGTGTCGCGGTCGCGGATCTCGCCGATCTGGATCACGTCGGGCGCCTGGCGCAGGGTGTTTTTCAGGGCCGTGGCCCAGTCGTCCGTATCGACGCCCACTTCGCGCTGGGTGACGATGCAGTTGCCGTGCGGATGGATGAATTCCACGGGGTCTTCGATGGTGATGATGTGGCCATGGCTGTGCGCGTTGCGGTGTCCCACCATGGCGGCCAGGGTGGTCGACTTGCCGCAGCCCGTGGCGCCCACCATGATGACGAGGCCCCGCTTGCTCATGACGATGTCTTGCAGGATGGCCGGTAAGCCCAGCCCATCGAGCGTGGGGATGGCGGTATTGATCAAGCGCAAGACCATGCCTGCCTGGCCCATCTGCACGAAGGCGGACACGCGGAAGCGCCCGAGTCCGTCCGGGCTGATGGCGAAATTGGCTTCGCGGTTGGACGCGAACTCGGCCGCCTGGCGTTCGTTCATGACGGCGCGCACATAGCCGGCCGCCTGTTGCGCGTCGAGCGCGCCGCCCGCCAGCGGCGTCAGTTTGCCGTCGAGCTTGATGGCGGGAGGAAAGCCGGCCGTGATGAACAGGTCCGAGCCGCCCCGTGCGCGCATCTGCGCCAGCAGCGCGTGCATGGCGCCATAGTGTTCGTGCGTCGTCTGCATGGCTTATCCGGGGAAGTTTTCAGGGGCCTTGGCGGCCGAGCGGGCCGTCTCGGCCGAGATCGTGCCGCGCCGTACCAGGTCGGACAGGCACTGGTCCAGCGTCTGCATGCCCACGTTGCTGCCTGTCTGGATGGCCGAATACATTTGCGCCACTTTTGCTTCGCGGATCAGGTTGCGCACGGCCGGCGTGGCCAGCATGATTTCATGCGCGGCCACGCGGCCCGCGCCATCCCTGGTTTTCAGCAGGTTCTGCGAAATGACGGCTTGCAAGGATTCGGACAGCATGGCGCGCACCATTTCCTTTTCCTCGGCGGGGAAGACGTCGATGATGCGGTCGATCGATTTCGCCGCCGACGAGGTGTGCAGGGTGCCGAATACGAGATGGCCCGTTTCGGCCGCCGTCAGCGCCAGGCGGATGGTTTCCAGGTCGCGCAATTCGCCCACTAAAATCACGTCCGGGTCTTCGCGCAAGGCCGAGCGCAGCGCGTTGCTGAACGAATGCGTGTGCGAACCCACTTCGCGCTGGTTGATCAGGCATTTCTTCGGTTCATGCACGAATTCGATCGGGTCTTCGATGGTCAAAATATGGTGGTTCAGGCGTTCGTTGACGTGGTTCACCATCGCCGCCAGGGTGGTCGACTTGCCGGAACCGGTCGGCCCCGTCACCAACACGAGGCCGCGTGGGCGCATGGCCAGTTCGCCGAAGATGCGCGGCGCGTTCAGGTCTTCCAGGGTCAGCACTTTTGACGGAATCGTGCGCAGCACGGCCGAGGCGCCCCTTTCCTGGTTGTAGGCGTTGACGCGGAAGCGGGCCAGGCCGGGAATCTCGAACGAGAAATCGCATTCCAGCGCTTCTTCATACGCCTTGCGCTGGCTGTCGTTCATGATGTCGTAGATCATGCTGTGCACTTCCTTGTGCTCGAGCGGGGGCACGTTCAGGCGGCGCACGTCGCCGTTGACCCGTATCATCGGCGGCAGGCCGGAAGACAGGTGCAGGTCGGAAGCCTTGTTGCTGACGGAGAAAGCGAGTAGTTCGGAGATGTCCATTTATAATCCCTGTGCCTGCATTGATGGGCTGGCGCACTGTGCCGCCGCCCCTATACACTAGAAAATGATTATGTCCACAATCGAACAGAACTTGCAAGCCGTGCGCGAGAGTATTGCGCAGGCCGCCGCTGACGCGCAGCGCGCCCCGGCCGACGTGACCCTGCTGGCCGTCTCGAAAACCTTCGGCGCGGACGCCGTGCTGGACGCCATGCGCGCGGGCCAGGCGGCGTTCGGCGAAAACTATCTGCAGGAAGCGCTCGACAAGATCGCCTTTGTGAAGGAAGCTGCGCCGCAGCACGTTCCGGCATGGCATTTCATCGGTCCCATCCAGAGCAACAAGACGCGCCCCATCGCCGAGCACTTCGACTGGGTGCACACGGTGGAACGGGAAAAGATCGCCGCGCGCCTGTCCGAGCAGCGCCCGGCCGGCTTGCCGGACCTGAATATCTGTCTGCAAGTCAATATCAGCGGCGAAGCGAGCAAGAGCGGCGTGACACCGGCCGAACTGCCGGCGCTGGCGCATGCCGTGGCGCAATTGCCCCGTTTGCGCTTGCGCGGCCTGATGGCCATCCCCGAGCCCGAAACGGAACTCACGCTTCAGCGCGCTGCCTTTGCGCAACTGCGCGCGCTGTACGAACAATTGAAGGCTCAAGGGCTGGCGCTCGACACCTTGTCGATGGGCATGTCGGCCGACTTGCGCGCCGCCGTGCTCGAGGGCGCCACCATCGTGCGCGTGGGCAGCGCCATTTTCGGTTCCCGCAACTATTCCTGATGAAGAGAGAACAAGCATGACGACAGAATTGAATATCGCCTTTGTAGGCGGCGGCAACATGGCCGCGGCCCTGATCGCCGGCCTGGCGGGTAAATTGACCCTGGGCGGCAACATCCACGTGATCGACCCGCATGCGCCGGCGCTGGAAAAACTGCAGGCGCAATTCGGCGTCACGACGGCCACTGCCGCTGGTGACGCGCTGCGCGGCGTGGATGTGATCGTGCTGGCCGTCAAACCGCAAAGCATGCGCGAGGTGGCGGCGCAATTGCTGCCCTTCCTCGACGGGGAGCGTGCGCCATTGATCCTGTCGATCGCGGCCGGCATCCGCGCGCAAGACCTGTCGCGCTGGCTCGGCGATTACCGGGCCATCGTGCGTTGCATGCCGAACACGCCTGCCCTGATCGGCATGGGCATCACGGGCATGGTGGCCAGCAGCGGCGTCAGCGAAGAACAAAAAAAGACGGCGGACGCCATCCTGCGCGCCGTCGGCCAGACGGTCTGGCTCGATGATGAAGCGAAGATCGACCCTGTCACGGCCGTGTCCGGCAGCGGTCCCGCCTACGTGTTTTACTTTATCGAAGCGATGCAGCAGGCGGCGGCCGAACTGGGTCTCACGCCCGAGCAGGGCACGCAACTGGCGATTGCCACGTTTACGGGGGCGGCGCAGCTGGCGGCGAACTCCAGCGAACCCGTGTCCTTGCTGCGCGAGAGGGTCACGTCGAAAGGCGGCACGACGTATGCGGCCCTCAGCAGCATGGAAGAGAGCGGTGTGAAAGCGGCCATCGTCAAGGGCATCAAGGCGGCCGCGCAGCGCGGGCGCGAGATGGGGGACGAGCTGGGCAAATAAACGCTACATCACCTTGACGGCGCGGCCGATATACAGGATCGGCCCTGTCGGCCTGCCTGTCGGCGAGCCCGTTTGCGGCTCCAGCGTGATTTCAAACAGTTGATCGGGCTGCAGCGGCGGCAGCTTATCCAGGGTCAACTTGAGGCTTTGCCCCGGCTTGACCAGGCCCAGCGAGACGGGCGCGCCCCAGTCCTTGCCCTTGGTCCAGAATTGCAGGGCTTTTTGCTGCGGCACGGCAGTCGGGCCCAGCGGGATCAGGCTCAGGTCGCGGTTCTTGCCGCCCCGTCCGCCCGCCTGCACGATCCAGCCCGGCGATTTATCCTGCGGCGCCACCAGCACCACCAGATAGCCGGGTCCGCTGGGCGCTTGCAATTGCGTAGTGACCAGCACGGCCAGCGCGGCCGTGGCCGCCAGGCCGCCACCGGCGAGTACTCGCCAGAAGGCCAGGCTATTCCACCACACTTGCCAGCCGCCCGCTTGCCGCACGGCTTTCGGCGTGAACAGGCTGGCGCTGATGCGCGGCCACAGCTGTGCTGAAGGTGCTTCGGGCGGCGCCAGCGTGGTCAAGGGCAGCAGACGCTGTTCCCAGGCATCGACGGCGTCGCGCAGGGCGGCGTCGCGCGGCAAACGCTGTTCCACTGCCGCCCGTTCGGCCAGCGCCAATGTTCCCAGCACGTATTCGCTGGCCAGCCTGTGCAATTCCTCGTCGCTGTTGATCATTGCATGCACTCCCGCAAGGCGGCCAGACCCCGCTTGACCCAGGCCTTGACGGTCCCCAGCGGCGCTTGCAGGCGCTGCGCGATTTCGCTATGGGAACAGCCATCGACGTAGGCGTACAGGATGCTATTGCGTTTGGGTTCGTCCAGGTGGCCGAGGCAATCGTGCAGCTTGCCCAGGTCCGCCTGGTCGGCATAGGCCTCGCCCGTATCATGGCTTTGGCGTTCGTGCAGCAGGGTTTCCACGGTATCCTCGTCGGCTGACAGTTCATGGGCGCGGGCACGCGCCACGTCCAGCGCCTGGTGCCGCACCACCACATAGATCCAGCCCTTGCCGCTGCCGCGCGTGGCGTCGAAACTGCCGGCGCGGCGCCAGATATTCAGGAAGGCGTCGTGCAGCACGTCTTCGGCCAAGGCCCGCTGGCGCACGATGCGCAGGGCCACGCCCAGCAGATAGCGGCTTTCCTGCTGGTACAGGCCATGCAATGCCTGCTGCTCGCCCCTGGCGCAGGCGCGCAGGGCGGCATCGTAATCGTAAGGGGCGGCGTGGGCTGGCAAGGTTGGGGCAATCGTCAAGGTTTAACGGTTAGCAAGTTTTCAAGGCCGAGTATAGGCCAGAAACCAGCTTGCCAACCGTCAATACGACCGTTTTAGGCGGCTTTCCAGAAGATATAGTCGGCCTGGTAGGGCACCCATTGCTTGGCGCCGATGGACTCCATGCCGCAGGGGCTGCTTGGCGCCACGCCGCCGCTGGTGGCCACGCGCTGGATGTAGCTGACGCCCTGCATTGCGCCGCTGCCCGTGGCCGGGTTGGCTTTCACCAGTTGATACGGGATGTTGCCGGCGCCGGCCGGCGCCACGGCCACTTGCGTCGCCGTCACTTTCGAGCCATCGAGGTTGGCCCAGGTGGCAGGAGGACCGACATACGTGCCGACCTGCATGCCGCCGCGGTCGTTCAGGGCCGCGTCCGGGCCCACGAAGACCCATTCATGGCCCGTCATGTCTTTCTTGGCCTTGCATTCGTAGGCGATCTTGCCCACGCCCACCGTCTGCATGGCAACCTGGTGGCCATCGGGCACTTTCACGGCGTTGGGCAATTGTTCCTGCGAATAGCGCGCGCTCATGGGGGCGCAGGCGGCCATCAGCAGGGCGGCGCACAGCACGGTGAGGGAAGGGGCGGTATGGCGTGGGGCGATGGTGGCAAGCATGGCAAACTCCTGGTAGTTGGCTCAACCGGCTGGTTGATACCATTACTACGCAGGGGTTTGCTATTTGGATGCAGCCAGGAAAAAAATAATTTATTCCGGCGTTTCTTTCTTGCTGAAACGCTGCGCCAGCGCCAGCACGACGGGCATGGCGGTGGTCGCGTGCTTGAGCAGCGCGCCGCTGGCCCGCATCAGCGGCAGGAAACGGCGCGGTCGCACGAGCAGCAGGCCCAGCACGGCGCCGCCCACCATCAGGGGAATTTTGAAGCGCGTGGCCAGGGTGTGGCGCAGATTGCCGCCCGTCAAAGGTTCCAGCAATTGCCGCGTTTGCACGCCGAGGGCCAGGCGCTGCAGCGCGCATTCGGCCAGCAGCGCATCGCGCCGCTGCGCCAGGCTGGCGGCCGTGTGGACATGCGACAACTTGGTGGGATGCGTGGTCATGGCCGCTCCGATCCCCGGCGGGCCAGCAGTTGCAGCTCGTCCAGGTCTTTGTTCAGTTCGGAAAGTGTGAAGGACAGCAGTTTCGGCTTGCTGCGGAAACTGGCGCGCACACCGAGCAGTGTAGCGATGGCGGCAACGATGAAGACGGCGGCCGTGATGGCGATGGCGGCGATGCGGTGCGTGTCCCAAAATAATACGATGACGAGGAGCACGATCAATACCAGGCCGACGAACAGGCACAGCAGTGCCAGCATGGCCAGGGCCAGATAGGACAGGAAGCGCAGCGACTCTTCTTCCATTTCCACTGCCGCCAGGGCCAGACGGGTCTGGACGATGGCGGCGAGGGTCGCTGCGACTTGGGCGACATGGTGCACGATAGCCATATGCTGCCTTTCGCGTCAGGAGACGGCCTATGCCGTCGGTGCTAACTAGCGGCGTGACGAGGAAAGCAGCAGGCCGAACAGCACGCCCACGACGGCGCCCGCGCCCACGGCTTTCCACGGATTGTCCTGCACGTACTCGTCAGTGGCCTTGGCCGCCTTCTTGGTCCGTTCGAGCAAGTCTTCTTCCAGCTTGATCAAGTCTTTCTTGGCCGTTTCCAGGGTGGCGATGAACTTGTCCTTGACGGCTTTGACATTCTCGCCCGTCTGATCCTTTGCGCCGTCGAGCCAGCCTTCCGCTTCATTGATGACGGTTTTCAGGTCGCCGACCAGTTTGTCGCGCGCCTTGTCGGCGTCGGCGAGGATGCTGTCGCTGCTGGATTTTCCGGTATGTATCGAGCTCATGTATTACCTCATGGAAGTGAAACTGCACAGTGAAATACCAGTGTAGGCAGCTGCGGCCAGGCTTGTCTTGCGCCGCCTCAAGGGCTACCGCGGCGCAAGGGGTATTGCTTAACGGAAAGCAAAGTCCAGTACCACGCCCGCAAACACCGCTGCTCCTAGCCAGTTATTATGCCGGAATGCCGCAAAACACGGCATACGCTCGCGTGCGCGGATCAGGGTGTAGTGGTAAACGGCGCAGCCGGCCGCAACTACCAGGCCGGCGACGAACCAATAACGCAAGCCCAGGTACCAGCCGCAGCCCAGCCACAGCAGCAGGAAAACGGCATAGCAAAACATGACGATGGCCACGTCGTAGCGGCCGAAGGTGATGGCCGACGTCTTGATGCCGATTTTTAAATCGTCGTCGCGGTCGACCATCGCGTATTCCGTATCGTAGGCCACGGCCCAGAAAACATTACCGAGCAGCAGCAGCCAGGCGACGACGGGCACGGAATCCGTGATGGCGGCAAAGCCCATGGGAATGCCGAAACCGAAGGCGATACCGAGATACGCTTGCGGAATGGCAAAGAAGCGCTTGAAGTAGGGATAGGTGCCGGCGATGATGACGGCGGCCACGGACAGTTGCTTGGTCAGCGCATTCAAGGGCAGGATCAGGCAAAAGGCCAGCACGGTCAGCACGCCGGCCACGGCCAGCGCTTCCTTGCCGCTGATGCGTCCGCTGGTGATGGGGCGCTCCGCCGTACGCTTGACGAATTTGTCGATATCCTGGTCGGCGTAGTCGTTGATGGCGCAGCCTGCCGAACGCATCAGGAAAGTGCCGAGAATAAAGATGAGCAGCAGCCGCCAGTCCGGCACGCCCTGCTGCGCCAGCCACAGCGCGCACAGGGTAGGCCACAGCAGCAATACGGTACCGATAGGCTTGTCCAGCCGTATCAGGCGGAAATACAGCGCCAGCTTGTTCATGGAAGACTCGATCTTGTTGAGAGAAAGGTCGATTATCGCAAATAGTATGTAAATGTACTATTCGTCGTCTTCGCACAAGGGGGTAATGCCAGGCAAGTTGCAGCTGGCGATGGCCGCGCACAGGGCGTCGATGGCGGCCTTGCGCGTAAAACTCTTGCGCCACAGCATCACCACCCGGCGCGATGGCACGGGTTCCGCGAACGGCCGGTATTCGAGCATGCCGTCTGTGGCGTGCATATTGGCGACGGAGGCGCGCGGCAAGACCGTCAGGCCGATGCCGCTGGCCACCATGTGGCGGATGGTTTCCAGTGAAGAACCTTCGAACGTGCGCTGCATGCCGTTGCCGGGCGATGAAAAACGCGCCATTTCGGGGCACACTTCCAGCACCTGGTCGCGGAAGCAGTGGCCATTGCCCAGCAGTAGCATGGTTTCCGATTTCAAATCCTGCGCGGCGATTTTGTCACGCGCCGTCCACGGATGCTGGCGCGGCATGGCGACGACGAAGGGCTCGTCATACAGTTCCTGCATCGCCATGCCGTGGTCGGGCAGGGGCAGGGCCATGATGGCCACGTCCAGTTCGCCCTGGCGCAGCAATTCGAGCAAGCGAACCGTGAAGTTTTCCTGCAAGATCAAAGGCATCTGCGGTACCTGGTCTATCATGGCCTTGACCAGGGGCGGCAGCAGGTAGGGGCCGATCGTGTAGATCACGCCCAGGCGCAGGGGGCCGGCCAGTGGATCCTTGTTTTGCTTGGCGAGTTCCTTGATGGCGGCCGTCTGTTCCAGCACACGCTCGGCTTGCGCAATGATTTGGGCGCCCAGCGGCGTGACGGAGATTTCCGCGCCGCCCCGTTCGAACAGGACGACGCCCAATTCGTCTTCGAGTTTCTTGATGGCCACTGACAGGGTGGGCTGGGCAACGAAACAAGCTTCGGCGGCATGGCCGAAGTGCTTCGCTCGCGCGACTGCAACGATATATTTCAGTTCAGTCAGTGTCATAGGTTGATTGAAACACAGGAAGTACTTACTTGCAATGAATGAAAGGTGGCGCAAACGTGAAACTGTGGCGCCGATGGCGTATTGTAGCGGATCGCCCCCTATAATGCGGGACCGGGCGGCGGAGGGAGAGGGCGATGGAACTGCGGATGCAGACGCTGGAAGCGGCGATCAATTACTGGCGTGCCAGGCAACCGGCGCGCGGCAATGAATATGCGCTGTCGCCGCCCGTCAGCCGCCTGGCCGGCGTGTATGCGCTGATGATTTACAACCGACAAGATCGCATCGCCGAAGAGGACCTGGACCCGGCGATTCTGGCCTTGATCGATGCCTGGCGCCGCGATGCCGGCGGCATCCAAAGCGATAGCCACGCCTGAGCGTGACCATAATTAACCCAACAAGAGATATCCATGCCTGACTTTGAAAACAAACTGTGCGGCCGTGACGAACTGCGCGCCCGCGCTGCGGCCCTGCCGAAACCGGTGGTGGTGACGAACGGCGTGTTCGACATTTTGCACCGCGGCCACGTTACGTATCTGGCGCAGGCGCGCGCGCTGGGCGCTTCGCTGATCGTTGCCGTGAATACTGATGCTTCAGTGAAACGTCTGGGCAAAGGCGACGACCGTCCCCTGAACAACTGCGAAGACCGCATGGCCGTGCTGGCCGCGCTGGAAGCGGTGAGCCTGGTCGTGCCATTCTCGGAAGACAGCGCGCTGGAAGTGGTGCAGGACATTCAACCGGAAATCTATGCCAAGGGTGGCGACTACGACATGGCGGCCATTCCGGAAGGCAAGGCCGTGCTCGCGTATGGCGGCCAGGCCGTGGCCATCGATTTCGAGCATGACCGCTCGACCACCAAGCTGTTGACGAAAGTGCGGACGCAGCAGGGCTGAGGAAGCTCGTCAATGTTTCCATACAGATAAAAAGACGTTACTATGAGAACTGCCAGGGCTGCGACTTCGTTTCGACCGCCCCAGCACGTTACACCGTCTGATATGCATTGCTTGTCATAGAAAATAAATGGATCATAAAACTTCTGGGGATTGGCCACTGCCCTCCGGCGCCTGGTACGTCGATGACGACGGCGCGTGGAGCATGCAGCGCAGCGCGGACGGCCAGAACGTCTCGCCCTTGGTGAGCCATGCCGATATTGGCAAGCTGATGCTGGCGCGGCGCCTGCCCGCAGCCGCCGACGCGCCCGTGCGCCAGTTTCCGCCCGAATTCTCGTTCGACCCCGTTTCTGGCGCGGCCTTGCAAGTGCCGCCCGACACCTCAATTACCCCGCCGTGGGTGCCGCCCTATGGCGCACACCCCGTCAGCGACGTGCCGCCGGCTGGCCCGGCCGGCTTGCGCCAGGCCAGCGTGCCCCTGAAACTGGCCGACCAGCGCGTCCGCGAAGAGCATGCGCAGGCCGATGCCTCGCTGCCCATGCCGCCGCCCGGCGAATATGAATTCTTTTCCGCCCAGTTCGGCACCAGCGCGCCCGCGCTGCTGGCGCTCGACCCGCGCAAGGCCGTCTTGCACGCGTGGCTGCCCGCTTCGAAACGCTGGCTGGCGCTGGACCCCGATTATGGCAGCCTGCTGGCCGAATCGGACCTGGCCCACGGCGCCTGGCGCGCCGAGCTGGTGCCGGAATTCAATAGCGTGCTGGTCTTGCCGACCAGCCATGGCCTCGCCTGCATCCGCCCCGACGTGCCATCGCTGACCTATGTGGTCGAGCACGTGGGCGGCGCGCCGTGCATCGCCAGCCCCGTCTGGTTCCAGAACCGGCTGTGGGCACCGCTGCGCGACGACGATGGCCGCATCCGCTTCGTCAACCTTGACGCGCAACAAAAGCCGGGCAGCGACGTGCTGCTCGACGGCATGGTCGACCTGGGTACCGTCAGCGCGCCCGTCGCCTACAACCGCATGGCCGTGTGGCCGTGCGCCAACGGCCAGCTGCGCTTGCAGCTGCAGCCGGACGGCAACGTGGCCGCGTCGTTTACGCCCTGGCCCGAAGGGCTGGTGCCGCATTTCGAATTCGGCAGCCCGTACGTGTCGCGCGACGGCGGCCTGTGGCAGCTGTGCTTCGAGCGCAGCCGCGGCACCTATGTCTACGTGAAACTGGGCGCGCAGGCCGAACGGGCCGACGCGCTGGCACCGCGCCTGTGTTCGGGCAGCTTCAATTACCGCTTCGCCACCAAGCTGAAAACGGCGCCGTGGGAAGAGCCGGAACACGGCGACGATGGCGGCAAGAACCAGGCCGTCATGCCGCTGCTGGAATCGAGCGTTGGCAACAGCGTTTTTGGCGTCAAGTTTGCCACCAGTGCCGGCCTGTCGAGCGTGCTGCGCTCGAACGAGCGCCTGGCGGCCCAGCTGGTGCAGGACGACGAGTTGCGCGAAACCGTGTTTCACACGTTCGCCGTCAGCGAGCCGTGGCGTGTGCGCCTGTTTGTCCATGAAGGCATGCTGTGGGCGTATCACCCGCTGCTGTCGCGCATCGATGGCTGGGCCTTGCAGGCATGAAGGCGCGCGTCCTGATCGCGGCCTGCGCCGCTTTTTTCGCCACCGCCAGCGTGCAGGCGGCCGGCATCCAGCAAGCGTTTCTTGTACAAAACTCGGGCTGGATGGAGCCGTTCTACACGGATGAACAGTCGCAGCTGAAAGCCCTCGTGGGCGCCGTGGCGCAGGCCGCCACGAACCCGTCCGATAAAGTTTATACGCTGGCCTTCAGCCAGAGCAGCGGCAGCAATGTGTCGCCCGCACTGATCGGGCAAGGGCAGGGCGGCGCCGGCGTGGCGGGCCAGCTGGCCAATCTTGGCCTGGCGCGCAAGAGCGCCGGCGGCGCGCTGGCCGACACGGACTTCCAGGAAGCCGTCACCAAGACCATCACGGGACCGTTCCAGTCCGCCTCCGGCATCGTGTGGATTTTTACGAATAACAAGAACAGCCCGAACAACGACAGCCAGACGGCCGAGCGCAACCGCGACTTTTACCGCCTGCTGCATCTGGAACCGTCGATCACCAAGACGGTGGTGTTTCCCCTGCGCATGCCCGTGCAGGGCAAGCTGTACAGCGCCAAGGGCTTGATGGTGTATGCGCTCGCGTATGGCCAGCCCGCGTCCGAGGCGCTGAACCGCATCCTGGCCGAAGGGCGCTTGTCGCAAGTGCTGACGCGCCCGCCCGCGCGCTTGAAACCGGTGGATCAGGATGCCGTGCGCATCGTGCCCCAGTCCGTCAAGAACAGCGCCAATGTGCACGCCAGCCTGGGCCGCGACGGGCGCACCATCGTGCTCGACGTCGACGCGGCGAACCTGGTGCCGCAAGTGGTGCTGCAGGCGTCGCTGCAAAACATGTTTTTCCCATACGTAATCGACAGCGCCAAGGTGCACGCCAGCCTGGCCGGCCAGAATGCACCGTTGCACGTTGCGCCGGATCAAATCCGCCAGCTGCAGCCGGGCGCCAGCCAGTCCGTGCAGGTACAGTTCGCGCTGCCGATGGCGCAGATCCCGTCGCCGTGGTCGGCGCAGGCGATCGCCGCCATGGGCAAGCAGGTGATGCTGCCCATGCAGGCGCAAGTGGGCCTGTCGGAACAGCGGCTGGCGCTGGCGTCCAGCTTTGGCAAGGATTTGCAGGAACTGTTCCCTGGCGACCCGATCTCGGATATGTTTACGCCGCCCGACAGCGTGCGCGCCTCGCAGGCAACGATACCGCTGCTGGTGCGCATACAGTATCCGCTGCTGCCCGTGCTGGTAATACTGGGCGGCGTCCTCGCGCTTGTGCTGGGCTTGCTGGCGCTGGGTTTGCTTGGCACGCGCGCCACGCGCTACAAGGTGATGGCCGATGGCGTGCAGCGGCAAGTGCTGTTGAAACCTTTCAAGAGCGTGCAGATCCGCGATGATGACGGCCGAGATATCGGCGAACTCAAGCGGGGCCTGGGCAAGCCGGCCGTTGTGCGCGTGGCCGAGGGCCATACCCTGAACCTGGCCTGAACACAGATTCCTTTTTAATTAGTCAAATCCACCAGAGGCATACCATGGCGCAAGACACTCCCAAAGACAACGCAGGTTTTACTTTGCCAGTTCCGGCGTCCGCGCCGCCTGCCGCCGACGCACCGGCTGCCGGCGCTGCCGCCACCACGGCCACCATCGAGCCGGCGCCCGCGCTCGATCCTGCCAGCACGACCGATACCTCGTCGCGCGACACCCTGATCGGCGGCGTCGTGCTGTTGCTGCTGTTCATCGCCTTTTTCTTTGCCAAGAATGCCTATGCGAATGGCCTCGTGGCCAAGCGCGTACCGCCGAACAAGGCCAATGCCTCGGGCTGGTGGTTGTTCATCTTCCTGGCCAGCCTGGCGACCGGTGTCGTGCTGGCCGCCGTGAACGCGCATAAATTCCTCGCGCCACTGTTCATGGGACCGCTGGTGCTGGTGGGCCTGGTTGCGTTACTGTTGACCTTTACTTCCAGCCGCCGCTAAGCACGCCGTAACACGTTTTATCCAAGGAATCACATGGCAGAGAACCTGAACCAAACCATCACCGGCGGCGCCAGCGAGCGCAAGCAGGACAAGATCATCGAACTGCGGCCGACCCTGTTCATCGGTATCGGCGGCACGGGCATGCAGGTGCTGATGCGCGTGCGCCGGCGCATCCTCAACACCCTGTGGGGCGGCGCGGGCAACCGCACGCGCATCGAGGGCTTGGCCGACTTTCCCATCGCGCAATTCATCCATTTCGACCTCGACAATGGCGCCGTGATCGAAAGCGGCGAATCGCAGGCGAAGGACTTGCAGTTCGACCAGGTGAAGTTCACGGACGATGACAAGGTGGTCGAATCGTTCGACATGGACAAGTACAGCCGTGATGAAGATTCCTTGGAAAAATATCCGCACATCAAGGAATGGCTGCCGCTGACGCCGCAGCGCATCCGCGAATTGCGTTTCGACATGAGCAGCGGTGCCGGCCAGATCCGTGCCGTGTCGCGCCTGTATTTCTTCGACAAGTACGCGAAGATCCGCGACAAGATCCGCTTGAAGTTGAAAGCGCTGAAGGCGGGCCTGTCGCACGAGCGCCAGCTGGCCGAACTGGGCTTGCGCATGGAAACGAACCGTTTCCGTATCGTCATCGTTGGTTCCGTGGCGGGCGGCACGGGTTCCGGCTCCTTCCTCGACATGGGCTTGCTGGCGCGCTGGCTGGCGCGCAGCGAAGTGGGCGCGGCCGACGTCGAGCTGATGCTGTTCTTGCCGACCGGCTACACCAAGGCCAACAAGGACCGGGTCGAGGCCAACGGCTACGCGGCGCTGATGGAACTGGAATCGGCCATGATGGGCAACAAGGGCTATGTTGGCCGCTGGGATGCGTACGACCGCCCGGAACTGACGCGCGAGCCGTACAGCGAGGTCTACCTGATCGACTCGGGCAACCTGGCGCAGCAGCACACCAAGGATGTCAGCGACGTCTACCACATGGTGGCCGATTCGCTGTTCGAGGATTTCGCCTCGGCCGACTTCGCGCGCGCCAAGCGCTCGATCGCCGTCAACCAGGCGCAGCACAAGAACTCGCTGTACAACGCGCCCGTGCCGCAAGACCGTTTCGGCGACATGCGGCTGTATTTCTCGAAGCGCTTTTCCTCGTTCGGCATGGCCGTACTCGATACGCGCCAGGAAGCGGCGCGCGACGAGCGGGCCCACCGCTGGGCCGGCGCCATGCTGCAAGCGTTCTTTGGCGTGGGCGGCACGGATGCGGGCGCCAACCGGGCCACGGATACGCAGCGCGATAACTTCCTCGCTGCCAATATGTTCCTGAAGGGCACGCCGTTCAGCGATTTCCCCGAGTTTTCCGACAAGAGCATCGAACTGAAGCGCTCCAGCGGCGACTTCATCGATTTCCGCGTCGTCGATGAATTGCTGGAAGACCGCCACGGCCACTTGCTGGCTGGCGTGGAAAACCGGGTCAACACGCGCATCAACGATATCCGCACGGGTTTCGACCGCAGCGAATGGCCGGCGCAGGTACGCGATGCCATGAAGCACCTGGAACGCGACGCCGTGCGCGACCAAGATTCCACGGCCGACACGACGGAAGACCGCATCAGCAAGCGCCGCCGCGAAGTGCTCGACGACGTCAAGAAAGTCGTGCGCGACCAGCTGTATGGCTACCTTGATAACAAGGAATTCGGCGGCCTCGAATACGTGCTGTCGCTGGTGGAACAGATCAAGGACCGCATCGAGGCGCCGGGCAGCGGACTGACGGCGCAGATCGGCAACAATGCCGAGCGCTACCGCGAAATCAAGGAAGCCGTGCGTTCGCGCGAATACGAGCGCCTGCTGAACAACCTGGAGCAGACGCGCAGCACCTTCGGATTCCTCAGCAACGGCGAAAAGCAGGCCGGCGTGGTGATGGATCACTTGCGCACGGAAATGGCGAATGCGCTGAAATTCCATCTGCGCGCCAAGGCGGCGGACGAGTCCGTCATTCTGCTGGGCGAACTGTCGCGCTGGCTGGGCAACCGGGTCGGCGTCGACGCGCAAGGCCGCGCGCAGTGGAATGGCCTGGTGGGCGAGCTGCAAACGGGCCGCGAAGGCGTGCTGGCCATGCTGGCGGAACTCAAAACGGCGAATACGATTCTGCAAAAGGACCTGGACAAGGAGCACGCGACCCTGATCGTCATTCCCGTCACGGAAAAAGACATCGCGCTGCCGTCGGCGGCCACCTTGCGCCAGTGGGCCGATGAAGCGTTCAAGGACATGGGCGGCTCGAAAGCGCTGTTCCCCATGCTGGGCGAACCGGCGCAACGGGGCTTGATCCTGGCCAAAGTCACGCGTATGGCCGAGAACATGATTGCCACGACGAGCCTGGTGGAAGGCGCGACAAGCACGCCCGACCCCCTGTTCGAGGCGCTGGAACAGATGGATGTGTCCGAACGCCTGGACCGCTTCCGCAAGCTGCTGGCCTGCTCGATGCCGTGGATCGACGCCAACATGGCGGGCGACTTCACGGTCGTGTCGGACCAGTTCAAGTGCGTGATCGGCGTGGCCAACGCGGCCGCCTTCAAGACGAAGTTCGGCGCCGAGCTCGAGTCGTGCGTGCCGACCCAGGTGGGCATCACGGTGAGCCAGCTGGAAATCGTCGAAACCGGCATCCGCGGGCGCGCCGTCTGCTATTGCGAACTGGCCGGCGTGCCGATGACGGTGCTGCGCGGCCTGGAAGGCTGGCGCACCAGTTACCGCAAGGAAGGCGACAACGACAAGGCGCCGACCCACACGCACATCGATCCGACGCAATTCACGCACCCGATCGCACCGAACACGGACGAGATGAAGCGCCTGGCGGAAGACTTCGGCGAATTCCTGCAAGCGATCATGCTGGGCGTGCTGACGCGCCACACGGGCCGGGTCGTGCCGCCTGGCCAGTACCAGTTTGCCGTCGAACCGGGCGACTTGCGCCGCATCGGCAACGAGCGGGCCATCCGCCAGAACGGCATGCCTGCTTCGTACGAGAAAAATATCGCCCTGCGCATCGAAGAAAAATTGACGGCGCTTGATGCCGTGCAGACGGCCGCCATGGCGGCGCTGGCAAAATACTATGAACGCACCGTGTATGCGCCCAAGCTGGTGGCGCAGGCCGATGGTTCGCAACTGCCGTACGTCGGTTTTGGCAGCGCCATTTCCGCCGAAGTGGGCGCGCGCCTGCGCGAATCGGCGCGCCGCAAGGGCATGGCCAGCGATGAGCTCGACCGCACGGTGCAAACCCTGCTGGGCCGCCTGAAGGAGTGGGCGAACGTCATCGGCGACTCCGACAGCGATGCTTACGACTGGGAAGTGCGCGAGCCGGAAGCGGACGGTCAGCCACGCCTGAAATACGCAATCAAGGCGGAAATGCTGGAAGCGGGGCGCCTCGAACAATTGCTGCGCCCGGCCGGCGCGGCCGCTGCTCCGGCGGCAGCCGTGTTCGGCATGGCGCCGCCACCGCTGGGCGGCATGCCCCCGCCGCTGGTGGAATACCAGTATTTCCTGGGTATTAATGGCCAGCAGCAGGGACCGTTCACGGCCCAGCAGATCGTGCAATACGTGCAGGCAGGACAGGTAGCACCAGGCACCACCAAGGTGTGGCGCGCGGGCTTGCCGGCCTGGGCCGACCTGGCCCAGTTCCCCGAACTGGCGCCCTTGTTCCTCAGCGCGCCGCCACCGTTGATGCCGCCGCCACTGTGAACGCTGGAATGACGTTGGAATGAAGGATTAGTTTTGGATATCTGTAACAAATGCAAGACGGGTCTGTGGACCGTTGTCAGCCATTGCCCGTACTGCGGTCATGCGGTGGCGGGCGCGGCCAAGCCAGCCGCGGCCGTGCCGCCGCCGCTGCCTGTGCCTCCGCCAGTAGCGCCCAAGCCGCCGCCCGTGCCGGTGGCGCCGACGCCTGCGCCCGCACCGAAAG
>NZ_JAHKQW010000014.1:0-147731 GCF_019345575.1 Janthinobacterium sp. NKUCC08_JDC | reverse complement strand
GGCCGTAGCGCTGCGCGTCGAGCTGGGCGCGCTGCTCGGGCGACAGGAACAAGCGCCCCAGCTGCGGTGGCTGCGCCTGGGCCGTGAGCGCGGCGCCAGCCAGCAGCGCACACAGGACGAGGGTGCGCTTCATGGCCGCCCCGGCACGGGCGTGCTGCCCAGGGTCAGCCACAGCAGCTCGCATTCGGCGCCCAGGGCGGGCGCCGCCCCGCTCGCACCGCCGCTGCCTGGCCCGGCGCCGGCCGTGGCATGGCGCTTGAGCGTGCAATCCTGCACGGCGAAATAGCCGGCCTGGCGCAAATCGTCCAGCAGGTTCAGCAAATCCATCTCGTGCAGCAAATCCATCTGCAGGCGCATGCGGCTGCCGCGCAAATGATATTGCCCCATCACCATGGGCAATGGCACTTGCAGCCCTTGCTGCGGGCTGATGTCATAGCTGATCGGCAGCAGTTTGCGCTGTTCCTGGCTGCGGCGGATGGCGTCGATCCAGGCGAGGCGGTTTTCCTCGCCGATCAGGCCGCGCTGGCGCAAGGCGAGGAATCGCGGTTCATAGGCGCGGATTTCCTGCTTCTCCGCTTCCACGTGGTTGAACAGCATGGCGGCCGCCGAACGCGTGCGCTGGGCCAGGTCCAGCTGCTGCGCCTCGCGTTCGCGGTAGGCGATGCTCAGGCTCAGCAGCACCAGGCTGGCCAGCATGGTCAGGGTAAAGCACAGCAGGGCGCGGCGTATCAGGTGCAGTTCGCCCAGCCAGGCGGGCAGGGCGCGCGCGGGCGTGCTGGTCCGCTGCATGCCGGGCAGGGGCGGCTGCTTGACGGGGCCGCTCATGGCTGCCACGCGAGCAAGAGGGTGAAGCGGGCCTGGCTGGCTGGCGCCGGCACGGCGCTCTTGCCGGACAGGGCCGCGCTGGGGCGCAGGTCGAGCGGCGTTTCCTCGATCGTCACCTGCAAGCCCGGCTGGCGCGCCAGGGTTTGCGCGAAGGCCGTGATGGCGGCCAGGGCCGCGCGGTAATCGTTGTTCGGCATGGCCACGTCCGCTTCCAGGCGCAGCGCCTGCGGCGGCGCGACGGGAATGCCGGCCAGGGCGCTGCCGGTCGTCCCGCCCGTACTTTGTTGCTGTTGCTGCTGCTGTTGCGGTGGCTGATTGCCGGCTACGCGCGTGGGCGCCTGGCCCGCATGCCAGTGCAGCTGGCCCAGCGCCACCTGCGGCGCCTGGTCCAGTGCGGCGCTCAGCATGCCCAGCAGCCGGCCCGGCTCCGGCGCCTGGCTGGCGATCATGTGACCCAGGGTCACGGCCACTTTCATGTTCTGCGTCTTGGCTGGCGCCGGCGGCTGGGTCGACATGACGCTGCGGTAGCGCTCCTGGTAGGACGCCGTTTCCTGCGCCAGGCGCTGGATGGCGGCCCCGTCGGCTATGCCGCCGAGCAAGTTAATCGCGCACCACAGGGCTGCGGACGCGCCGATCAGCGTGCTGGCGCCATACAGCGTCTTGCGCGCGCGCTGGAAGTGGTAGTAGCGGGCCAGCGCGCCTGGCGGATAGTGGCTGGACGGCGGATGCTTGCCCAACAAGGTCAGCAGCAATTCATCGGCCAGCGCCGGCGTCTTGCGCAAGCCCACTCTTTCGGCGGCCAGCTGCAGGTCGATGAAGTGGTAAGCCACTTCGACGCCGTTGTCGCACAGCAGTTCGAGCTTGGCGATCTGCGCGGCTGGCGCCAGGATGACGGTATTCAGGACGTCGCCGCGCGCCAGCATGCGCGTGCTGGTCAGAAATTGCCGCGTCTTTTCCGTTTCCAGCGCAATATTCACGGCCACGCCGTCGAGTGCGATGGTGGCCGTCTGGCGCGAAAAGCGCAGCTGGCCCTTTTCATAGTAGCTTTGCCGCAAGCCGCCCGACTGCTGCGTCACGAGCAGCAAGTGTTCATGCGCGATCGACAGCTTTTTGACCAGCGCGATACTGAGCAGGCTGGTCGAATAGATGCCGGCCACGGGCACGCGCAGGTGCTCGAGCGCCTCCGTCCACGGCTGCAGCAAGGATGGGTTGGTCAGGGCGAAGAACAGCACCTGGTCGTCGTGGCGGCCCGTGCTTTCACGGCCCAGCAGGGTGCTGCCCCGGTAGGGCGTATCGCGGTGCAGTTGCTGCTTGCGCCGCTCCAGCAAGGCTCGGCCCGCCTTGCCGCGCACGTGGGGCAGCAGCTGGCGCTGGAAATCCTCTTCGATCAAGTCCGTCAGCAGGTAGGCGGGCACGTCGAGGCGGTGCGCCTGCGGGTCTTCCAGCCACGCGGCGAAACCGTCCAGCCCGGCCGCGCTGGCGGGAAAGGCCTGGCCCGGGCCCAGCACGCCATGGTCCCAGTCGTAGGCGCACAGGGCGTCGCTGGTGATGTAGAGTAATTGTTTGCGGAACACGGCGGCCTCAGGTCTTGATTGTACTGATGGTGTCGTAGATCGGCCCCAGCACCGACAACATGATCCAGCCCAGCAGCAGGCCCAGGATGACCGTCATGGTCGGCTCGATCATGGCTTGCACTTTTTCAATCAATTCCTTCACTTCGCGGTTGTAAAAGTAACTGACATTGCGCAAGGCCGTGTCCAGCGATCCCGTAGCCTCGCCCACCTTCAGCATGCGGATCACGAGCGGCGGGAAGATGCCCGTGTGCTGGAAGGCGGCCGTCACGCCGTAACCCTCGCTGATCAGCTGGGCGGCGCGGCGCAGGCCCGCCGCCACCACCTGGTTGCCGGCGATGCCTTCGGACAGGCGGATGCATTCGAGTATCGTGATGCCGGAAGCATACATCAGGGCGAAAAACGTGGCGAAGCGGGCCAGGATGATCTTGTGCAGCACGGGTCCGACCAGCCACAGCCGCAGCTTCAAGCCATCCCAGGCATAGCGGGCCGTCTCGCTGCGGCGGATGAGCGCGCGCAGCCCGAAGAACAGCAGCACGGGCAAGGCCAGCAGCACATACCAGTATGCGATGAAGACGTTCGACACGGCAATCAGCACGCGCGTGTGCAGCGGCAGCTCGCCGCCCATGTTGCGAATGAACGCCGTCAGCTGAGGGACCAGATAGATCATCAGAAAAAACGTCACGGCCGCCACGACGATGGCCACGATGACCGGGTACATGATGATCTTGCGCGTCTGCGACGCCAGTTCGTCCTGCCATTTCAGACTTTCGGACAGGTTCTTGAAGACTTCGGCGATCTTGCCGCTCTGTTCGCCCGCCAGTATCAGGCTGGTGAACGTGGCGTCGAAGATGTCGCCATGCTGGGCCAGCGCGCCCGACAGGGGCAGGCCGCCTTCGATGCTTTCGATCAGATCCGTGACGACTTCGCGCAGGCGCGGGTGGTCCGTGCTTTCGCGCAAGTCGTTCAAGCCATCCAGGATGGGCACGCCCGCGCCCGTCAATTGCTCCATGTGGAAGCAGAAATTGATCAGGTCGCGGCGGTGGATGACCCGCTTGCCCAGCAGCACCAGATACTGGCCCGTGATCTTGCAGTCGATCAAGTCGAGCTGCATGCGGTGCAGGCGCGCTTCCAGGTCCGGCACGTTGGCCGCCTCCATGCTGCCGGGAATCAATGTGCCGGCGGCATCCATGGCGCGGTAGACATATTGCGCCATCAGGCCAGCCTTTCCGTCAGGTCGACCACGCGGCCCACTTCTTCCAGCGTGGTGACGCCTTCCATTACGCGGCGCATGCCGTCGTCGACGAGGCCCTTGAAGCCGCCCGCGCGCGCCGCGTTCTTCAATTCGCGCGAACTGGCGCGGCGCGCCGTCAATTCATCGAGTTCGGCCGTCATCTTGAGGATTTCCATAATGGCCAGGCGGCCCTTGTAGCCCTGGTGCGCACAGCGCTCGCAACCGACGGCACGGCAGATGGACACGGGCGCATCGGTTGCCGCCAGACCCAGCAGGCGGCGTTCGACGTCGTCGGCGATCACGGTTTCCTTGCAGTGCGGACACAACCGACGCACGAGGCGCTGCGCCACGATGCCGATGATGTTGCCGGCCATGATGTCGGGCAGGATGCCGATATCGAGCAGGCGGGCCACGGAACCAATGGCCGAGCTCGTATGTAGGGTGGAATACACCTGGTGCCCCGTCATGGCGGCGGCAAAGGCCATTTCCGCCGTTTCGCGGTCGCGGATCTCGCCCACCAGGATGATGTCCGGGTCTTGCCGCATCATCGAGCGGATGCCGTCGGCAAAGCCCAGCTTGACGGATTCGTTGACGGAGGTCTGGCGTATCATGTTCATCGGATACTCGACCGGATCCTCCAGGGTCATGATGTTGACGCTTTCCGTATTGATATGGTTGAGTATCGAATACAGGGTCGTGGTCTTGCCGCTGCCCGTCGGGCCCGTCACAAGTATCACACCGTCGGGGCGCGCGATCATGAGTTTCAGCAAGTTCAATTCCGGCTCGGCCAGGCCCAGGGCGTCCAGCGGGACGATGCCTTTTTGCCGGTCCAGCACGCGCAGCACGAAGTTTTCGCCATGCGTGGTGGGCTGCGCCGACGCGCGGAAGTCGATTTGTCGTCCGGAAAACTTGATGCTGATGCGCCCATCCTGCGGCGCGCGCGCCTCGGCGATATTCATGTTCGACATCACCTTCAGGCGCACGGCCATGGCCGGCCAGTACGATTTGTGCAGGCTGCGGATTTGCCGCAGGATGCCGTCGATACGGTAGCGGATGCGCAGGAACGACTGTTCCGGCTCGAAATGGATGTCCGAGGCGCCGTTCTGCACGGCATCGGCCAGCAGCGCATCGATCAGGCGCACCATGGGCTGGCTGTACTCGTCCGACGGTGAAGCCATGCTCTGGTAGCTGACTTCGCCCGTTTCGATTTCGTGCAGGATGCCGTCGATCGACAATTCAAAGCCATAGTACTGGTCGATGGCGCGCGAAATGTCCGACTCGTTGACGAGCACGGTGGAAATCGTGATGCCCTTGACCAGCATGGCGCTGATCTGGTCGAGCGCGACGATGTTGCTGGTGTCGGCCATGGCCAGGATCAGATTGTCCGCCTGCCGTTCATACACGATGGGGAAGACGCGGTAGCGCTTGGCCACGTCCTTCGGGATCAGTTTCAGGGCGATGGCGTCGACCACCAGGCTCGACAGGTCCGCGCTGACCTGTTTCAGGTTTTCGCTGAGCGCCTCGCGCACGGTGGCTTCCGTAACGAAACCGAGCGTGATCAGCAGCTTGCCCAGCGGTTCGCTGCTGCGCCGCTGCTCGATCAGGGCGATGCGCAGCTGGTCTTCGCTGATCACGCCTTTCTGGATCAGCAATTTGCCCAGCGGAAGTTTTGCCTGTTCTGCCATGTAATGCTTATTCCTGACGGGGTGTGATGGTGGCCGGCTCGGCCAGTTCGCGCAAGCGCGTTTGCACGACGGCCTGGTCGAACGCGGCCGGCGTGGTCTGCGCCAGGGTCAAGGCGCGCTGGTAATAGGTGGCGGCCAGTTTCGGCTGGTTCAGCCGGTCCAGGCCCACGGCCAGGTTGAAGGCATAGTCGGGATTGCCGGGCGCGGCGCTGTAGGCGCGGAAAAATTGCTGCTGCGCTTCGTTCCAGCGGCGCTGCTTGGCGTACACATTGCCCAGTGCAAACAGCACGGGGCCGCTGTCGGGGGTACGCGCCAGGATGGCTTTCAGTTTTGCTTCGCTCTGCACGACGTCGCCCTGGCGCAAGCCGATCAGGCCGGCCAGCGCTACGCCATCATCGGGATTGATTTCCAGCAAACGCACGTACAGCGACGCCGCCTGCGCGCCCTGGTTCTCGCGCTGGGCCACGGCTGCCAGGCCCAGCAGCGCATCGCGGTTGTTGGCGTCCTGCTGCAGCACGCTTTCATATTGCTGGCGCGCCGCGCCCAGCTGGCCTCCGTTGAAAGCCTGGTAGGCTTGCTGCACGCCGGGGTTGATCTGCGGCGCCGTGTCGTTGCGTACTACCTGAATCTGGCTGTTGTCGGGCGCGGCCACCGGTGGCAGGCTGGGCGGAGCAGGCGGCTGCAGTTGCGCCAGCTGGGCGGCCACGGCCGCTTGCGCGGCGGCTTGTATCATCGCCTGCTGTTCCGCTGCGCCGGCCGGCTGGCGCTGTTCGCGCGGCATGTCCTGCGGCAGCGGTGCGGGCGCCGTGGCATCCGGCAGGGCGCCGCCGGCCCCGGGCAGCACCACGATGGGCCCGGCAACGCCGGACGTGCCCGGGGCGTCCGTCAGCGGCATGGGTACGCCGGGCAGGTTGGCGCCCGCGCCGGGGCTGCTGCTGGCGCGCCAGTACCAGTACGCCATGGAGCCGGCCACCAGCAGCAGGATCGCCAGCAGCACGGCCAGGCGCACGGTGGCCGGGTCGACGCTGATGGGACCGGTGGGACCTTTCGGCGGCGGATTGCTGCGGCTGGCGCGTGGCTTGGCGGGCGGCGGTTCCGGACGGGCGCGTGGTGGCTCGGGGGGCGGGCCGGCTTGCGGACCGGGCTGGGCGCTACTCGACTCGGGCTGCGGCGCCGGAGCGTCCGGCAGCGGTTCCAGGCGCAGGGTGCTTGCCGGCTGCACGGGCGGTGGCGCAACCGGCGCGGGACGGGGCGGCGGGGCGTCGGCCGGCGCCAGTTCCAGCACCTGGTCGTAGGCTTCGGACGGCTTTTCCAGTTCCTCGTCGGAAAGGCTGTTCTGCTTGGCGCGCTCGGCTTTCTTGAGCGCCTGCATCAGCAAGCTCATGGGACGTCTCCCTGCAGGCGTGCCTGCGGCTGGACGGCGGGCGCCGGCGGGCCATCCGTGTACGGCTGGCTGTTGAGCGGCGCCTGGCCGGGCAGCAGATAACGGTAGTCGCGGTAATCGCCCTCGACGCTGGCATCCTTGACGACGACGGGGCGCATGAAGATCACCAGCTCCGTCTTGCTGCTCGCTTCATTACGATAGGTAAACAAATTGCCGACCAGGGGCAGGCTGGACAGGCCCGGCACGCCATCTTTGGCATTGTCGACGGAGTCCTGCATCAGGCCGCCCATCACGGCGATCTGGCCATTGCCCACTTTCATGATCGATTCCAGTTCGCGCGCCTGGATCACGGGTACCTTGCTGATCACGGTGGCCGTGGCCAGAGCCGGATTCGGGTCTTGCACGTAGCCGACGATGCGCGTGATGGTGGGGCGCACGTTCAGGGTCACTTCATCGCTGTCGGAAATCTGCGGCGTGACGCTCATGACGAAGCCGACAGGCACGGTTTCCAGTTTCGATTCATACGTGGCGGGCGTGGTGATGGTGCCCGTCGAGCTGATCACGGCAGGCGTCACCTTGATGGTAAAGAAAACATTGTTGTCGACCACCTTCAGCATGGCCGTCTGATTGTTGAGCACGCTAATCTTCGGGCTGGACAGCACTTTCACCTTGCCGAACGATTCGAGTAGCTGGATGGTGGTGCCGAAGCTGTCCTTCAGGTAATCGAGCACGAAGATGCCTGGCGTGGAACCAGGTGTGACGCCGCTGCTGAGCGCCTGGGTGCCCACCTGCTTCTGCGTCAGGCTCAGGCTGCCCGTCAGGCGCGACCAGTTGATGCCTTGCTGGTATTCATTGCTCAGCCGCACTTCGATGATGGTCGCTTCGATCAGCACCTGGCGCTTGGCGCTATGCAATACCGCGTCGAGGAATTCGGCGATCTTTTCATGCTGGCGGCCCGTGGCCCGCACGGCGATCAGGCCGCCTTCCACGTTGACGACGACGGACGAGGGACTGCCCTTGTTGGCCAGTTTCAGCAGCGGCATGCCGTTCGCGTCGAGCGGCTGGGACGGGGTCGCGTTGCTGTTGCCCTGCTGCTGGCCAGGCGCATACTGGCCGCCAGTCTGCATCGGCGCCTGGCTGCCGTATTGATTGCCGGCCTGATTCTGCTGCTGGCCAGGCTGGCCTTGTTGTCCCTGCTGCCCCTGCTGTCCTTGTTGCCCTTGTTGCCCTGGCATGCTCGTCAATTGCTGGTTCAGTTGCGCCAGCGGGTCCACCTGCACGTCGTTGAGCGTGGTCTCGCGCAGCAGGTCGCGGATATTCTTTTCCAGGCTGTACCAGAAATTGTTTTCCGAACGATTCACGACCAGGGTGGTCGAGTTGTTATTGCTGCTGCCTTGCGTGCCGCCGACGGGGTTGCTGGCGCTGTTCGATCCTCCGCCCGCCGTGGAAATTTGCGTGGCGATATTCACGCTGCTGTTGGTGCTGCGCGCCATGTTGACGTAATCGACCTTGTAATTGCGCCATACGGGCGCGTCGGGCAGCACCGTCAGGTTCTTGCCATCGATTTCGTAGCGCATATCGACTTGCTTGCCGATACGCGTCAGCAGTTGCGGCAGGGTCTGGTTCAGCGCATTCAGGGTGACGCTGCCTTCGATCTGTGGGTGGATGTCGATATTCATGCCCGCGTCGCGCGCCAGCGCAAACAGCAGCGATTGCACGGGCACCTTGTGCACGGTGACGCTGTAAGTTTCCACTTTCGGCGCGGGCAGGGGCGCGGCCAGCGTGCTGCTTTGCTGCACCGGTTCGGGAATGGCGCCGGCTGGGCGGGGCGGGGTATTGATGTGGGCAGGCGACAGCGGCGTTTGATGCGTGGCGCAGCCGGCCAGCACGGTGCTGCAGGCGAGGGCGACCCAGGAGGCCAGCACAGGAATAGGGTGTTGATTCATGAAAAGTTCGCCCTTGAAGTCGTGTTGTGCTTTTGTAATTTTACCCAGCATGATCGCCTAAAAGCAATCGGGTGTGCGGGCCCCGGAGGCAATATACCGAAATAAAGTCAAGGGGCGCCACGCCCAGTTTGTGCCGGTGTCACGGCTTTAATTTCTGCACAGATACTATCTATGTCGTACAGCAATATTTTCTGTGGCGACGCAGGGGCCAGCCTAGCCCAGACGGCCTCGGCGCTGGCCCGGTCGGCGAAGCTGCCGTAGACGATGTCTAGGCGCCCGGCGGCGCTCGCGGACGCCGCGCCGGGCAGGAGAAACACGTGCAGGTCGCGCAGGCCGATGGCTTGCTGCGCCTGCTGCAGGAACGTTTCCGCCGCGGCCGTTTCGGTGGCGGGCAGGCTGGCGATGTGCAGCACCAGTTGCTGCGGCCCTTGCCGTGCCAGCCAGTCGCGCGATTCCGCCAGCTTGCTGTCGAGCAGCGTCGACGGCGCAGGCAGCGTTGGCAGCGGCGCACGTGGGACTGCTGCCTGGCCCGGCGCCAGCCATTGCCACAGTAGCGCAGCGGCCAGCAGCAGCATCAGTGCGCTCAAGGCACCCGCCAGCAGCTTGCCCGCATGCCAGGGCGGCCGGTGAAACGGGCTGTCGGCAATGGCCAGGCGCATGTGGCGTGCGCTGATTTGCTGCGCATCGTCCGCAAACGCGGCCAGCAAGGCCTTGTCGGCGAGGATATTGACCCTGCGCACAATGCCTTGCGCCGCGCGCGCCAGCCGGCGCAGGGCGGACGGGGTGAAGACGAGCGGCGCCGTGCGGCCGGCGGCGCTCAGGCGGCATGTCAGATAATCGTTCAGCAAGGCTGGCGGCAGGCGCGGTACGGTGAAACTGTGGGTGATGCGCTCCTTCAATTGGCGGAACTGGAGCAAGTCCAGGGTGTGCTGCAATTCCGGCTGGCCAAACAGGACGATCTGCAGCAGCTTGTGGCTGGCCGTTTCCAAATTCGTCAGCAGGCGCAGCGCTTCCAGGGTTGCGCCGGGCATGGCTTGCGCTTCTTCGGCCAGCAGTACCACCTGGCGCCCCGCAGCATGCCTGCCGATCAGCTCGCCGTGTAGGGCGCGCAGCACGGCATCGGCGCCGCGTCCGTCCAGTTCCAGGCCCAGTTCGGCGGCGATGGCGTGCAGGACTTCGTCCGGCTCCAGGCGGGGATTGAGCAAATACAGCACGTCGACCTGGGGCGGCAGGCGCTCGGCCAGCATGCGGCACAGCATGGTCTTGCCGCTGCCCACTTCGCCCGTCAGCTTGATGATGCCTTCGCCTTGCGTGACGGCATACAGCAGCGCGTCGAGCAGTTCGCCCCGTGTATTGCCCGTATAAAAGAAGGCCGGGTCCGGCGTGATGCCGAACGGCGCCGTGCGCAAGCCGAAATGGCGCAGATACATGCCGTGCGGCGATGGCGCGTAGTGGCTGGAAACCTGCGTGTCGGCGTTCATGCTGCGATGCAATTGAGAAAAGCCTGTTCCAGGCTGGCGCCGGCCGCGCCGCCATGGCGGGCGCGGCATTCGGCGGGCGTGCCTGTAAACACGATGCGGCCCGCATGCAGGATGGCCATGCGGTCGCACAATTCTTCCACGTCGGCCAGCGCATGCGAAGTGAACAGGGCGCCACGGCCTTGCGCGCGCGCTTGCCGCAGCACTTGCTTGAATTGCGCGCGCGCTTTAGGGTCGAGTCCGCTCATCGGTTCATCGAGCACCAGTTGCCGCTTGCCCGACAGCAGGCAGGCGGCCAGCCCCAGTTTCTGCATCATGCCTTTCGAATATGCGCGCGCGGGGCGCAGCAGGGCGTCCGGCGCCAGGTCCAGCGCATCCAGGGCTTGCTGCACGGCTTGCGTATCGGGGTGCACATCGTGCAGGCGCGCCAGGTAGCGCAGGAAATCGCCGCCCGTCAGGTAATACGGTGCCTGGAAGCGTTCCGGCAGAAACGACAGCGGTTGGCGCGCCGCGCCGTGCCGGTGCGGCTGGCCGAAGATGGCGATATCTCCCCGCTCTGGCGTGCAAAAGTCCAGCAGGCATTTCAGCAAGCTCGTCTTTCCCGCGCCATTCACGCCGACGAGGCCGAACAGTTCCCCCGCGCGCACCTGCAGGTCGACGCCGCGCAGCACGGCGCTGCCCGCCAGTTGCAGATGCACGTTGTGGAACTCGATGGCGCAGGCGTTCATAGGGGCAATGGTCGGCAGGAAAGGCGGTGAACGACCGCCATTATTGCCACGGGCGCAGGTGGGCGGCAAGCGTTTCCTTGCAGTGTGTTGAAATGCGCAAAAATCAAACGTTGGAATGTATTTTCTTTAAGAAACAACAGGTTCTGGAATAAAATACCCCCGCGCGCCGCTGGCGTGTATCGTCTGTGGAATTTGTTTGTCGAGGAGTATGCAATGGCAAGGCCAGAGAAAGTCCGGCTCGGTGAAATTTTGGTGCAGCAGAAACTGCTGACGGAAGAACAGTTGGGCCAGGCCTTGACGGAACAGAAGCGTTCGGGACGCAAGCTGGGCCGCGTTTTTGTCGAGCACGGCTTCGTCACGGAAGAGCAGATTTCGGGCGCGCTGGCGCGCCAGCTCGACATTCCCTACATCAATCTGAAGTTTTTCAACATCAATCCCGAACTGGTGCGGCTGCTGCCGGAAACCCAGGCGCGGCGTTTTCGCGCGCTGGTGCTGGAAGACCGCCGCGAAGGCTTGCTGGTCGGCATGTCCGATCCGACCGACCTGTTCGCGTACGATGAAATTTCGCGCCTGGTCAAGCGCCAGATCGAGCTGGCTGTGGTCAATGAGACGGAAGTGCTGGCCGCCATCGACCGCATCTACCGCCGCACGGAAGATATCTCGACCCTGACGCGCGAGCTGGAGCAGGACCTGGGCGACGTGTCCGTCGACTTCGGCGCGCTGGCCGCCAATCCGGGCCTGGAAGAGGCGCCCATCGTCAAGCTGCTGCAATCGGTGTTCGAGGATGCCACGCAGGTGCGCGCTTCGGACATCCACATCGAGCCGCAGGAAGGCCGGCTGCAAATCCGTTTCCGCATCGACGGCGTGCTGCACCTGCAGACGGAAGCGGACAGCAAGATCGCCAGTTCGCTGGCGCTGCGCTTGAAACTGATGTCGGACCTCGATATTTCCGAAAAGCGCTTGCCGCAGGATGGCCGTTTCGCCATCCGCGTGAAAAACCAGCGCATCGACGTGCGTATTTCCACCATGCCCACGCAGTACGGCGAATCCGTCGTGATGCGCTTGCTGAATCAGGGCGGCACGACCTTGCGCCTGGACGCCATCGGCATGCCGCCCAAGCTGGTGCAGCAGTTCCGCGCCATCGTCAGCCGCCCGAACGGCCTCGTGCTGGTAACGGGGCCGACCGGCAGCGGCAAGACGACGACTTTGTACTGCGCCTTGTCCGAACTCAATTCCGTGGAAAAAAAGCTCATCACGGTGGAGGACCCCGTCGAGTACCGCTTGCCTGGCATTAACCAGGTGCAAGTGAACGAGAAGATCGAGCTGAACTTTGCCAGGGTGCTGCGCTCGGCCTTGCGGCAAGATCCCGACATTGTGCTCGTCGGCGAGATGCGCGACCAGGAAACGGCGCAGATCGGCCTGCGCGCCGCCATGACGGGCCACCTGGTGCTGTCGACCCTGCATACGAACGACGCCATCAGCACGCCGCTGCGGCTGATGGACATGGGCGTACCCCGCTACATGGTGGGCAGTTCGCTGCAAGCCGTGCTGGCGCAGCGCCTGGTGCGCGTGATCTGCGAAAGCTGCAGCACGCCGTACCAGCCCACGCCGAACGAATACGAATGGCTGCGCCTGGAACTGGGCGAGCTGGTCGAGCGCAACCAGTATTTCCACGGCAAGGGCTGTTCGCATTGCAACGGCATGGGTTACCGGGGCCGTACGGGCGTGTACGAATTACTGGAAATCACGCGCGCCGTGGCCGATGCCGCCAACCATGCCGACCCATCGCATTTCATGAAGGTGGCGACGGCGCAGATGGCGGGCGAAACCTTGCGCCGCCACGCCGTGCAACTGGTGGTACAGGGCCGCACGACGGTGATGGAAGCGATGCGCATCAGCAACCAGAGCGAGGATTGAGGTGCCGTTTTTCTCCTACAAGGCACGTAGCGCCAGCGGCGAACTGCTGACCGGCGTGATGGAAGGCGCCGACAGCGGCGCCGTGGCCGACCAGTTGATGGCGGGCGGCAGCACGCCCGTCGATATCAGCGCCACGAAACAGACGGTGACGAAGGCCGGCGCCAACCAGCTGGGCTGGTGGGCCAGGCTGACCGAGAAAAAAGTCACGCCCATGGACGTGCAGCTGTTCAGCCGCCAGCTGTACACCCTGCTCAAGGCGGGTGTGCCCATCATGCGCGGCCTGGCCGGCTTGCAGGAGTCCGCCATCAGCCCAGCGTTCGGACGCATCATCAAGGATGTGCGCGAGTCGCTCGACGCGGGGCGTGAGCTGTCGGCCGCCATGGCGCGCCATCCCACGATCTTCACGCCGTTTTACTTATCGATGGTGCGCGTGGGCGAAATGACGGGGCGCCTCGACGAAGTGTTCCTGCGCCTGTTCAACCACCTGGAATTCGACCGCGACATGCGCGCGCGCGTGAAAACGGCGACGCGCTACCCGACCTTCGTCGTCTTCGCCATGCTCGCCGCCATGATCGTGGTGAATATCTTCGTCATTCCCCAGTTCGAGAAAGTGTTCGCCAGCTTCCACGCGGAACTGCCCCTGATGACGCGCATCCTGATCGGCACGTCGCGCTTCACGGTGGCGTACTGGCCCATCCTGCTGATGCTGGGCGTGGGCGGCTTTTTCGGCTGGCGCGCCTGGCTGCGCACGAAAGAGGGCTTATACAAATGGGACCGCGCCAAGCTGCGCCTGCCGATCGCCGGCAAGATCATCCTGAAGGGCACGATGGCCCGCTTTGCGCGCAGTTTCGCCTTGTCGAGCACGAGCGGCGTGCCCATCGTGCAGGCACTGACCGTGGTGTCGCAAACGGTCGACAATACTTATCTGAGCGCGCGCGTGGAACAGATGCGCGACGGTGTCGAGCGGGGCGAAAGCATCTTGCGCACCTCGGTCGCGGCCAGCGTGTTTACGCCCGTGGTACTGCAGATGATCGCCGTGGGCGAGGAGTCCGGTTCGCTCGACGACCTGATGGACGAGATCGCGGACATGTACGAACGCGAAGTCGACTATGAATTGAAGACCCTGTCGGCGCAGATCGAGCCGATCTTGATCGTCTTCCTCGGCGCCATGGTGCTGGTGCTGGCGCTGGGCATCTTCCTGCCGATCTGGGACCTGGGCCGGGCGGCCCTGCACTGATGGCAAAGCCGCTCCGCCAGCGCGGTTTCACCCTGTTCGAGCTGGCGGTGGCGGCGGGCGTGTTCGCCATCCTGGTGGCGGTATTGTTGAACCGGGTCGGCTATTACCAGCAGCAGGCGCAGCAGGTGGCCGTGGCCCAGATGCTCGGCGTCTTGCGCACCAGCTTGCGGGTGCAGGTGCTGCAGCTGTACCTGGCGGACCGGCGCGACAGAATGCCGGCGCTGGCGCGGCAAAACCCGTTCGACTGGCTGATGGATAAACCGGCCAACTACCTGGGCGAGTTCGCGCAGCCGGACCTTGCAAAATTACCGGCAGGGAATTGGTTGTACGACAAAAAAGAACAAAAAATTATCTATTTGTTTAGTAATGGCAATATTTTTCCCGCTACAAGGGTTGATTCAGTGAAATTTAAGGTAACCTTGCCGGGTGCGGACGCCGATCTTGACAAGCTCTCCCGGGAGCCCGATATCGTGGTGTGGAAATCGCCGGACTCGGCAGCAAACTGACGCGCTTCCTGGTCTGGTGCAGCGACAGTTTCATGGCGTTGGTTTTGATGTTTTTATTTGATTTTGGAGAGCAGGTATGAATAAGTCTTTACGTAGTATGAAAAGCGGCGCCCAGGCAGGTTTTACCCTGATCGAACTGATCGTCGTCATCGTGATCCTCGGCATCCTGGCGGCGACGGCGATTCCTAAATTCATCGACATGTCGACCGATGCGCGCGTGGCCAAGATGAATGCGGCCGCTGGCGCCGTCAAGGCGGGTGCGGCGCTGTACCATGCGCAATACCTGGTCAACGGCGACTCGACTAAAGCGGTCGTAATGGAAGGCAAGACTATCAAGGATGCGTTTGGCTATCCTGCGGCCAGTGCTGACGGCATACAAGAAGCTGCTGGCTTGTCGGTTGATGATTACAATGTCACCTTTGCCGGCTCCGTCATGACCGTTGCGGTAGACAAGGCCACGACACGCGCCAGCTGCTCGGTAGTGTACACGGCGCCTGCCGCTGCAGGCGGAGCACCTGTTATCACGGTCAATGCAAAAGCCGAAAATTGCGGCTAAACATATAAGCACACAACAAGGAAAGTCAGGCCACGCCAGCCTTCCTTGCGCACCACCAGCCCAACCCCAGGCGCCAGCCCGTTGGGCTTTTTTACGGGCCATCCATTGCAGCAGCCACCGACAGTTTGTCCGCATCGCCACGCAGTGCCGCCAGGCTCGCTGAGGCGTACGCCTGCGCGCGGCTTCACCTTGATCGAACTGGTGGCCGTGATGGTGATCGCGGGCCTGCTGGCGACCTTTGCCGTCAACCGGTTTTTCCAGCGCGACACGTTCGACGCGCGCGGTTTTGCCGACCAGGTGACGAATATCGTGCGCTACGGGCAAAAGCTGGCTGTGGCGCAAAACCGTGCCGTGTTTGTCAGCATCGATGCCAACAAGGTGGCCCTGTGCTTCGACGCCGGCTGCAGCGATGAGCAGAAGGTGGTGCCGCCGACGGGCAACAACAGCGGCAGCAAGGAGACGCTACAGCATTGCCTGGGTAGCAATTGGCTGTGCGAAGGCCGTCCTTCCGGCGTTACCATGTCCACCGATCCCGTCAAGTCGGCAAGTTTTTATTTCGACGCGCTGGGCCAGCCATATGCGCTGGCCAATGTGTTTCCTGACGCATCGACCTTCCCGGGCCCGCTGCAAATCAGCATCCAGAGCAATGGCCTGACGCGTACCGTCACGGTTGAAGGGGAGACCGGCTATGTCCATTAGCCAGCGTCGCCAGCGTGAACGTGGCGTGACCCTGATCGAACTGGTGCTGTTCATCGTCATCGTCGGCCTGGCTTCGGCCGCCATCCTCGGCGTGATGAGCCTGACGACGCAACACAGCGCCGACCCGCAGCTGCGCAAGCAGGCGCTCGCGATTGCCGAAAGCATGCTGGAAGAAATCCAGCTGGCGCGGTTTACGTTTTGCGATCCGCAAGACCCGGCCGCGGAAACGGCCGCCAACCCCGCCGGCTGCGCTATCCCGGAAGTGGCCGGACAAGAGGCGGGCGGCGCGGGGCGTCCTTTCGATAACGTCAATGATTACGTGGGCGCGTATGGCGCAGCCACGGACTACAAGACGGATGCGCAGGGCGCCGTCTGGGCTGCCGGCTCCCCCCAGACATATGTTGCATCGGTAACGATCACTCCCGTAGCCCTGAATGGCTTACCTGCCACGGAAGGCCTGCGTATCCAGGTGGTCGTGCCGTATGCCGACCAGCAGGTCGTGCTCGACGGCTATCGCGTGCGCTATGCGCCGAACAGTATTCCATGAAAAATTTCCTTGACACCAGGCGCCGCCCGCGCGGCTTTACCCTTGTCGAGATGGTCATCGTGATCGTCATCACGGGCATCATCGGCGCCATGGTCGCCGTCTTCATCCGCGTGCCCGTGCAAGGCTATATCGACACCACCGCGCGCGCGGCGCTGGCCGATACGGCCGATACGGCGGCGCGCCGCCTGACGCGCGACGTGCGCCTGGCCTTGCCGAACAGCGTGCGCGTGACGGGCGGCGGCCAGTTCCTGGAATTGCTGCTGACCAAGACGGGCGGGCGCTACCTGAGCGACAGCGATCCGGCCGGTCTGGGCAATGTGTTGAGCTTCGAGACCCCTCCCGCCGCCGGCGTTCCGGCGAGCTTCACCGTCGTCGGCGCCATGCCCGCCAATGCGCTGGGCGCGCGCCAGGCGATCAGCGTGGGCGACCAGATCGTCGTCTACAACCTGGGTGGAGCTTTCGCGCCGAACAATGCGTATGCGTGCAGCGCGGTAAATGGCTGCAACCGCGCGCCCGTCACGGGCGTGGCCGGCCGTGTCGTCACCTTGGGCAGCTATCCTTTCACGACGGCGCCCGCGCCGCTGCCGTCGCCGTCGAACCGTTTCCAGGTGGTGTCGACGCCCGTCACCTATGCCTGCAATCTGGCGACCGGGACCCTGACCCGTTACGACGGTTATGTGATCCAGGCCGCCCAGCCGGCTGTGGAAGGCACCGCGCCGCTGGTGGCGGCGAATGGCGCCCTGCTGGCGCGCCAGGTGACGGCGTGCGCTTTCAGCTATACGGTGCTGGCCAATGTGCAGCGGGGCCTGGTGAATATCAGCCTGAGCCTGGGCGCGGCGAACAGCAATACTGGCGTGCTGCGCCTGGTGCAACAGGTGCAGGCGAGGAATACGCCATGACGCACTTGCTGCGCCACCGCGCGCGCCGCATGCGCGGTTTCAGCCTTGTCACGGCCATTTTCCTGCTCGTGGTGCTGGCCGCGCTGGCGGCCGTGATGGTGAATATGTCCACCTTCCAGCAGACGGAATCGGCGTTGGACGTGCAGGGCGTGCGCGCCGAGCAGGCCGCCCGCGCCGGCCTTGAATGGGGTTTGCAGCGGCAGATCAGCGCCGGTTTGACCGCCGGTGCGGCGTGCATCGGCGCCACCACGTTCAGTTTGCCACCTGGCACGACCCTGTCGGCGTTCAGCGTCAGCGTGCAATGCGGCACGGCCACGGGGCCCGGCACCTTGACCAGCTGGACGATCACGGCCACCGCTTGCAACCAGCCTGGGCCTGCCGGCTGCCCGAACGCGGGCAATAACCCCGATTACGTCCAGCGCCGCCTGCAAGCCGTGTTGTCGCAGTAAGGTCAACTGCGTGAAAAAAAGATCGCTAATTTATTGTTTTTACACAATAAAGTTGGCTTCATGAATTAAAATTGGCTGGATGCATTAACTGCGCGACAAGATCGGGCAGGCACTTACACTGGATAGTTCGCATGGGTTTATTCGCAAGAGCAAAGAAGTACGATGGCTGGCTGGCCACGGCGTTTGGCCGCGAGGGCGTCAGCGCTGTCGTGGTCGAACGTCCCGCCGGCGGCATGCCGCGCGTGCTGCGTGCCAGCTATCAGGCTGCCGCACGGCCGGCGCCGGCCGAGGTGCTGGAAAAACTGGGCAAGGAACTGCAGGCCCCAGCGCGCCACTGCACCAGCGTGCTGGCTGGCGGCGAATACCAGCTGCTGTCGCTGGAAGCGCCGGCCGTGCCGCGCGAGGAGTTGAAGACGGCCGTGGGCTGGCGCTTGAAGGACATGCTGGACTTTCCCCTGGCCGACGCCACCATCGACGTGTTCGACATTCCCGGCGACCCGAACGGCACCCAGCGGGGCAGCAGCGTGTTTGCCGTCGCCGCGCGCAACAGCGCCGTGTCGCGACGCCAGGCGCAGTACGCCGAATGCAAGATTGGCCTGTCCGTGATCGATATCCCCGAAATGGCGCAGCGTAATATCGCCACCTTGCTGGAAACGCCGGGACGCGGCATCGCCGTGCTGTTCTTCGATGGCGACGGCGGCTTGCTGACCATGAGTTTCAATGGCGAGCTGTACCAGGCGCGCCGCATCGACGTGACCCTGGCACAATTGCAGTCGCCCGACGCCAGCCAGTACTACGACCGCGTTACCCTGGAACTGCAGCGCTCGTTCGACCACTTCGACCGCCAGTTCCATTTCATTTCGCTGGCCCGGTTGATGCTGATGACGGGCGCCAGCGATGGCTTGCACGCCTACCTGGCCGACAATCTCTACATGCCCGTCGAGCAGCTGGACCTGGCCACCGTGCTGGACTTGTCGCAGGCCGCCGAATTGCGCGACCCCGCCATGCAGGCGCGCTATTTCCTGGCCATCGGCGCGGCCTTGCGCGAGCTTGGCCCGCACCCGGGCAAGCACGAAGGGAAGGGCGCATGAGCCAGCAGATCAATCTGTTCAATCCCCAGTTTGAACTGAAACAACACCATATGTCGGCAAGCACGGCCGGCCTGGGCCTGAGCGCGCTGGCGCTCGTCTTGCTGGTCCTGGGCGTGCTGGCCCGGCAGGCAATGGCCAGCCTGGAACAGCGCGAAGCGGGCGTCAAGGCGGCGCTGGCGCAAGTCGAGGCGAAGCGCGACCAGATTTTGCGCGATTACCCGCCACGCAAGAAAGATCCGGCCCTGGCGCAGGAACTGTCGGCCGTCGAGGCGCAGCGCCAGTTGCTGCAGGACGCTTCAAGCGTGCTGGACAGCGGCAAGCTGGGCAATACCATCGGCTATGCCGGCTATTTCCGCGCGCTGGCGCAGGCCAGGGTCGAAGGCGTATGGCTGACGGGCGTGGACATCGCCGGCGCCGGCAATGACTTCGGCTTGCAGGGCCGCGCTTTGCACGCGTCGCTGCTGCCTGCGTACATCACGCGCCTGGGCCAGCAGGAGGTACTCAAAGGCAAGACCTTCGGCAGCCTCGACATCGGCCAGCCCGAGCAGCCGGCCGTGGCCGAGGGCAAGGCGGCCAGCCTGCCGTATGTCGCGTTCAGCCTGCAGTCGGCGGAGCGTGCCGCCACGCCGGCCAAACCTGTTGCGGGAGGAGCACGCTGATGCTGCCCTTGCTGAAGAAATGGGCCACCGCCTTCGACGCCCTCAGCCTGCGCGAGCGGCTGATGGTGTTTGGCGCCGGTGCGGCCGCCGTTCTGTTCGTATTTTATTTCATGAGCCTCAATCCCTTGCTTGCGAAGCATGCAGCGCTGGAAGCGAGCATTGCGCAAAAGCAAAGCCTGTTGACCGCGACGAACAAGGAAATCGAGCTGACCATGCTCGCCCATGCCACCGACCCCGACAAGGAAGCGCGCGCGCGCCTGCTGGCCCTGCAGGCGGAAACGGCATCCCTGGCGCAGGCGCTGCGCGAGAAGCAGCATGGCCTGGTGGCGCCCGAGCGCATGGTTACCTTGCTTGAGCACCTGCTGCGCCGGCACGCGGGATTGCGCCTGGTGTCGCTGAAAACCTTGCCCGGCAGCGCAGTCGGCGCACATCAGGCCGAAACCGCAAACGGCGATGCGGCGGCCAAGGCGGATGCCACCAAGGCGCCGGCCCCGGCGCCGTTGCTGCACCAGCATGGCGTGGAAGTGGTGCTGCAAGGCAGCTATGCGGACATGGTGCAATACATGCAGGCGCTGCAAGCGATGCCGACGCGCGTCTTCTGGGGCGCCGCCCACCTCGATGCGGCCAGCTACCCAAGCGCCACTTTGACCCTGACTTTACATACCCTCAGCATGGACGACACATGGATCGCACTCTGACCTTTGGTCCCGCGCTGCTGGCGCCTTTGCTCATGCTGAATCTGGCATGGCCTGGCGCGCAGGCGCAGGCGCTCGATGATCCGACGCGTCCGCCCGCGGCCCTGTGGGCGCCCGCCAGCGCCGCGCCTGTCGTTGCGGCCCGGCCTCAGCTGCAATCGGTGCTCATTTCCACCCAGCCGGGCGGACGCCGCCTGGCCGTCATCGATGGCCAGACGGTCAAGGTCGGCAGCAGGGTGGGCGACGCCGTGGTGACGGAAATCCACGACACGGCAGTGCTGTTGCGGCGTGGCAAATCACTGGAAACCTTCAAGCTGTACCCGAGCAGCAAGACCGATAACAAGGCCGATCGCAAGACCGATAGCAAGACCGGCAGCAAGCAGGAGTAGAAGAAGTGGCCAAGCAACTCAATCAACACAAGGCGAGCATGTTCAAGATCAGTACGATGGCGGCTGTCATCAGCGTCAGCCTGGGCCTGGGCGGCTGCAATGTCGCGCCCGTCAAGCGCGACACCTACAATGCGATCTCCGATGCCGTCAAGGGCGCGGCGGCCACCACGGCGCCAGCGGCCCAGCCCGATGCCGTGGAAGCGGCGCTGCTGCCACCTGTGGCGGCCTTGGCCCAGCAATTGCCGAAGGCCCGCGCCGCGCTCGACGAGCGCTTCAACGTGGCTTTCAACAATGTGCCGGCGCGCCAGTTCTTCACTTCCATCGTGGCCGGCACGCGCTACAACATGCTGGTCCACCCTGACATCGGCGGCACGATTTCCGCCAACCTGAAGGAGGTGACCCTGTTCCAGGCGCTCGACGCCGTGCGCGAACTGTATGGCTACGATTACAAGGTCGAGGGCACGCAGATCTACATCAAGCCCCTGACCATGCAGACGCGTTTGTTCCACGTCAATTACCTGACGGGCGCGCGCCGCGGCAGTTCCAACCTGCGCGTCTCGTCGACGTCCGTGGGTTCGGTGGGCTCGACCAATTCGGGCGGCTCGGGCAATGGCGGCAATAACAACCAGGGCAATAACCAGAATAACGAGCAGAACCAGCAAACCAATGGCGGCCAGGGCGGCCGCACCCTGGACAGCAGCAACCTGACCACCTCGTCGACGGCCGATTTCTGGCCGGAATTGAGAGCGGCTCTGGAAGCCATCGTCGGCAGCAGCGAAGGCGGGCGCCAAGTGGTACTGAGCCCGCAGTCGGGCGTGATCGTCATCCGCGCCATGCCGGAAGAGTTGCGCAATGTCGACATGTACCTGAAGGCCACGCAATTGTCCGTCGACCGCCAGGTGATCCTGGAAGCGAAAATCCTCGAAGTCGAGCTCAACGACAATACGCAGACGGGCATCAACTGGGCCTCGTTCGCCTCGATCAAGAGCGGCCACACGAACCGCATCTCGACCGGCTTCATCCAGCCGGGCGGCACCCTGGCGCCGCTGCCGTTCAACGGCGGCCAGCCGCCGAACATGACCACCGGCAATGGCTTGACGGCCAGCAGCGGCTTTGGCCTCAGTTCGGCGGCCAACGCGGCCGGTTCTATGTTCGGCCTGGCTTTCCAGACGGCCAATTTCGCCGCCATGATTTCTTTCCTGGAATCGCAGGGTTCCGTGCATGTACTGTCGAGCCCGCGCATCGCCACCATGAATAACCAGAAGGCCGTGCTGAAGATCGGTACGGACGAGTTTTACGTGACGGGCGTGTCGACCACGACGAACACGACGGCCAGCGGCGCGACGACCAGCCCCAACGTGACCTTGCAGCCCTTCTTTTCCGGCGTGGTGCTGGACGTGACGCCGCAGATCGATGCGGATGGCAACATCATCCTGCACGTGCACCCGTCCGTGAGCCAGGTGTCGACCATCAGCAAGGAAATCGACCTGGGCAGCGCCGGTTCGCTGAAACTGCCGCTGGCCGCATCGAGCACGTCCGAGATGGACAGCATGGTGCGCAGCCAGGATGGCCGCATCGTCGCCATCGGCGGCCTGATGCGCCAGGCCACGACGTCGGACCGCTCGCAAGTGCCGGGCGCGGGCGACCTTCCCGTACTGGGCGCGCTGTTCCGCAACACGGGGCAGGTGATCCAGAAGCGCGAGCTGGTGGTGCTGATCAAGCCGACCATCGTCGATGGCGCCAACAGCTGGAACGAGGACTTGCTCGATTCGGGCAAGCGCATCGAGGCGCTCGACCCGCGCCGACCGTCGGAGCGGCGCTAAATGTACCAGGCCCATTTCGGCTTGCGCGAGGCGCCGTTCGGCCTCACGCCCGATACCAGTTTCTTCTTCAACGGCCCGCAGTCGCAAAAGGCGCTCAACACCCTGCTGGTGGCGGCGCGCAATGGCGAGGGCTTCATCAAGATCACTGGCGAAGTGGGGACTGGTAAAACCTTTTTGTGCCGCAAGTTCATGCAATCGTTGGGGCCGGATTTCGTCACGGCCTACATCCCGAATCCGAACTTGCCGCCCCGTTCGCTGATCCTGGCGCTGGCGGACGACCTCGATGTATTGCTGGAGAAAGATGCTGATCAGCATCAGTTGCTCAAGTCCCTCAACCTGCGCCTGCTCAATCTGGCGGCGCAGGGCAAGCGCGTGCTGCTGTGTCTGGACGAAGCGCAGGCGATTCCCGTCGACAGCCTCGAAGCGCTGCGCCTGCTGACGAATCTGGAAACGGAAAAGCGCAAGCTGCTGCAAATCGTGCTGTTCGGCCAGCCGGAACTCGATGTCAAGCTGGCCCTGCCGGAAATCCGCCAGCTGGCGCAGCGCATCACCTTTCACTACCACCTGGGTCCCTTGTCGCGCGACGACGTGGATTTCTATGTGGCGCACCGCCTGCGAGTGGCCGGCTTCGATGGCGCGCGCCTGTTCAGCCGTGGCGGCGTGCGCAAGCTGTACCAGGCTTCCGGCGGCATTCCGCGCCTGATCAACATCATGGCGCACAAGGCGCTGATGGTGGCGTATGGCGAAGGCCGGCAGCAGGTCAGCGGGCGCCACGTGGCGCTGGCCGCCAGCGATACCCTGGCCAGCAAGCCTCACTTCTGGCAGAAGCCCTGGCCATGGCTGGCCGGCGCCGGCGTGCTGGCCGCCGCTTGCGGTGTAAGCTGGACTTTATTGAACCGATGACGAAGATGAGCCTGTAGATGAGCCTGATTAACAAGATGTTGCAAGACCTCGATGCGCGCGGCACCCCCGATGGACGCGGCGACGCGGCCGGCATCCGCTCCGTGCCCGAACGCGAGCGGGGCCTGCCGCGCGCGCTGGTCTTTGGCGGCGCTGCCGGCTTGACGGCCGCCGCCATCGCCCTGGGCTGGGTCTACCTGAAGCGCCCGGCCGTGCCGCCCGTGCTGATCAATGTGGCCAGTACGCCTGTTCTGGCTCCCGTGGTGGCGGCACCAGTTGCGCCCGTCGTGGCGCTTGAACCCGAACCCGTGTTCCAGGCCGAGGAAGTTGCCCCCGCGCCCGCCAAGGCGCGGCCCGCCGAATTACGCCGCATCGTGGAAAAAGCGGCCAGGCCTGCCGCTGCGTCCGTGGTAAAAACACCCGCACCGGCCGCCAGCGAGCGCATCATCGACGGCAAGCAAGTCACTGCCCAGCAGCGCGTGGAGAATGAATACCGGCGTGCGCTGGCCCAGTTGCAGGATGGCCGCGTCTCCGACGCCATGCTGGCCTTGCAGCAGACCCTGCAGCTGGACCCGCGCCACCAGGGCGCGCGCGAAACCCTGGTGCGTCTGCTGCTCGAAGCGCAGCGCCCCGACGAGGCGGCCCGCCAGTTGCAGCTGAGCCTGGCATTGGACCCGAAACAGCCGGCGCAAGCGATGATGCTGGCCCGTCTGCAGCTGGACAAGGCCAACGGCGGCGCGGCCGCCCTCGAGACCCTCACGCGCAGCTTGCCGCACGCCGCCGACAACGGCGAATACCGCGCCTTCCTGGCCGGCGTGCTGCAGCGCGAACAGCGCTACCGCGAAGCATCGGAACAGTATCAGCAGGCCCTGCAGACGGCGCCCGACAACAGCGTCTGGTGGATGGGCCTGGGCATCGCCTTGCAAGCGGACAACCACCCAGCCCAGGCGCGCCAGGCGTTCGAGCGGGCCAAGGGCTTGCAAACCCTGTCGCCGCAATTGCAGGCGTTTGTCGAACGCAAATTGGTGCAGCTGACGGCGGCTGTGTCGAAGTAACTTTTACCTCAATGAAAGAAACCAGCTTGAAGCCTCTCAACTTGCTCATCGTCCTGTGCTGCCTGGCCAGCAGCACCCTGGCCAACAGCGCCCTGGCCGCGCCCGCCAGTGTCCCTGCCAGCTACGTGCTGGAAAATACGGAAGTGCGCGACATCCGTGCACAAGCCCTGAAACGCGACTATCAGCTATATGTCGCCTTGCCCGATTCCTATCGGCAGGGAAATAAACGCTATCCGGTGCTGTTCGTCGTGGACGCCAATTACTCGTTCGCCATCGTGCGCAATATCGCGCAGCGTCTGAACAAGCATGCGGGGATGGAAGAAGTCGTGGTGGTCGGCCTGTCGTACGCCAACGGCGATGGCGGGGTGTACAGCCGCCGCCGCGACTACACGCCCACCACGCCGCGCAAGCACGATTACCGTTCGGACATGCCGGGGCGGCAACCGGCGTTCGGCGAAGCGAAGGCGTATGGCCAGTTCATCTCGGGCGAGGTGTTTCCCTTTATCGCCAGTAACTATCGCGTCAACATGCAGCGCAAGGTCTTCATCGGCCATTCCTACGGCAGCCTGCTGGGCCTGCAATTTTTGCTGACGGAACCGCGCACCTTCGAGCACTACATTCTCGGCAGCCCGTCGCTCTGGTACGACGCCGGCGTTATGTTCGACCGCGAGCAGGCGTATGCGGCCAGCCACAAGGACTTGCCCGCGTCCGTATTCTTCGGCATTGGCGGCCTGGAAAAGCTGGCGGCGGGCAAGAAGCGTTCGCGTTTGGAGGAAGAGGCCGACATGCTGGCCGACTTGCGCGAGTTCGATGGCAAGCTGAAATCGCACAAGTACCCGGGCCTGAAGACGCGCTTGCGCGTGTTCGAGGATGAAGACCATGCGAGCGTGTTTCCCTTTATTTTGACGCATGGCTTGCGCGCGTATTTGAAGTCTTCAAACTGACGGTTCTGTTGCTGGCCGTTTGAATTCGCAGCCACGCAGTGGGCGGGGGTATAATTTTCCCAGTTGAAGGTTGTAAACCAAACGACAATATCACCATGAAAACTTCTGATGCTGATAAAAAAGCGACTTCGCCACTGAAAATATTGGCGATTTCATTTCTATTGACAGGCGCTGTATTCGCCAATGCCCATGCTGAAAGTAATTCACCTGCGGACAAGTCGGGTGACTACGCTGCTGAAATTGACAGCTTGATCAAGGAAATAAGTCCAAGAAGTTTCAATGGGGTCATTCTCATCACGCAACATGGGAAAACAATATACTCAAAAGCCTATGGCTATGCGGATTTTGAAAATAAGGTGCCGTTGAAACTGGACGACAACTTCAGAATCATGTCGAATAGCAAGCAGATCACGGCAGCGTTGATTTTGCGGGAAGTTGAAAAAGGCAGGATCGACTTGCATAGTCCCGTTAGAAAATACTTGCCTGATTTGCCGCAGGCGTGGGCCGACAAAGTGACCGTGCATCAGCTGCTCAACTTTTCGGCAGGAATCACTGAGATTGACCAGCCACTGAGCTTCCAGCCCGGAACGGATTTTTTATACGGCGTGACAACGTACGCCATGCTGGGACATATTTTTGAAAAAGTAAGCGGGAAAAAGTATATCGAAGCGGCAAATGACTTGTTCAAAGAGCTGGCAATGGACAATAGTTTTTGCTATGAGGAAGGCAAGAATAATAACGTTATCAATGGCTATGTCAATTCGAAAAATGTATTCGCATTGAAAATGCATCCTGTTCAGGGGCAAGGCTGGGTTGATTTTATTCCCGCTGGAGGCATTGTTTCAAATGCAAGGGATTTGAATGCATGGGATGAAAAACTTCATAAGGGGAAAATCTTAAAGCCGGAAACCTACAAGCTGATGACAAATTATGACATATCCAGTCAGCACGTCGCTTTCGGTGCTGAAAAAAATGGCTATGGTTATGGTGTCTATGTCAGTGACAAGACGCCGATTAAATACATCGGCCACTCCGGAAAAGGCTTGGGCTTTGCATCAATCAAAATGTATTTCCCTGAAAAAGATGTCGACGTTGTTGTCCTGGAAAATCAGTTCAGCGAAGACAGCGCCCTTCATTACTATTTTGAAATAAAAATAAGAGAAATAGTGATGAATAGCAATCTTTTGAGATAGTAAAGATCACTTCGAATCATCAATTTTGCAGGCTGCCTGCGAAACTTGTCATCAAGGCATTCGCGTATTGCGACCCATGCCAATAAGCGCTACAACCGCGCTTCATCCCCCCACACATGCCGCATGCTGAAGCGCACGCCCGCATCATCTTCATGCAGCGAGGAAACGATGGCGAACTGGCTGTCGCCCGTGTCGCGCGGCGTCATCTGCGATAGCTGGGCGGCGGCCAGCGGCGCGCCCAGCGGGTCGCTGAGCGGGTGGACCTGGCCGGCGCCCCGTTGCGTGACGACGCCCAATTCGCCGCTGCGCAGGCGCACCAGAGTGCCAGGCGGATATTTGCCCAGCAGATTGACGAACTGTTCTCCCAGCAGCGGATCGATAGGTACGCCCTGGTCGAGGAAGATGTGCTGCAGCGCCTGGTCGGGCACGATGGAGCGCCGGTAGTTGCGCGCCGAGACGCGGGCGCAATAGCGGTCGGCCAGGCCGATCAGCTTGGCATTTTGCAGGATTTCATCGGCCGTGCGCCCCTGCGGGTAGCCGCTGCCGTCGTCGTTTTCATGGTGCAGCAGTACACAGCTCAGCCATTCCTCGTCGTCGACACCGGCGCAGCGCAACAATTCCGTGCTTTCCTGCGGATGCTGGCGCACGATGCGCATTTCCTCGTCATTCAGCGGGCCACGCCGGTCCTGGAAGCTGTCGTGGTGGCGCAGCATGCCCACGTTCATCGTCAGCGCGGCCGCGCCGATCAACAGCAATTCGTCGTGGGACTTGTGCATGCTGCGTCCTACCAGCATGGCCAGCAGCGCCGTTTCGATGCAGTGGCGCACGGCGTAGCTGCCGGCGATCTGGTTGAGCAGGATGCTGGCCAGGGCGATGTCGGCATCGTGCTCGAGTGCGCGCAGCAGTTCGCGCGCGATGTCGCGTACGTCGCGCTCGGCATTGTTTTCGCTGCGCAAGGCCAGCAGCAAGCGCTCCAGGCGCTGCGCCGCTTCGTTGAGCAAGCGCAAGACGGATGGCTGGTCCGGCGCGCCCACGTACAGGCCCAGCTGCATTAGCCGCCCCAGCTGCGCGCCATCCGTGATGATCTGTCCCTTGCGCAATTGCGGGCCGGCGCTGTGGTCGGCCAGAAACAGATCCCAGGGCAGGGGTTCGCCGGGAACCAGGTCGGCCGGGCCGATGCGACGCTGTACCATGCTTGTCATCCTTTGCCCCGCCGCAGCGAAGCCATGTTCAGTGCTCGGTTATATGCTGCGCAGGCGCTCGAGCGCAAGGCGCAAGGTTTCGTCTTTCTTGGCAAAGCAGAAGCGCACGATGCCCGACTCCATGCCCTGCGCATAAAACGCGGACACGGGAATGGCGGCCACCTTGATTTGCGTCGTCAGCCATTCGGCGAACTGCGCTTCGCTCTCTTGCGAAATGGCATCGTAGCGCACGCACTGGAAATACGTGCCGTCGGCCGGCAGCAGGGTAAAGCGGCTGCCCGCCAGGCCGTCGCGGAACAAATCGCGCTTGCGCTGGTAGAACGCGGGCAAGTCCAGGTAGGGCTGCGGGGCGGCCATGTAGCCGGCCAGGCCGTGCTGCATCGGCGTGTTGACGGTAAATACGTTGTACTGGTGCACCTTGCGAAACTCCGCCGTCAGTGCGGCCGGGGCGGCTACATAGCCGACCTTCCAGCCCGTCACGTGATACGTCTTGCCGAAGCTGGACACGATGAAGCTGCGCGCCGCCAGTTCCGGGTTGCGGCTCAATGAGGCGTGCGGCACACCGTCATACACCATGTGCTCGTAGACTTCGTCGGACAGTATCAAGATTTGCGTGCCGCGCACGATGTCGGCCAGTGCGGCCACATCGGCGGGGCGCAAGATCGTGCCCGTCGGGTTGTGCGGCGTGTTGATGATGATCAAACGCGTCTTGCTGCTGACGGCAGCGGCCAGCTTGTCCCACGGCACGCTGTAGCCGTGTTCACCCACCTCCATGGAGACGAGCACGGGCACGCCGCCGGCCAGCGCGATGGCGGGCAGATAGCTGTCGTAGGCCGGTTCGATGACGATGACTTCGTCGCCCGGGTGCACGCAGCAGAGGATGGCCGTGGTGAGCGCCTGCGTGGCGCCGGCCGTGACGGTGATTTCCGTGCCGGCATCATAGCTGTGGCCGTACAGGCTGGCGACCTTGGCGGCGATGGCCTCGCGCAAGGGCGCGGCGCCCGTCATCATCGGATACTGGTTGTGGCCTGCGCGCATGGCGTTGCTGACGCGGTCGACCAGTTCAGGCGCGCAATCGAAGTCGGGAAAACCCTGGCCCAGGTTGACGGCGCCATGCTGGGCCGCCAGGCTGGACATGCGGGTAAACACGGTGGTGCCGACAGCAGGCAAGCGGGTGGTCAGGGCGGGAGTCGTGTAGGGCAGGGACGGGCTGTTCATGAACGGTAGGGGCGCGGTGCGGAAAGTGGAATCGTGTCCCATTCTAGCGCAGCGCGCCCCGTTGCGTGCGGGGCTTTAAAGGCTCAGCCTGGCAATGCCCAGCCTTCCGGCACCATGATCTTGAACATGCCGGCTTTGGCCGTCTTGCGGGCCAGTTTCAGCAGCGCCTTGTCCTTGGTGATGAGGATGTCGGCGTTGGCGTCGCGCGCCAGTTCGAGGAATTTCTGGTCATCCTTGTCCGTGCAGACGGGCAGGCGTACGCCTGAGACAGGCGGCGCCACGACCGTGATGTGGGCGTCGAAGCGAGCGGCGGCAACGGCGCGGCTCGCTTCATCGAGGGGCAGATGCTTGTAGTGCAGCACGACCAGATATTCCGCGCGGCAATCTTCGCGCGTAATGGCATGCACGGCGCCGTTTTCCATGGCCGCCAGCAGGCCCGCCCAGCGCGGGTCGTTGAAGACGAACAGGTCGAGGCAAACGTTGGTGTCGAGGACGAGTTTTTGTGGAGCAGGTATCATGTCGGCAATTCTATTCTGTAGTGATAATTTATGTTGATCGTGCTTTCGCCCGCCAAGAGTCTCGACCTGGAGACGCCGCCAACAACCTCGTTGCACAGCACTCCCGATTTTCTCGACCATTCCGCCCAGCTCATCGCCCGCATGCGCCAGTTTTCCCCTAGCGAAGTGGGCAGCCTGATGGGCATTTCCGACGCCTTGTCGGCTCTGAACGTGGCCCGCTACGCGTCCTGGACACCCCAGCTTGATGACGCGCGCCAGGCCATCATGGCCTTCAATGGCGACGTGTATGCCGGTTTCGAGGCGCGCAGCCTGCAGCCGGCCCAGCTCGACTATGCCCAGTCGCGCGTGCGCATCCTGTCTGGCCTGTACGGCCTGCTGCGCCCGCTGGACCTGATCCACCCGCATCGCCTGGAAATGGGCACGCGGCTGTCGACCACGCGCGGCAAGGATTTGTATGCGTTCTGGGGCGACACTATCACCAACGGCCTGAACCGTACGGCAAAAGAGCAGGGCGCCAAGGTGCTGGTCAATCTTGCTTCCGAAGAATATTTCAAGTCCGTCAAGCCGCGCCAGCTGGACGTGCCCGTCATCGCGCCCGTGTTTGAGGACTGGAAGAATGGCAAATATAAAATCATCTCGTTCTACGCCAAGCGCGCGCGCGGCATGCTGGCCCGCTATGCGGCCGTCAACCAGATCCGCGATCCCGAGCAGCTGAAGCAGTTCGACGTTGATGGTTACGCGTATGTGCCGGAAGCGTCAAACGATACGAGCTGGGTGTTCCGGCGCAAGGTCGGTGAATAAGTAAAAAAACCGGGCTAGCCCGGTTTTTTATTGCAGCTTACTGCCAGAACTTCCACCACTTGCGTTCCTTGTTCACCCCTTCCGGGCTGAGGAATGCCGTGTTCGGGTAGTTCTTGGTCAGCACGCGCAAGGCATCGTCGCGCAGGTCAGTCAAGCCCAGCTTGTCATACGAGCGGTACATGATGAACAGCGCTTCTTCGATGGCCGGCGAGGCACGGAAGTCGCTGACCGTCGTTTGCGCGCGGTTGGCGGCGGCCAAGTAGGCGCCGCGGCGGTAGTAATAGCGCGCCACGTGCACTTCGTATTTCGCCATGGCATCGATCAAATAGTTCATGCGGGCCAGCGAATCGGGCGCATATTTACTATTCGGGAACTTGTCGACCAGTTGCTTGAAGGCGGCAAACGCTTCGCGCGTGGCTTTCGGATCGCGCTCGGTCGGGTCTTGCTCGTACAGGAAGTTCAGGAAGCTGATCTGGTCGTTAAAGCTGATCAGGCCCCGCAAGTAGTACATATAGTCCACATTGGCGTGGTTCGGATGCAACTTGATGAAGCGTTCGACGGCAGCCAGTGCCTGTGCCTGGTCTCCCGACTTATAATACGCGTAAGCGATCTCCATCTGCGCTTGCAGAGCATAGTTGCCGAAAGGATAGTTAGCCTCCAGCTTCTGGAACAGGCCGATTGCAGCTTCATAGTGCTGCCCGGCCATTTCTTCACGCGCCTCCGAGTATAATTTCGTAACGGACCAGTTTTTGGTCTCATCCACTTTTTCAGGCAACAAGCTGCAAGCGGACATGCCGAGCAGAACGACTGAAGCGACTACCAACGATAATTTTTTTTGCATGACGTTTTGCAAGAAGGTTTTAACCAAGATTTTACAATAGGCTGATTATAGCCGATGGGAATGCTGTGATATTAACTCCGAAGCCTAATTTGGCTGACCCCGCGTTTGACTCCCTTTCTGACCATGCTGCCGAAGAGGCGTTTGACGGCGATTTTGCCGCCGACGACGTCTTCGAGGAAATGGCCCCGATTACATTGGAACTGACGCCGGACGCCTGCGGCCACCGCCTCGATAAAGTCATCTCCAAGCTGGTGCCGCAATATTCGCGCAGTCGCTTGCAATTGTGGCTGGAAGCCGGTTTCGTGACCGTCGATGGAAAAGTTGCCAAACGCAACATGACCGCCTATGGCGACGAAAAGATCGTCATTCTGCCGCAAAGCGCGCCGGAAGACGAGGCTTTTAAGCCGGAAGCGATGGAATTGAACATCGTGCACGAAGATGAGCATATCATCGTCATCAACAAACCGGCCGGACTGGTCGTGCATCCGGGCCCCGGCAACTGGTCGGGCACCTTGCTCAACGGCTTGCTGCACCACTGTCCGCAGCTGGCTGGCGTGCCGCGCGCCGGCATCGTGCACCGGCTGGACAAGGATACGAGCGGCCTGATGGTCGTCGGCAAGACCCTCGCTTCGCAAACGGATCTCGTGCGCCAGTTGCAGGCGCGCACCGTCAAGCGCGAATATTTCGCGCTCGTGTGGGGCACGCCGAAAATGGCGGGCACCATCGATGCATCGATCGCGCGCCACCCGCGCGACCGGGTCAAGATGGCCGTCTCGGAAAACTTTACCGCCAAGCCCGCCATCACGCACTATGAATTGATCGGCAGCGGCGAACTCGACCGCCGTCCCGTGAGCCTGATGCAATGCCGCCTGGAAACAGGCCGCACGCACCAGATCCGCGTGCACATGCAGCATCTGGGATTCGCGCTGGTCGGCGATTACGTGTACGGCAAGCAGCACCTGGTGTCCGTCTTCTCGCGCCAGGCATTGCAGGCGCGCCGCCTGGGCCTCGTGCATCCAGGTACCCTGGAAGCGTGCGAGTGGATCGTGCCGCTGGCCGATGATTTCGCCGAGCTGATCGCTACCGCCGGTATTCCCGAGCCGGAACAGGTTTGATGACGTCGCCGTTGCCTTGCCTTATACCCGATTGGCCCGGCTTGCCCGCGAACGTGGGCGCGCTGGCGACCGTGCGCGCGGGCGGCGTCAGTGAAGGGCCGTACGGTGACGGGCAGGGCGGCGGCGGCTTGAACCTGGGCACGCACGTGGGCGACGACCCTGCGCACGTGGCCGCCAACCGTGCGCGGCTGGCGGCCATCTTGCCTGCCGAGCCGGCCTGGCTGTCGCAGGTGCATGGCGTGGTTGTGGCCGATGCTGGCAAGCTGGACGGCCACGTGCCGGACGCCGACGCCAGTATCGCCGCCTTGCCTGGCGCCGTGTGCGTGGTAATGACGGCCGATTGCCTGCCGGTACTGTTCTGTTCGACCGATGGCCTCGTCGTTGGCGCGGCCCACGCGGGCTGGCGCGGCCTGGCCAACGGCGTCTTGCAGCGCACGGTTGCAGCCATGCGGGCGCAGGGCGCGACGGACATCCTCGCCTGGCTGGGGCCGGCCATTGGTCCGCAGCAATTCGAAGTGGGTCAGGACGTGCTGCAAGCGTTCCGCGATGGCGCGCGTGATGATGTTGAACGGCAAGTACTGAGCGCCGCCTTCGTCGCCATCGCTGGCAAGCCGGGCAAATACCTGGCCGACATCTATGCACTGGCGCGCACCATGCTGCTGCGCGATGGCGTGGCGCAAGTGGCAGGCGGGGAATATTGCACCGTCAGCGATGCGGCGCAGTTTTACTCGTACCGGCGCGATGGCGTCACGGGAAGACAGGCCAGCTTGATCTGGCGCAAATAATCTGCACGGCAGACACTTATGTGTCTGCCGTTTTTGTTTTATCGTCTGCTGAGGCTTGGGCGTGCGCCTTCTGTTCCGCGATGCGCACGGCCTTGCGTTTGCGTCGCCGCGAGCCCGTCAGATAGAATAGGATGGACAGCGGGATGACGCAGTACAGCACGAAGGTCATCACCCCGGCGACGATGGACGGTTCCGTCAGCGCCATGAGGCCAACGACATAGATCCAGGCAACAGCGGTCATGAGCATCATTGGTATTGCCAGTCAGTAAAAGTTTGCATGCAGGTGGCCCGGAAGTAATTATTTATTAATTCTTGAATGGACTTACATATACCTATGAATATGCCCGATCCTCAAATGATGACCAAAGAATGGATGGCGCAGATCAGCAATCCTGAGCAGTGGAAGACGTGGTTCAACATGGTACCGCAGCCCCAGGGCAATCCGATTGCCGGCATTTTGCAGGATGCGGGCGCCAGCATCAAGCCGGAAGCGATCGAGCAACTGAAAAACGCCTACGTAGCCAAGCTGACGGGCTTGTGGGCCGACTTTATGGCAGGCAAGGCGCCGGAACTGAAAGACCGCCGCTTCGCCGCGCCCGCCTGGCACGCCAGCCCTTTGTCGGCCTTCAATGCGGCCGCCTACCTGCTCAATGCGGAGTTTCTCAGCGCCATGGCCGATGCCGTGGAGGCGACGCCGCACCAGAAGCAAAAGATTGCGTTTGCCGTGCAGCAAATCGTCGATGCCATGTCGCCGGCCAACTTTCTTGCCACCAATCCCGATGCCCAGCAAACCCTGATCGAGACCAAGGGCGAAAGCCTGACCAAGGGCTTGAGCAATATGCTGGCCGATATGCAGAAGGGCCGCATTTCGCAGTCCGACGAATCGGCCTTCGAAGTGGGCCGCAACGTGGCCACCACGCCAGGCACGGTGGTATTTGAAAACGCCTTGTTCCAGCTGATCCAGTACACGCCGACGACGGCCACGGTACACCAGCGGCCGCTGTTGATGGTGCCGCCGTGCATCAATAAATTCTATATCCTTGACTTGCAGCCAGAAAACTCGCTCGTGCGCTACGCGGTGGAGCAGGGCAATACCGTGTTCCTCATGTCCTGGCGCAATCCCGACATGAGCATGCAGCACCTGACGTGGGACGATTACGTCGAGCAAGGCGTGATCGAGGCGATCAAGGTGACGCAGGAAATCTCCGGCCAGGACAAGCTCAATATGTTCGGCTTTTGCGTGGGCGGCACCATCGTCTCGACGGCGCTGGCCGTGCTCAAGGCGCGCGGCGAGAATCCGGCCGCCAGCCTGACCCTGCTGACCACTTTCCTCGATTTCTGCGATACGGGCGCGCTCGACGTCTTTATCGACGAGCCACAAGTGGCGCTGCGCGAGCAGTCTCTGGCCAAGGGGGGCCTGATGACGGGCCGCGACCTGGGCAGCACTTTCTCAAGCCTGCGGCCGAACGATCTCGTGTGGAACTACGTGCAGTCGAATTACCTGAAGGGCAAGGAGCCGCCCGCGTTCGACCTGCTGTACTGGAATGGCGACGGCACGGGCTTGCCAGGCCCCATGTTCTGCTGGTATCTGCGCAACACTTACCTGGAAAACAGCCTGAAAGTGCCGGGCAAGCTGACGGTGGCCGGGGAAAAGGTCGACCTGAGCAGCATCGACGCGCCCGCTTTCATCTACGGTTCGCGCGAAGACCATATCGTGCCCTGGGGCGCGGCCTACGCCAGCACGGCCTTGCTGAATCCGAAAAAACCGAAAGCCAACCGCTTTATCCTCGGCGCTTCGGGCCATATCGCCGGCGTGATCAATCCTGCCTCGAAGAAAAAGCGCAGCTACTGGAGCAATGACAAGCCACGTACGGCGAAAGCCAAGCCCTTGACCGCCGAGCAATGGATGGAAGGTGCGACCGAGCACGTGGGCAGCTGGTGGCCCGAATGGGCGGCTTTCCTGGCCGAACACGGCGGCGCCCAGGTGAAGGCACCAGGCAAGCCAGGCAACAAGCGCCACGCGGCTATCGAGGCGGCGCCGGGCCGGTATGTTAAAGTCAGAGCGGATTAATTCACAAAGCGTTTTTGCTGACAAGACCGGCGTAATCTCCGGTCTTGTCAGGAATCTACTTTTAGTTGCGTTGCAATAAATGCGGGAATCTACTACCCTGATGTGCAATGGAGTTGTTTTCCACTCTATAATGCAAAAAGTAGGCAGGTGCGAAAGCGGACCCTGGTTCGCTTTTTTTTCGAATCAACTCAGTATGCGCTGCGGCGCAATAAGTGGAACTTGTGATGAGTAGTGCAAAAAAAAGTATAGACCGCCTGATTAAAAAATATCCCAACCGCCGTCTGTATGACACGCAAACCAGTTCCTACATCACCTTGACGGACGTCAAGCAGCTGGTGTTGGACAATGAGGTGTTTACCGTCGTCGATGCCAAATCCAATGAAGATTTGACGCGCAGCATCTTGCTGCAAATCATTCTGGAAGAGGAAGCGAACGGTGCACCGATGTTCTCGAGCAGCGTGTTGTCGCAGATCATCCGCTACTATGGCCACGCCATGCAGGGCATGATGGGATCCTACCTGGAAAAGAACGTGCAAGCGTTCACCGATATCCAGCACAAATTCACGGGCACCTCGGCCGGCAGCTTCGAAGGCAAGCCATTCAGCCCTGAAATGTGGACCCAGTTCATGAATGTCCAGGGCCCGATGATGCAAGGCATGATGAACAACTACATCGACCAGAGCAAGAGCCTGTTCGTGCAGATGCAGGAGCAGATGCAGAGCCAGAGCAAGAATCTGTTCGGCACGTTCCCGTTTGTTCCGCCTGTCCCGCCAACGGACAAGAAATAGTCTATGCCACACGCTCACCGGGCGATTTGATCGCCCGTGAGTTGTATCGGCGTCATCAAAACAGCATAGTTCTGCCAGCAAGGGGCGGCTCGGGGTACAATAGCCGATTCGCCTCACCATTTTACTAGCTGCCAACTATGTCTGAAATTCACCGTATTCCCGTTCCTTCCGCCCAGCCCGAGGCTATGCTGGCCATGCCAGGTGCGGCGCCGAAAGTGGGCTTTGTCTCGCTCGGCTGCCCGAAAGCGCTGGTCGACTCCGAACAAATCCTGACCCAACTGCGCGCCGAAGGCTACGAAACGGCGAAATCCTACGCTGGCGCCGATCTGGTGATCGTCAATACCTGCGGTTTTATCGATGCCGCCGTACAAGAGTCGCTCGACGCCATCGGCGAAGCGCTGGCTGAAAACGGTAAAGTGATCGTCACCGGCTGTCTGGGCGCCAAGAAAGATGCTGCCGGCGACGACATCATCATGAAGGTGCACCCGAAAGTGCTGTCCGTCACGGGCCCGCACGCTTTGGCCGAAGTGATGGATTCCGTCCACTTGCACCTGCCGAAGCCGCATGCGCCATTCCTCGACCTGGTGCCGCCGCAAGGCGTCAAGCTGACGCCGAAGCACTATGCCTACCTGAAAATTTCCGAAGGCTGCAACCACCGCTGCAGCTTCTGCATCATCCCGTCCATGCGCGGCGACCTCGTTTCGCGTCCGATCGGCGAACTGATGATCGAAGCGGAAAACCTGTTCAAGTCCGGCGTCAAGGAATTGCTGGTCATTTCGCAAGATACGTCGGCGTATGGCGTGGACGTGAAATTCCGCTCAGGCTTCTGGAATGGCCGTCCCGTGAAAACCCACATGACGCAGCTGACGGAAGCGCTGGGCGAATTGGCCAAGTCCTACGGCGCCTGGGTGCGTTTGCATTACGTCTATCCGTACCCGCACGTGGACCAGATCATCCCGATGATGAGCGGCGGCCACATCCTGCCATACCTCGACATTCCGATGCAGCATGCGCACCCTGACGTGCTGAAACGCATGAAGCGTCCGGCCAGCGGCGAGAAAAACCTCGACCGCATCCAGGCCTGGCGCGCCATCAATCCGGACCTGACGATACGCTCGACCTTCATCGCCGGTTTCCCGGGCGAAACGGAAGCGGAATTCGAATACCTGCTGGACTTCCTCAAGGAAGCGCAGATCGACCGCCTCGGCTGCTTCGCCTATTCGCCTGTCGAAGGCGCGACGGCCAACGCCATCGCCAACCCCGTGCCGGAAGAGCTGCGCGAAGAGCGCCGCGGCCGCGTCATGCTGCTGCAGGAAGAAATCTCCAAGAAACGCCTGCAGGCCAAGGTCGGAAAGACCGTGCGCGTGCTGATCGATGAAGTCACCCGCTCCGGCGGCGTGGGCCGCTCGTCCGCCGATGCGCCGGAAATCGATGGCGTCGTGTATGTGAAGCCGCCATTCGAGCCGCACCGCAAGCTGGCGGTCGGGCAATTTGTTGACGTGACGATCACCTCAGCGGACGCGCATGACCTGTGGGGCGCTGCCGAGTAAGCAGGTGTAACAGTCGTACGGCGTGCAGGGCATAAAGCCCTTACAATCAAGGCGGACCAGCACAGGCTGATCCGCCTTTTTTTATTTCCCGACGCCATGACCCAGACCAAATCTCCGCAAACCGCGCTGATCCACAGCGATTACCAGGCGCCGCAAGGCTTTGCCGCGTTTCCGAACGCCATCCACCATGCGTCCACCGTGCTGTTCAAGGACGTCGCGGCCATGCGCTCGGGCGACTGGAAAGACAAGAACGCCTACACCTACGGCTTGCACGGCACGCCCACCACGTTCACCCTGGAAGCGCGGCTGGCCGAAATCGAAGGGGGACAATACTGCCTGCTGGCGCCGTCGGGCCTGGCGGCCATCGCCATGGCGGATTTTGCCTTGTTGAAAACGGGTGATGACGTTTTATTGCCGGAAAATATATACAACCCGAACCGCGAACTGGGACGCTGGCTGGCGCAGGACTTCGGCATCACGGCCCGCTATTACGATCCGCTCATCGGCGCCGGCATCGCCGCCCTGATCCAGCCAAACACCAAACTGATCTGGACCGAAGCGCCAGGTTCCGTGACGATGGAAGTGCCGGACTTGCCCGCCATCTGCGCGGCCGCTCATGCGCGCGGCGTGCTGGTGGCCCTGGACAACACCTGGTCGGCGGGCCTGGCCCTGCGCGGTTTCGACCTGGGCGTGGATATCATCATGCAGGCGCTGACGAAATACCAGTCGGGCGGCTCTGACGTACTGATGGGTGCGCTCATTACGCGCGAGCGGACGCTGCACGACCGCCTGGCGCAGGCGCACATGCGTCTGGGCATGGGCGTGGGGGCGGACGATGCCTATCTGGTGCTGCGCGGCTTGCCCACCATGAAGCTGCGCTTCGACGCGCACGACGTCGGCGCGCGCACTGTGGCCGCCTGGCTCAAGGGGCGCGGCGAGATCGCCACGGTGCTGCATCCGGCGTTCGCCGATTGCCCGGGCCACGCCATCTGGCAGCGTGATTTCACGGGCGCGGGCGGCCTGTTTTCCGTGCTGTTCGATGCCCGCTACACAGAGGCGCAGACGGACCGTTTCGTCGATGCCTTGCAGTTGTTCAAGATTGGCTACAGCTGGGGTGGCGCGAACAGCCTGGTGATGCCGTACCGCATTGCCGCCATGCGCAAGGGCTGGCAGTTGCCGGGCCAGCTCGTGCGCCTGAACGTGGGGCTGGAAGATCCGCAGGACTTGATCGCCGATATCGAACGGGCGTTCGCGGCGATGTAGGCGGCGGCAAGCCGTTGGCTTGCCGCGAAGCACCTGTTACATGGGCACGGGCTTGTTGTTGTTCAGGTCGAGGAAGCCGCGCAGCAGGCGGTACGCTTTCCACAGCCAGGCCACGCCCCACACGATGATGGCCAGCGGAATGCCGATCAGCGTGACCCACAGGATGGCGCCGACGACGACCCAGGCCACATACCACCAGAAGGAACGGATCATCCAGCTGTGATGGCTGTACACGAAGGTCCCGGCCGCCTCGTCCCGCTTCACATAATTGATGATGAGCGGAATGAAGGAAAACGCGCCCAGCGAAAACACGAAGCTGGCGCCATGTATCAGGTACAACCACCAGGCCAGGTTTTTGGTCTGCTGGAGTTGGGTATCCAAAATAATATCTTGTGACATGAAAGCTCCCGTCGTTGCTCAATTTTTAATTGTAACAAGCAAAGCGGCGCAGGAGCGCAGTCCATGGAAAAAGGCAGAATACATTGTTGAAACGAGATCGATATCTTACCGTGGCCGCGCGCGCCAGGTCATGGCTGCAGCGCGCCGTGCCAGCCTTGCTGCTGTGCTGTGCCACCGTGGCTCATGCGGCCGGCCCCACCCTGGAGGCGGAGTTTGCCGCCGGCTTGAAGGACGAGGGCCTGGCGGGCGCCGTCTGGAGTGAAGTCTTGCCTGACGGAACAGTCAAAGTCGGCGCATCCGGCTTGCGCGATGCCGCCAAGAACATACCGATGCAGACCGACACGCGTATGCAGGTGGGCTCCGTGGGCAAGGTGGCGCTGGCGCTGGGCGTCTTGCGCCTGGTCAGCGAAGACAAGCTCACGCTCGACACGCCATTGCAGCAGGTGCTGCCGGAACTGGCGCTGAAAAACCCGTGGCAGGGCAGCGACCCCGTGCGCATCCGCCACCTGCTCGCGCATACGTCGGGCCTCGATAACGTGCGCTTCTGGCAGGCGTTCAGCCTGAACCCGGCGCCGGAGACGCCGCTGGCCGAGGGCTTTGACGGTGGACGCAATCTGCTACGCGTGCGCGCGCGGCCCGGCAGCCGCTATGCGTACTCGAACATGGGCTATGGCTTGCTGGGCATGGTGATCGAGAAGGTGACGGGCCAGCCCTATGAACGCTATCTCGACGCGCAGCTGCTGCAACCGCTGGGCATGGCGGACAGCACGTTTGCCTATGTTACGCAAATGAGTACCCAGGCGGGATCGCATGCGGACCCGCGCCTGGCCATGGGCCACTTCGAGCATGGCGTGGCGCAGCCGGCCGTGCCCCAGTATTTGCGTCCGGCCGCGCAATTTACCACCACGGCGGCCGACATGGCCAGGCTGGCGCAATTCCTGATGGGCGATGGCAAGCTGCAGGGCACGCAGTTCATCGACCTGGCGCTGATGGGTGCCTTGTCCGAACCGGCCGGCACGGATGCGGCGCTGGCGGGCCTGGCAACGGGCCACGGCCTGGCGCTGGCCGTGCGCGACCGCCATAACGTGGTGGGTGCCTGCCATCCCGGCACGACTGTCGGTTTTCGCGCCATGCTGTGCATCTACCCGGAGCAGGACAGCGCCTTCTTCGTGGCCTTCAATACGGATGCGGAGCAGGCCGACTATGAACGCTTCAACCGCCTGCTGCTGCGCGACCTGGAACTGCCGCTGCGCGCGCCGGCCCCACGCGGCACGCCCGCGCCCACGGTGGAAAACTGGCAGGGCGTCTACGTGCCGTCGCCCAGCCCCATGGCCAGCATGGCCTGGGTCGACGCCGTCTTCGGCTTTACGCGGGTGAAATGGGATGGCGAGTCGCTGTTCCTGATCCCGTTCCAGGGCGAGCCGAAGGAGCTGGAACCGGTGGGCGGCTTGCTGTTCCGCGCCAGCGACCGCAGCACGCCATCGCACGTGCTGATGCAGGAGGATGGCAAGCATGTGCTCAGCGATGGCTTGCGCAGCTATGAGCGCGCGTCGATGCTGCGCATGCTGGTGCTGTGGGGCAGCCTGGCCCTCGGGGCGGCCGGCTTGCTGTACGTGCTGCTGGTGGGCGTGTGGCGGGCCGCGCGGCGCAGCCTGGAACGGAGTGACCATCTGTTCGCGCCTTTGCTGGCCATGCTGGCGCTGCTCTTGCCGCTGCCGTTTTTCTATTTCCAGTCCTACCTGCGACTGGGCGACGTCACCATCGCCAGCGTGCTGCTGGCATTGGCGACGGGCGCGCTGCCGCTGGCGACGGCGTTCGGTTTGGCCCGCTGCTGGCGCAGCCGCGGCACGGCGGCCGAGGCGGGCTCGCTGGCGAAATGGGATTGGGTGGCCTTGCTGGCGGCCTTGCAACTGCTGCTGGTGCTGGCTTGGTGGGGCTTGCTGCCGCTGCGTATGTGGCAGCTGTAGCGGGCGCTTAGCGCCACATTTGCAGCAGCCGGCGCCACCAGCGTTGCGCTGGTTTCGTCTGGCCAGCGCGCCCGGCGCGCTTGGCGCGGTAGCTGGCCGCCGCCATCTGCAGGCCGATGCGGTCCATTGCGGCTATCGCCTCCGCTTCCTGCGGCGACAAGCCATGCTGCAAGGCTTGCGCAAGTGGCTCAAGCAGGAAGGCGGCACGCAGGGCGTCGTCCGTGTACAGCCTTGCCAGCAAGGTTTCCAGTGCGGGGGAACTCATGCGTTTCGTCCCGCGCGCAAGGCCGCGCGCGCCGATTCCAGCTGGCCCAGCACATGCTCGAACGACGGGTAATTGCCGTCGCGTTCGACTGTCACCGTCAACGGTTGCGGCGCATGGCGCGCCAGCACGGTCAATAAAGCAAAGACTTCGGGCGGCACGTCGTGCAGGTGGTCGTCCAGCAAGCGCTGGCCACCGCCCGGCGCAGCGATCCAGTGGCCGCCGCTCAGGTGCACGGCGCCGACCCTGTCCAGCGGCAGGCGCAGCAGCAGTTCCTGCGGCGACTCGCCAGCATTGACGGCATTCGCATACAGGTTGTGCAGGTCGAGCAGCAGCGGCACTTGCGCGCCGTGGATAATCTGCGCCACCCACTCGGCTTCGTCCATGGTGCTGGCAGGCGGCTGGACCAGGGTGGCGATGTTTTCCATCAGCGGCGCGCTGCCGACGATGCGCGTGGCCAGCGCGATATTGGCGATGGCGCCGGCGGCGCTGTGCGGCGTGCGCGGCGGTGCCGCCAGGTGGCCGATCTCGATGCCGCCGGCGCGCACGAAACTCAGGTGCTCGGACCACGATTCCGCCTGCACCGCTTGTATCAGGCGCGCCATCGCATGCAGGCGGCGCGGGTCGGCGGGAATCGTCGACGCCAGCCCCATGCCCACGCCATGCAGGCTGACCGGCACCTGGCGCGCCAGGCTGCGCAAGGCCGAAATGCCGTTGCGCGAGGCGCCGTAATAATCGTCGGCGATCACTTCCAGCACATCGATTCGCGCCAGATTGGACAGGATGCCGGCAGCCAGTTCGCCGCGCCAGCCCAGGCCGACGCGGTCGCGCGTGGCGTCCTTGCTAACTGCCACAGCCGCCGCCACCGCCGCAACCGCCACAGCCGCTGCCGCCGCCGTCACCGCCGCCGCCCGATGACGAGTCGCCCGAGTCGCCCGTGCTGCTGGACGAGGAGTCGCCACCGCCATTTTGCCGCGGCACCGGATACAGCTCGGCGACATACGCGTACACGGACAAGGGCAGGGCGCCGATACCGAAGATGGCGGCCAGCAGCGCCATGTCGGCGCTGCTGCTGCCCGCCTGCAGGCGCGCTGAGCGCATGTTCAGCCGGCCAAACAGCATGCGCAGGTCGGTCAGCAGCCGCTGCGCGCTCCAGCTGGTCGCCTGGGTGCGCAAGCCGCGCAGCATGAGGAGAAAAATCGCCAGCAGGGCCGCCAGGAACAGCAGATTGTAGTGCTGGCGGCTGATGGCGATGACGGCTTTGACGCCGGCCACCGTCAGCAGTAGCCAGTGCGCGGCCCAGGTGATGCGTTCGCGCCGGCGCAGCAGCGGCGGGCCGACCAGCAATTCCTGCCGCGTCAACGCCTCCTGGTAGGCGCGGCACGATGGCAGCATCTCGGCCTGCACGGCCAGTTCCTTGCTGTGGCCCTGGCGCCCCAGGTACAGCCGCAGCACGTCGCGTTCGATATCGTGGCTGGCAAAGCGCAGGCTGTCGGCGCTGGCCGTTTCCAGCAGCGGGCCGTCGGCGCGCAGCAAGCCCCGGTCGACCAGCACGATGGCGGCGATCTTCACGGCTTCGAGGGCGCCACCGCGCAGGAACGCGATGCGGTAGGGATCATCGGCCAGCGACAGCTGGGCGTGCGGATTGCGCAGCTCCTGGCGGATCAGCAGCTCGCGCGCCAGGTAGTACACGAGCGTGCCGAAGATCAGGTAGGCCAGCAGGAACGATGGCCCGCTCCAGTCAAAGGGATTGAAGCCGTTCACCGCATCTGCTCCGCGTGTTCGCGCAGGCGTTCGGTAATCGCCATCAGGCTTGTGAAGGCTGGGAGGGCCTGCCCCGGCGCCAGGCGCGCCGTTTCGCGCGCGGCCGACATGGCTTGCAAGGCAGAGTGCAGGGCCGGGTCGCCCAACTGGTCGACAAACGCTTCGAGCGCCTGCTTGCCGGATTGCGCAGGTTTGCCCTCGAGCTGCGCCAGCGAGGCCGCCGCCGAACGCAGCGGGCCGGCCGCGTCGGCGATGGCGCCGGCCAGCTGTTCTTCATTCAGGCTCAATAGCATATACCGTTCGCGCATGCGCACCTGCTGGTTCAGCAGCACTTGCCGCAGCCGGCGCAGCACGGCGTCGCGGTTCGTGTGCAGGCTGGCGAAAGGGTCTGCGCCATGCAGCACCTGGTGGCGCGCGATGATGTCGGCGAATTTGACGGCAAAGGCGTCGGCGGCCTGCGGCAATTCGCTTTCGAGCAGGAACATCACCTGCAAATCGATGGCGGCGTGTGCCAGGCGCAAGGGCGCGCGCAGCGCATCGGCCGCCTGTGGCGTAAAGCGCTTGAGCAGCAACAGCAGGTTGACGTCGGAGGTGGCGCGCAGCTGGCCATCGGCGGCCGAGCCAAACAGCACGGCGGCGGCCAGGTCGGCCCCGAAGACCGTTTGCGCGGCGACGACGAATATATCGAGGTGGCGTTGTATTTCTTCTGGCAGCGGTGGCGGCATGCGGTGTTCTTTCACGATGGGCTGGCGGGATGATCACAAGTTTGCAATATAGCAAACTTATGCCGCCGTGCGCGCACCGCCCGCCAGATAGCGCTAAGCTGGCGCCGGCTCAGCTCAAGACGTTGAGCAAGCCATCGAGCCCCACGAAGTTCAGCGCCACGTCGGCCTGTGAGCGCACCACGGGCTTGGCGCGGAAAGCGACGGACAGGCCGGCGATGCCCATCATTTTCAAGTCGTTGGCGCCGTCGCCCATGACGATGGCCTGCGATGGCGTAATGCCCAGTTCCGCGCACACGCGCTCCACCGTGCGCTGTTTTTCCTCGGCGTCGACGATGCCGCCCAGGACTTTGCCCGTCAGCTTGCCGTCGATGATTTCCAGTGCGTTCGCGTGCGTGTAGTCGAGGCCCAGGCGTTCCTTCAGGCGTTCGGTGAAGAAGGTAAAGCCGCCCGACACCAGCAGGGTTTTCAGGCCGGCCTTTTGCACGGCCGCCAGCATGGCTTCCGCGCCCGGCGACAGCTTCAGGCGTTCGTCGTAGACGCGCTGCAGGGCCGACGCATCGAGGCCTTCGAGCAGGGCCACGCGCTGTTTCAGGCTGGCCGCAAAATCGAGTTCCCCGCGCATGGCCGCTTCCGTGATGGCCGCCACTTGCGGTTTCAGGCCCTGCATGTCGGCGATTTCATCGATGCACTCGATGGTGATCAGGGTCGAATCCATGTCCATCGCCACGAGCTTGAATTCGCTGAGTTCGCGCTGTCCCATCATGTAGGTGGCGTCCAGCTGCGCCGCCTGCGCCGCCACTTCGATCGTGGGGCGCAGCGCGGGCGAATAGGCGATCTGTTCGCAGCGCACGGCGTTCGGACCGAGGCGCGTGACGGACGTGGGCGCGGCCAGCGCGGCGATGCGTTCGAGGCGGGCGCTATCGCCGTCCAGGCCCTGCAGGATCAGATTCATGGTGATGGTCTTGGTATTGGTCATGGGGCAGTCCTGCATTAATTATCGAAATGGTCTACACCGTCAATTGCTTGATGGTGGTCTTGATCTGCGTCACGCGCGCGGCCAGGTCCGGCATGGCGGCCGTGATTTTCAGCTTGTCCTGGCCATGCAGCTTGATATGGCGGTTTTTCTGGATCAGGTCGATGATGCGCATCGGGTCGATCGGTGGCTTGGCCATGAATTGCAGGGTGGCCGCCTCGCCATGCACGTCGATCTTGACGATGCCCACGGTTTTCGCCGCGATACGCAAGCGGTGCGTCTCGACCAGGGCCTTGACGGCGTCGGGCAGCTTGCCGAAGCGGTCGATCAGCTCCTCCTGGATATCGTCGATCTTCTCTTGCGTGGCGCAGTTGGCCAGGCGCTTGTAGATCGACAGGCGCTCGTGCACATCGCCGCAGAAGTCCGCCGGCAGCAGGGCCGGCACGTGCAGGTTGATCTCCGTGGTCGACGCCAGCGGCGCGGCCAGGTCCGGCTCCTTGCCCGCTTTCAGCGAGCGCACGGCTTCGTTGAGCATGTCCGAATACAGCTGGAAGCCGATTTCCGTCATCTCGCCCGACTGGCTCTCGCCCAGCACTTCGCCGGCGCCGCGGATTTCCAGGTCGTGCATGGCCAGGTAAAAGCCGCTGCCCAGTTCTTCCATCTGCTGGATGGCGTCCAGGCGGCGCTGCGCCAGTTTCGTGAGGCCTTGCACGTCGTGCACGAGCAGGTAGGCGTAGGCCTGGTGATGCGAGCGTCCCACACGGCCGCGCAGCTGGTGCAGCTGCGCCAGGCCGAACTTGTCGGCACGGTGCATGATGATGGTGTTCGCCGTCGGCACGTCGATACCGGTCTCGATGATCGTCGTGCACAGCAGGATGTTGAAACGCTGGGCGACGAAGTCGCGCATGACTTTTTCCAGGTCGCGCTCGTGCATCTGGCCATGCGCCACGGCGATGCGCGCCTCGGGCAGCAGTTCCGTCAGCATGGCCAGGCGGTTCTGGATGGTTTCCACTTCGTTGTGCAGGAAGTAGATCTGGCCACCGCGTTTGAGTTCGCGCAGGCACGCTTCGCGGATGATGGCTTCGCCTTCGCTGCGCACGAACGTCTTGATGGCCAGGCGCTTTTGCGGCGCCGTGGCGATGATGGAAAAGTCGCGCAAGCCTTCCAGGGCCATGCCCAGGGTGCGGGGGATCGGCGTGGCCGTCAGGGTCAGCACGTCCACTTCCGCACGCAAGGCTTTCAGCGCTTCCTTCTGGCGCACGCCGAACCTGTGTTCCTCGTCGATGATGACGAGACCCAGGCGCGTGAATTTCACGTCGTCGGAGAGCAGTTTATGGGTGCCGATGACGATGTCGATGGTGCCGTCGGCCATGCCCTTGAACGCCTGCGTGATCTCCTTGCCGCTGCGGAAGCGCGACAATTCCGCGATGCGCACGGGCCAGTCGGCGAAGCGGTCGGCGAAGGTTTGCGCATGCTGCTCGGCCAGCAGGGTGGTGGGCGCCAGGATGGCCACCTGCTTGCCGCCCATGACGGCGATAAACGCGGCGCGCAGCGCCACTTCCGTCTTGCCGAAGCCGACGTCGCCACAGACGAGGCGGTCCATCGGTTTACCGGAAGTCATGTCCTTGATGACGTTGTGGATGGCCTCGGCCTGGTCCGGCGTTTCATCGAAGCCGAAGCTGTCGGCGAAGCGCTGGTAGTCGTGCGACGAGAATTCGAACGAGTGGCCCTGGCGCAGCGCGCGGCGCGCATACAGGTTGAGCAGCTCGGCGGCCGTGTCGCGCACCTGTTCGGCCGCGCGCTTCTTCGCCTTTTCCCACTGGCCCGAGCCGAGCGAGTGCAGCGGCGCGTCTTCCGGCGACGCGCCCGAATAGCGCGAGATCACATGCAACTGCGATACTGGCACGTACAGCTTGGTGTCCTTCGCGTATTCCAGGTGCAGGAACTCCGTCTCGCCTTCGCCCAGGTCCATGCTGGTCAGGCCCATGTAGCGCCCGATGCCGTGGTTGATGTGTACGACGGGGTCGCCGATTTTCAGCTCCGACAGGTCGCGCACCATCGACTCGACTTGCGTCACGCCTTCCTGTTTCTTGGTGCCGACCCGGCGGCCGGAACCGGCGTACAGCTCCGTCTCCGTGATGAAGGATAAATTTCCGTCCGGCGTGAACAGCTCGAAGCCCGCATGCAGCGGCGCCACGCCCAGCATCAGCTTGGCGTCGGACTGCAAAAAGCCATCGCTGCCTTCCACAGGCGTCAGGTGCAGATCGTATTCGGTGAAGTACTGCTGCAAGGTTTCGCGGCGGCCGTTCGATTCGGCGCAGATCATCACGCGGCGCCCCGATTGCAGCAAATAGCTGCGCAGGTTGGCCAGCGGATCGTCGGCGCGGCGGTTGACGGCGATGTTCGGCACGGGCGCCGACAGTTCGGACGCCAGCGCATCGTTCGACTTGGCGATCGCCAGGCGCGCATACGGCTTGGCCAGGCCGAAGAACTGCTCGTCGGACAGGAACAGCGATTCGGGCGGCAGGATAGGCCGTTCGCGGTCCGCCTTCAGGAAGCGGTAGCGCGACTGGGTATCGGTCCAGAAGCGCCCGATGGCAGCGTCAATCTCGCCCACCAGGGCCAGCGAGGCGTCGGGCGGCAGGTAGTCGAACAGGGTGGCCGTCTGTTCGAAGAACAGGGGCAGGTAGTATTCGATGCCGGCCGAGGCGATGCCGCTGCTGATGTCCTTGTAGACGACCGAGCGCGATGGATCGCCTTCGAACTGTTCGCGCCAGCGGTTGCGGAAGGTGGTGCGCGCCGCTTCGTCCATGGGGAATTCGCGGCCCGGCAGCAGCCGTACTTCATGCACGGGATACAGCGAGCGCTGGGTGTCGGCATCGAACGTGCGGATGGTCTCGATGGTGTCGCCGAACAGGTCCAGGCGGTAGGGCAGGGCGGACCCCATGGGGAACAGGTCGAGCAGGCCGCCGCGCACCGAGTATTCGCCCGGTGACATCACTTGTGATACATGGCTGTAGCCGGCCAGGGTCAGCTGCGACTTCAATCGCGCTTCATCGAGCTTTTCGCCCTTCTTGAAGAAGAAGGTGTAGGCGGCCAGGAACGATGGCGGCGCCAGGCGCACGAGCGCCGTGGTGGCCGGCACGATCAGCACGTCGCACTGGCGCGTCTGGATTTCGTGCAAGGTGGCCAGGCGCTCGGAGACCAGGTCCTGGTGCGGCGAAAACGCGTCGTAGGGCAGGGTTTCCCAGTCCGGCAGCAAGTGGCAGCGCAGTTCCTTGCCGCCAAACCACGGGATTTCATCAAGCAGGCGCTGGCCGTCGCTGGCCTGCGCCACCACCACGGCCAGCATCTGGCCCCGCGCTTTCAAGGCCAAAGCGGCCAGCGCCAGGGCATAGGCGTCGGATGAACCATACAGGGCAGGCAACGCATAGCGGTTGCCGGGCTTGGGGAGGGCTTTTGTTAAGTCTAAGGACATGCAGGCGATGACACTAGTGGCAGAGGCAGTTGAATGGGACAGCTGTGGTGCGCGCCGCGCCGCCAGTGACGGCGCTGACAGGCAGGATTATAGACCATCGCCTATATCTCCGCGCTTGAGAAAACCGTCGCGAGCGGAAGTGATTTGCGGTCGAGAAGCGCAACTGTGCTTGAGCACAGTGAGCATCGCAGGCCGTAAAGCACGACGCGCAGCAGGTTTTATCATGTGCGCATATTTGCAACGCCGAAGGGAACATGCACCATCGGTATCGTGCCGCCCGCCGATTTGAGGTGGCTCAACTGGTCGTCGAAGAAGATATGCGGCTTGAACACGGCCAGCACGCGCGACTTGTCCATGCCGCCCAGGAAAAACGTCTCGTCGGCCGCCACGCCCCAGCTTTTCAGGGTCGTTACGACTCTCTCGTGCGAAGGCGCGTTGCGCGCCGTGATGATGGCGATGCGCAGGATCTTTTTATAGCCGGGGTCGCGCCGCTGCGCCCTTTCTTCCAGGCGCTGCATCGTGGCCAGCTTCTGGAACAGGCCAGCCAGCGGTCCGGGGCGGTGCGGCGTGCCCACGTTCAGGGTTTCATGGGCGTGGAATTCTTCGACGTCGTTGTTGCGCTTGAAGACGGTTTCCGCTTCGTCGTCGGCGATCACGCCGTCGAAATCGAAGGCCACGCGCAATTCCTCGTCGTCCTCGTCGTCTTCCGTGCGCGATGGCAGCACCAGGCCGGCCGGGTAGTCGCAGGCCAGGGCGCTGCGCACGTCGCCTTCATTCGCGCTGAGGAACAGCGAGGCGTTGAAGGCGGGCAGGTAGGGGTAGGGCGACTTGCCCGTCATGAAGGCGGCGCGTGAAATGTCCAGGCCGTAGTGGGCGATCGAGTGCATGACGCGCAAGCCGGTTTCCGGCGAATTGCGCGAAAACAGCACCACTTCCACGGGCGACTGGCGCGGATAGTGCTTGTTGATGTTCAGGAAACGGCGGATGAAGGGGAAGGCCACGCCGCGCGGCAGGACCGTGTCGATATGCGTTTCCTGGTACTTGCGGTACTCCTCTGGGCCGTTGTCGAGGTAGACCTGGTGCGATTCGGCCAGGTCGAACAGGGCGCTGGAAGCGACCCCGATCACCAGTTTGTGTTCGATAGGATAAGCCATGGTCTGCCTGTTGTTTGCTTGTTGCTCATCTTATACGACTATCAACTGCGTAGCCAATAGTGAGGCACGGGGATTTTTTGCACCAAAGCGGGGCGCCCTGTCATTTTTTTTGACCGATGTGCAATACGCGCCACAGTAAAGAAATAAATCTTGTCTTGTATCAAGTATTTGACAGCCAGCACGCTTGTTTTCCACTATGCTTCCACTTATGAAATCTCGCCAATTGTAACGAAGCGTACGCCCTATCCCCGCCACCTTTATACAAGTGTCAGCTGTTTTACTCGAACATGCCAGCCCCAACTTCGCCAGCAGTCTTCGTGACTTTATAAAGGACCTAGCCATGTTTAAGAATTTACTGATCAAATGGAAGCTGGCGACGCTTGTCGCCGTGATGATGGCGGCCTTGCTGGTGGTGGGCGTCAGCGGCTATTCGGGCATCGCCACCGTCGGGCGCGCCGTCAATGAAATCGGCGTGGTGCGCCTGCCGTCGATCCAGGGCCTGATGATGATGAGCGAAGGCCAGACGGCCGTCGCCGCCGCCACCCTGACGGCCGCCATGTATGAAAACAATTACCAGGCACAGGACAAGTTCGCGGAAGCGCTGCAGCTGCGCACCAAGGCATGGACGAATATCGAGGCGGGCCGCAAGCTGTACGAGCCGCTGCCGCAAACCCCCGAGGAAGCCGTGCTGTGGCAGCGCTTCCAGGGCGAGTGGGCGGCCTGGAAGGGCGATGACGACAAGGTGCGCGCCATCCTGCGCCAGCTGGCCGACAACCGCGACGAGCCGCGGCAGAAAGAGTTGTTCGCGGCATTCTACAAGCAGTACCAGGATTCGCGTGCGCTGTTCGGCAAGGCCGAAGGCACGCTCAACGAGATCATCAAGCTCAATAACGGCGTGGCCGATGCCAGCGTCAAGGATGGCAGCGCGGCCGTGATCCGCTCGGAAAGCCTGATGGTCATCCTCGGCTTGCTGGCCTCCGCGCTGGGCATCGGCTGCGCCGCCTACATCACGCGCGCCATCACCCAGCCGATCAATGCGGCCGTGAAAGTGGCGCAGACGGTGGCTTCGGGCGACCTGACGAGCCAGATCGAGGTGCACACGACGGAAGAAACGGGCCAGCTGCTGCGGGCGCTGAAAGACATGAATTCCAGCCTGGTCAGCATCGTCGGCCAGGTGCGCAGCGGCACGGAGACCATCGCCACGGCCTCGTCGGAAATTGCCAGCGGCAACCTGGACCTGTCCTCGCGCACGGAAGAGCAAGCCAGTTCGCTGGAAGAGACGGCGTCGTCGATGGAAGAGCTGACGTCGACCGTGCGGCAGAACGCCGACAACGCCCAGCAGGCCAACCAGCTGGCGCTGAGCGCCTCGGGCGTGGCGGTCAAGGGCGGCGCCGTGGTGGGCAAGGTGGTCGAGACCATGGACGCCATCAACGACTCGTCGCGCAAGATCGTCGACATCATTTCCGTCATCGACGGCATCGCCTTCCAGACGAATATCCTGGCGCTCAACGCCGCCGTGGAAGCGGCGCGCGCGGGCGAGCAGGGACGCGGTTTCGCCGTCGTGGCCACCGAGGTGCGTAATCTGGCGCAGCGTTCCGCAGCCGCCGCCAAGGAAATCAAGACGCTGATCGGCGACTCCGTCGTGGCCGTCGACACGGGCAGCAAGCTGGTGGCCGAGGCGGGCAGCACGATGGCTGAAATCGTTGCCAGCGTGCAGCGCGTGACGGACATCATGGCGGAAATCAGCCTGGCCACGCAGGAGCAAAGCTCGGGCATCGACCAGATCAACCAGGCCATCGGCCAGATGGACCAGGTGACGCAGCAAAACGCGGCCCTGGTGGAAGAGGCGGCCGCCGCGGCCGAATCGCTGCAGGAGCAATCGGGCCAGCTGGCCCAGGTGGTCAGCGTCTTCAAGCTCGATGGCGCGCTGGCGCCTGCCGCGCACGCAAACGCAAAGCCGGCCGCGCCGCGCACCGTGGCGGCCAGCGCTGCGCTGAAGCGTCCGGTACCGGGACAAGCTTCGCGCCCCGTATCACACCCCAATTCGGGCCGCCCGGCCCTGCACGCCGTGCCATCCCAGCGCCAGAGCGCGCCGCGCGACGACGAGTGGGAAGTGTTTTGATCGATTGACGGCGCCCGCATGCGCTACCGGACGGCCGCCTTGCGCGGCCGTTTTCACATGCGTGCGCAGGGGCGCACTCCGGTTCGAACTGCGGTTACTACTTACTAAAAAAACAGCGTTATTAAAATAGCTGTTTTGCCATCTAAGCAAATCTTTGCAAAACTTAACGCGACATTGCTTGTGAGATAACTCACACTGCCAGCCGTACCGCCCTTGTTCCCGCCTCGGCCACATCCCGGCTGACCCTTCCGCCTGCTGCGTCCGGCCATACCTGGCAGGCGGCAGCCATTGCCGTCAGCCTTGCATGCGAGCCCGGCACGATGACCGATGTACCACACTGAAGGATGCGAATAAAGATGGCAAATATGAAAATCGGCACGCGCTTGCGCTGTGCCTTTGCATTATTGACCTTGCTGCTGCTGGCGACCGCCGTGCTGGGCATGCTGCGCCTGTCCAGCCTGGAACTGCGCATGCGCGACGTGATCGATGACAAATATCCGAAAACCGTGCTGGCCAACGACATCATCAAGAATGTCAACATCATCGCGCGCTCCTCGCGCAACCTGCTTTTGATGACGGAGCCGCAGCAGCTGGCGCAGGAACGCGCCACCATCGCGAGGGCGGGCGGCGACACGGAAAAAGGACTGGCGCAGCTGGAAAAGGCGGTGCAGTCGCCGCAGGGCCGCGAGCTGATGGCGGCCGTGACGCAGGCGCGCGCCGCGTTCAACGGCGGGCGCGACAAGGTACTGGCCCTGCTGGAAGAGGGCGCGCGCGATGAAGCGACCGGTTTGCTGCTCGGTACGGTGCGCGGCGAGCAGCTGCGCTACATGGCGGCGCTGGAAAGCCTGATCGCGTACCAGCATGCGCTGATGGAGGAGGCGGGCGACCAGGTGCATCACGAATATACGACGGCGCGCAACATGATGCTGGCGCTGAGCGCGCTGGCCGTGCTCTTTTCGCTCGTCACGGCCTGGCTGGTCACGCGCAGCATCGTCGATCCGCTGCGCCATGCCTTGAACGTGGCGCAGACCGTGGCCGCCGGCGACCTGACGTCGACCTTCGGCCGCCACGGCGGCGATGAAACGGGCAAGCTGCTCGACGCGCTGTGCATCATGAACGGCAACCTGCTCGACATCGTGCAGCGCGTGCGCAGCGGCACCGACACCATCGCCACGGCTTCGTCGCAGATCGCGGCCGGCAATATCGACCTGTCCTCGCGCACGGAGGAGCAGGCCAGCTCGCTCGAACAGACCGCGTCGGCCATGGAGGAACTGAGCTCCACGGTGCAGCAGAACGCGGACAATGCCCGCCATGCGAGCGTGCTGGCCGTCGAGGCGGCGAACATCGCAGGCGCCGGCGGGCAAGCCGTGGGCCAGGTGATCCATACGATGGACGCCATCAGTGCGTCGTCTGCGCAGATCGCCGACATCATCGGCGTGATCGACATGCTGGCCTTCCAGACGAATATCCTGGCCCTGAACGCAGCCGTGGAAGCGGCGCGTGCGGGAGAGCAGGGGCGCGGCTTTGCCGTCGTGGCAACGGAAGTGCGCAACCTGGCGCAGCGCAGCGCGGCGGCGGCGCGCGATATCCGCGCCCTGATCGCCACCTCGACGCAGCAGGTGGACGCGGGCGCGGCGCTGGTTGCGCAAGCCGGCGCCACGATGCAGGAAGTGGTGGCGGCCGTGGGGCGCGTGAGCCAGATGGTGGCCGACATCACGGCGGCCAGCGCCGAGCAAAGCACGGGCATCGGCCAGGTCAGCCAGGCGGTCGTGCAGATGGATGAAGTGACGCAGCAGAACGCGGCCCTGGTGGAGGAAGCTGCCGCCGCATCGCAATCGCTGGAAGGCGAGGCGGCGAATCTGCTGCAGGTGGTCAGCGTGTTTCGCCTGCGCCAGGGGCCGGCGGTTCTGGCGGGCCGCCCTGCGCCTGCCGTGCCGCGCCTGCTGGCTTAGTGGCGGGCCTGTCAAGGTTCTGGCACGGCGCGCTGGCGCTGCTGTGCCGGGCGCCGGCGCGCAGCCGGGAGTTGCAGGGGCGCCTGGACAGGGCCATCGTCGACGGCGAATTCTGCTTTCATTACCAGGGCAAGTTCGATACGGCGCGGCTGCGCCTGGTCGGCCTGGAAGCGCTGCTGCGCTGGAACCATCCGCGCCACGGCCTCGTCTACCCAAACGAATTCATCGGCCTGGCCGAGCGGACGAACGCCATCGCCGCGCTGGGTAACTGGGGCATCGACGCGGCTTGCCGCCAGCTGGCGCAGTGGCGCGCGCAGGGCCTGCCGGTGGTGCCGGTCGCGGTGAATGTCTCGGCGCGCCAGCTGTGCCAGCCGCAGTTACCCGATTTTGTACTGGGCTGCCTGCGGCGTCACGCCATTCCGCCCGGCCTGCTGGAGCTGGAAGTGACGGAAAGCTGCTGCATCGACGACATGGCGCAGGCGACGCAGGGATTGCGCCGGCTGCGCGCGCTGGGCCTGTCCATTTCGCTCGACGATTACGGCACCGGCCATTCGGGCCTGAGTCATGTCAGGCTGCTGCCGATTCACACCATCAAGATCGACCGCTCCTTCATCCGCGACCTGGGCAGTGGTGGCAGCGCAGATTGTGACACTGTCATCGTCGCCTCGACCCTGGCGCTGGCGCGGGGCCTGGGTTTGCAGGCGCTGGCCGAGGGCGTGGAAAACGGTGAACAGCTGGCGCAGCTGCGGCGGCTGGGCTGCCCCCAGGTACAGGGCTTTTACCTGCACCGCCCGGCGCCCGCGGCCGACGTGGCCGCGCTGCTGGCCGCTGGCGCGCCGGCCGGCCCTGTAACAGTGCCGAAACATGGCGCCATGCGGCATGGCGCGGATGCTCAGTAGAATATGGCCACTGCAAGCCGCGTGCTTTAACACCTACTCCCCCACGCAAGAATGATAAACAGTCCTGCCCCGGCCTATGTCTTCGGCCCGTTTCGCCTTTTGCCGCTGGAGCGCGTGCTGTTCGAGGGCGAACGCGCGCTGCGCCTGGGCAGCAGGGCCATGGACTTGCTGCTGGCCCTGCTGGAGCGCGCCGGCGACATCGTCGACAAGCATGAACTGGTGGCCATCGTCTGGCCCAATGCCGTGGTCGACGACGCGACCTTGCGCGTGCATCTGGCGGCGCTGCGCAAGGCGCTCGGCGACGGCCGCGATGGCCAGCGCTACATCACCACCATTCCCGGGCGCGGCTACGGCTTCCTGGCGCCGCTCGCGCACACGGGCCGGCCGGCGCCCGGTGCGGCAGGCGCCGAGCCGCGGCACAACCTGCCCGTCATGCTCACGCGCATGCTGGGTCGCGCCGAGGTGCTGCAGACGATGGCCAACCAGCTGCTGCAATTGCGGCTGCTGTGCATTGCCGGCCCGGGCGGCATCGGCAAGACCACGCTGGCCGTCGCCCTGGCCACGCGCGTGCTGCGCCGCTATGCCGACGGCGTGTGTTTCGTCGACCTGTCGCCGCTGGACGAGGGCCGTCTGGTGCCGCTGGCGCTGGCCACGGCGCTGGGCGTGGCCGTGGCGGCCGGCGATGCCATGCCGGTGCTGCTGGCCTACCTGCGTCCGCGCCACATGCTGATCGTGCTCGATAACTGCGAGCACGTGATCGGCGCGGCCGCCGCGCTGGCCGACGCCTTGCTCAAGGGTGCGCCGCTGCTGCACGTGCTGGCCACCAGCCGCGAGCCGCTGCGCATCACCAGCGAGCAGTTGCAGCGCCTGCCCGCGCTGGAATTGCCGCCGGCCGATGCCGTGCCCGATGCGGCGGCAGCCCGCCATTTCGCCGCGGTGCAGCTGTTTTGCGAACGCTGCGCGGCCGTCGACGATGCTTTCGTGCTGGCCGACGCCGACGTGCCCGTGGTGGTGGACATCTGCCGGCGGCTCGATGGCATCCCGCTGGCGCTGGAGCTGGCGGCCGGGCGCATCGGCCATTTCGGCTTGCACGAATTGCGCCGCCAGCTCGATGACCGTTTTCGTTTGCTCACGCGGGGCGCGCGCAACATGCCCTTGCGCCACCAGACCCTGCGCGCCACCCTGGACTGGAGCTACGGCCTGCTCGACGCGCAAGAGCGCCAGGTGTTGCAGGCGCTGAGCGTGTTCAGGAGCCGCTTCCGCCTCGAGTCGGCCAGCGCCGTGGCCGGCTGCGACGTGTTCGACACCCTGGCCGACCTGGCGGCCAAGTCCCTCGTCAGCATCGAATTTTGCCGCCAGCATGTGTATTACCGGCTGCTCGACACCACGCGCGCCTATGCCGGCGCGTTGCTGTCGGCGGGCGGGGATGCGGGCGCCGTGCTGCTGCGCCATGCGCGCCATTGCCTGGGCCTGGCCCAACGCATCGCGGCCGACTGGGGCAGCATGCCGCCGGCCAGCTGGAGCGCGCGCTACGGCCGCCATGTCGACGACCTGCGCGCCGCCATCGACTGGGCTTTCGGCGAGGATGGCGACGTGGCGCTGGGCGTGTCCCTGACCCTGGCCGCGCAAACCCTGTTCTATCAGCTGTCGCTGATGGACGAATACCGCGTGCGCGTCGGGCGGGCGCTCGAGCGCATGGCCGTGCATGCGCTGGACGACCCGGACAGCGAGATGCGGCTGCATGCCTCGCAGGCGCACCTGCTGCTGCATACGCAGGGCATCACCGGCACCATGCTGCGTTCGTTCCAGCACGGCTATGCGCTGGCCATGCGCACGGACGATGGCAGCCGCCGCTGTGAGGCGATTTGCGGCATGTGGATCTGCTGCCTGAAGCTGGCCGATTTCCAGCGCGCCGACAGTTACGCCACCGAGCTTGCCGTGCTGTGCGACGCGCGCGAGGCCCGCGATGACGCGCCGATGCGGCTGGTACTGGCGCGCATGCGCTCCGTGGGCGAGTATGTGCAGGGACGCTACGTGCAGTCGGCGGCGCTGGCGCGCATGGTGCTCGCCCACCCCGAGGGCGAGCGGCAGCTCGGCTTCAATCATGCCTTGCTGGCCGATCAGCAGGTTTGCCTGCGCGGCACGCTGGCGCGCTGCCTGTGGATGCAGGGCCGCCCCGACGACGCCTTGGAATTGGTGCGCGAGGCGGTGGCGGTGGGCTTCGAACACAATGGCGTCACGCTGTGCGTGGCGCTGGCCGTCAATGCCATTCCCGTCGCCCTGTGGTGCGGGCAGCGGGAACTGGCGTATGCGTGGACTTGCCTGCTGTGCGAGCATGCGGCCCGCTATGGCTTGCTGTACTGGAGCGCCTGGGGCGCCGCCTACCAGCGCCTGCTCGATGTGGGCGAGGCGCTGACGCAGTTCCCCTGGCCCGCGGTGCGCAGCTGGCCGATACAGGTCGATTTGATGGCCACCCTGCACGACGCGGCCGCCGATAGCCAGGCGCTGCGGCGCGCGCGCATGGGCCTGGCGCCGTGGAGCGCGCCGGAAGTGCTGCGCCGCGACGCGCACCACCGCTGGCGCGCGCTGGCGCAAGAGGATGTCACCGGGCTGGACGCGGTGCGGGTACAGCTGGAAGAAGCGCTGCGGCTGGCCAGGGAGCAGCAGGCGCCCGGCTGGGAACTGCGCTGCGCCACCAGCCTGGCGGCCGTGCTGCAGGCGCAAGGCCGCGGCGCGGCCGCGCATGCCGTGCTGGCCCCCGTCCATGCGGGCTACCGGCAGGGGCGCGGCACGGCGGACGTGATGGCGGCCGCGGCTTTGCTGGCGCAGCTGCATTGAGCTTTATTCGTAGGCGCCCAGCCGGCGCTGTTCGTCCGGCGTGAAACTGGCGTCGCGCAGCTGCTGCAGGGCTGCCGCATCCTGCGCGCCGCCGGGCAGGCTGGCCTTCTGTGCTTTGAGCGCTTGATAGGCGATGATGCGCTGCTGCCACTGCGATTCTTCGCGGTCCAGTTCCGCCAGGCGCGCGGCCGCCGCTGGCGTGAAGGTGCTGGCACGCAGGCGGTAGACTTCGTTGTCGCCGCCGCCCTGTGCCCGCAAGCTATTGACCGAGGCGTCCAGCTGCGCCACCCGCAGCGGCGCATCGCGCGCGGCGCGCTGGGCGGGCGTCATCTTTTGGTCGAGCGCCGTCAGTTGCACCTGGCGCTGCGCCTCATCGAGCGTGGTGTCGCCGAGGATGGCCATGCGCGCCACGGCATCGTCGTCATACGCGTCGCTGGCGCCGAACAGGCCCGCGCTTTCCTCGGGCGTAAAGTAATTGCCGCGCAAGGCGCGCATGGCTTGCAGGCGCGCGCGCGCCGCCAGGGCCGCATCGGCTTGCGCCGGCAAGGCCTGCTCGGCCCCGGCCAGCGCCTGCTTGTAGGCCAGATACGCGCCCAGCAGGCGCTTGGCTTCGCGGGCGGGGACGGGCGCCAGGCGCCGCTCCAGTTCCGCCTCGATCTGGCTGCGGATGGCGGCCAGCGGCTTTTCGCCGAGGCCCGCCAGGTAGTAGTCGAACAGGTGGGCCAGTTCCGCGTCGACCACCAGCTTGTCGCCGGCGGCCACCGTCACGTTGCCGTCGGGCCGGGTGCCTTCCATCGAGCGCACGAACGCGAACAGGTCCGGTTCCGCCTTTTCCGGCGGCGGGGCGGGCGCCTCGCCCGGGCGCAGCGCCAGGTACAGGGCCAGCGCCGCCAGGCTGCCGCCGAAGATCCATTTCGCGTACATGCGCTTCTCCTTACAGTCCCAGGCCTTGCAGGCGGTTCGCTTGCTGGCGGAAGACGGTGACGGGGCTGGTCTCGAACAGATTGACGATGCCGACGAACTGGTTGACTTCATCGAGGTGGTTCATGGCGTAGTCGTCGCGGATCACCTTGCCCAGGTGGCTGGAGCAGCTGCTGACCAGGCCATCGTTCTTGGCACCGCCGAAGGCCAGGCTGATGGCTGCCAGTGCCGGGTCGCCCACGTCGAGCACGTTCGTGTACGGTTGCGCGCCGCTCCAGGAAAAATAGTGCACGCCTTGTACCTGGTACGCGCCTTCGCCGCAGGCGGAGGTGGGCACACCTTGCGGATGGCGGCTATTAAAAGCGAGCGAGCCGGCCGTGGACAGCGACGCCAGCGAGGCGCCCGCGTTTTGCGGCAATCCCTTGTTGCCCGATAAAATGCCGATCAGGGAGGCGAGCGCATTGCCCAACGCGTTGCTGGTGTTGGGAATGGCGCCGCTGAGGATGTCTGCCACCTTGGAGCCTTTGTTCACGCCGGCCACGCTGGTGACGGACGCCACCAGGTCGGGGCGCACGGAGGCGACATAGCGGGCCGTGGGGCCGCCGTGGCTATGGCCGATCAAATTGACCTTGGCCGCCCCCGTGGCGGCGAGGATTTGCCGCACCTGCGACAGCAGCTGCTCGCCGCGCACTTCCGTGCTGTTGGCGGCCGACACGGTAGTCACATACACTTGTGCGCCGCCGCTGCGCAAGGCGTCGGAGACGCCATAAAAATAATCGACGGGACCGAGCTTGTCGAAGCCGAACAGGCCGTGCACGAGCACGATCGGGTACTTCGTTTGCGTGTAGCCGGCGGCGCTGGCGCTGCCGGGCAGGATGGCGAGGGTGAACAGCAGGGTGGATAGCAGTTGCCAAAAGCGAGTCTTCATTTTGTCTCCGTTATTTGAATAATATGGAAATGTCGATGCTGTAGCGGTGAACCGTGCACTCCTTGCATTCTCGATGCATTAAAAATAGCGAGCGCTCGGTTTTTTAAATGTAGCACCGCTCGATGTAAATTGCATTTGAATTGCATGATGCAGCGCAATAACTGTGGGTATTTGGCGTGGCTTATGCGCCCATTGCATAGTTGAAAAGTAAAATAGTTGTTTTCCTGAGCTATAATCGGCCCCGCATCAGCCGTCCCGCCGTCTTGCAGTGCCTTGCCCAGGCATTGCATGGATATCGCTCTTACACCGTTATTTGGGAATGCACTTGTCGACCCATTTTAATTTTGAACAGTTTCAGCAGATGACGCCTTTAAATGGCGAAAACATCTGGGAATATATTCTTGACCGCCACGCGGAACGTATCGGCGTCAAGCGCCGCAAGCCGGCGCTGGAAAATCTTGAACGCATCTTCGTCGCCACCTTCCGCCTGGCCAATGACGTGGGCTTCCGCGCCATGAGCTTGCGCGACCTGTGCCGCGAGACGGGGCTGTCGATGGGCGGCCTGTATGGCTACATCACCAGCAAGGATCAACTGGCCGAAATGATCGAGGACGTGGTGCGCCACGCCACGCAAGCCTTGCCGCTGCTGTTCGTCGACGTGAAGTCGCCGCTGGACCGCCTCGAAGCGATGATACGCTCGTCGATCTACCTGTCCGAAGTGCTGCAGCCGTGGTTTTATTTCGTCTTCATGGATTCGCGCGTGCTGCAGGTCGAGCAGCGCAGCATGGCGAAGAATTCGGAACTGTATGTGCAGACCCTGATCGCGGCCACCATCGCCGAAATCGAACCGAAGCCGCAGGGCGATCCGACCTTGCTGGCCGCGCACTGCCTGGCCCTGTTCCAGGACTGGTACGTGAAACGCTGGAAGTACCGCGCCGCGAAGGTCAATGTCGACGATTTCGCCGATAGCGTCGTCAGTACGGCGCGCGGGTATTTGAGCATGGTCAAGGCGCCGTAAAAACGCCGCCGACGGCGGCTTGTCGGGTTACGCCGTTCCGGCTAACCCGACCTACTGATCAGTTCGTGGTTTCCACCGGCAGCGTCTCCGGCACGGCTGCCGGATCCGTCGGCGTCTCCACGTCCATATCCAGCGTCTTGATCCCGTTCATGTCGATGAATTCGTCATATAGCCACTCGCCATCGACCTGGCTCAGGCCCTCCGGCACGGCGCGCGTGATTTGCGGGCGCGTCGACAGGGCCGTGCGCATGTAGTCGATCCAGATCGGCATGGCCAGGGTGGCGCCGAATTCGCGTCCGCCCAGGGACTTGGGCTCGTCATAGCCCATCCATGCCACTGCCACGATGCCGCCACTGTAGCCGGCGAACCAGCCGTCGACGGCGTCGCTGGTGGTGCCCGTCTTGCCGGCGATGTCAGTCCGGCCCAGTTTTTTCGTTGCCGCCGCGCCCGTGCCCGTGCGCGCCACTTCGCGCAGCATGCTGTCCATCACGAAGGCGTTGCGCGGGTCCAGCGCTAGGGTCTTGTCGTCGTTCGGCGCGGGCGGCTTGGTTTGCATCAGCACCGTGCCCTTGGCATCGACGATGCGGTCGATCAGGTACGGTTCCACCTGGTGGCCGCCATTGGCGAACAGGGCGTAGGCGCCCGCCATCTGCACGGGCGTGACGGAACCCGTGCCCAGCGCCATGGTCAGATTGTTCGGCTGGCGGGCCGGGTCGAAGCCGAATTTTTCCATGAAGTCGTGCGTGTACGACACGCCCAGCGCGCGCAGGATGCGCACCGAGGCCACGTTCTTCGATTGCGCCAGCGCATAGCGCATGGTGATGGGGCCGTCGAACTTGAAGTCGTCGTTCTGCGGCGCCCACACCTTGCCGCCCGCCTGCATTTCCAAAGGCACGTCATTGATCAGGGTGGCCGGCGAAAAGCCTTTTTCCAGCGCCGCCGAATACACGAACGGTTTCATGGCCGAACCGGGCTGGCGCCAGGCCTGCGTGACGTGATTGAACTTTTGCAGGTTGTAATCGAAGCCGCCCACCATGGCGTGGTAGGCGCCCGTGTCCGCGTCGAGCGACACAAACGCGGCGGCCACCAGCGGCACTTGCGTGATGGCCCAGTTGTCCTTGCCATCCCTGGTGATGCGGATCACGGCGCCCGGGCGCAGCTTGATGCCGGCGCTGGCCTTGGCGGACAGGGCGGGGGCGGCAAAGCGCAAGCCATCGCCTGTGATCGTCTTGGCGTCGCCGTCGCCCGTGTCGGCCATCACCTTGCCGCTGGCCACGTCCGTGACGACGGCGGCGATCAGGCCGTCGCTGTCCGGGCGTTTTTGCAGCGCTGCATCGATGGCATCGTCGCGCTGCTCCGGGTCGGCCGGCATATCGATGAAGGTTTCCGGGCCGCGGTAGCCGTGGCGCTGGTCGTAGGCGATGACGTTGCGGCGCGTCGAAGCATAGGCCGCGTCCTGATCCGCTTTCAGGATCGTCGTGTAGACGCTGATGCCCTTGGTGTAGCTGTCTTCCTTGAACTGCGCATAGACGGCCTGGCGCGCCAGTTCGGCCACGTATTCGGCGTGCGTATCGAAACCCTGCTTGCCGCGGCTATTGATATGCAGCGGCTGGGCCAGCGCTTGCTGGTACTGGCCTTCGCTGATGTAATCGAGTTCGCGCATGCGTTTCAAGACCAGCCGCTGGCGCGCGTGCGCCTTTTTCGGATTGCTGATCGGGTTGTGGCGCGAGGGGTTTTGCGGCAAGCCGGCCAGCATGGCCATTTCCGCGATCGACAGTTCGGACAAGGGCTTGCCGAAGTAGGTCTGCGCCGCGCTGCCGAAGCCGAACGAGCGCTGGCCCAGGTACATCTGGTTCATGTACAGCTCGAGAATCTGGTCTTTCGACAGGGCCGATTCGATTTTCAGGGCCAGCATGATTTCATTGAGCTTGCGCGAGGCGACTTTTTCGCGCGTCAGGAAGAAATTGCGCGCCACCTGCATGGTGATGGTGGAGCCGCCGCCGTGGCCGAAGCCGTGGCGCAGGTTCGACAGCACGGCGCCGCCGGCCCGCACGAAGTCGATGCCGTGGTGTTCATAGAAGCGGCCATCCTCGATGGCCAGCAGAGCCTTCTTCATCATTTCCGGCACTTGCGCAATCGGCACGAAGTCGCGGTGTTCTTCGCCGAATTCGCCGATCAGCACATTGTCGGCCGTGTACACGCGCAGCGGTATCTTCGGCTGGTAATCGGTAATGACGTCCAGTTCGGGCAGGCGGGGGCGCACGTACAGGAACAGGTAGGCGGCCAGCAGCAAGGCGGCGGCCAGCGCGGCGCAGCTGGCGATGATGATAGCGCGCATGGTGGCGCGGCGGGAAGGCCAGGGGAATCCGGTTCGTTTGGCAATCAAGGCAGTCTCACGTGAGCGTGCAAGGCACGGTGGCAGCGATTATAGACCAATGCGCCAGCCGTTCCGGCGCGGGCGGGGCGGCGGAGCAAGGCGCAAAAAACCTTTTCATCGAAACGCGGCTGTGCGATAGTCTCGGCTTCAAGCAAATAGCCCGGGCATCGATCCGGGCTGTTTATTTTAAAAGATTAAGGATTGATTTATGGCAAAAGATGCAATGCCGAGCGCCGTGAAGCCGTATATTCCGGCCGATGCGAAACTGCCCGAGATGACCTTCCGCGCGCTGTTCATGGGCGTCATCCTGGGGATGGTCTTTGGCGCCTCCTCGCTCTACCTGGTGCTGAAAGTGGGCCTGACCGTCAGCGCCTCGATCCCCGTCGCCGTGATCGCCATCACCCTGTTTGGCCTGGCCAAGAAGGTGGGCGGCAAGGATTCGTCGATCCTGGAAAACAGCATCACGCAAACGGCCGGTTCGGCCGGCGAATCGCTGGCCTTCGGCCTGGGCGTGACCATGCCCGCCATTCTGATCCTCGGCTTCGACCTGGAAATCTCGCGGGTCATGCTGGTTGGCGTCCTTGGCGGCCTGCTGGGCATTTTGATGATGATCCCGATGCGCCGCACGATGATCGTCGACCAGCACAAGGAACTCAAATTCCCCGAAGGCACGGCGTGCGCCGAAGTGCTCAAGGCGGCCGCCACGGAAGAATCGCGCATCGCCGCCGGCGAAAGCATCGAGAAGGATTCGGCCGCCGCGCTGGACGCGAAGCGCCGCGCCAAGATCATCTTCGGCGGTTTTGCCGTCGGCTTGCTGTACAAGGTGTTCAATATTTCGTTCAAGGGCTGGAAGGATACGCCGGGCGTGGAATTTGCCGCGCCGCTCAAGGGCGGCTCCATCGGCGCCGAGATTTCCCCTGAATTGCTGGGCGTGGGCTACATCATCGGCCCGCGCATCGCCGCCACGATGGCGGCCGGCGGCGTGCTGTCCTACCTGCTCTTGATCCCGATGATCAAGTTCTTCGGCGACAGCCTGACCACCGTGCTCTCGCCTGGCACCAAGTTGATCAGCGAAATGGGCGCGGACGACGTGCGCAGCGCCTATGTGCTGTACATCGGTGCGGGCGCCGTGGCCGCCGGCGGCCTGATTTCGCTGGTGCGCGCCATGCCCATGATCTGGCGCAGCCTGTCGGCCGGCCTGAAAGGCATCGGCAAGGGCGTCAAGAGCAATTCCACCTTGCGCACGGACCAGGATATCCCCCTGAAATGGGTCGTCATCGGCTGCCTGTCCATCATCGCCGTGATCACCTTCGCCACGCCGCTGCACATGAATTTCCTCGGCGCGCTGCTGATCCTCGTCTTCGGCTTCCTGTTCGCCACCGTCTCGTCGCGCCTGACGGGCGAAATCGGCTCGTCGTCGAACCCGATCTCCGGCATGGCCGTGGCCACCTTGCTGTTTACCTGCCTGATCTTCCTGATCATGGGCTGGACGGGCGGGCGTTACTATGTGACGGCCCTGTCGGTGGGCGCCATCGTCTGCATCGCCGCCAGCAATGCGGGCACCACGTCGCAAGACTTGAAAACCGGCTACCTGGTGGGCGCCACGCCGCGCCTGCAGCAGTACGCGATCCTGGCGGGCGCGCTGTCGTCCGCGCTGATCCTCGGTCCGATTCTGCTGAAACTGAACGAAGCGAGCACCGTCTACGTGCCGGCCGCGCAAGTGGCGCCCGGCCTGACGGTCGACGCGTCTAAGCTGACGGTGACGGGCGAGCTGCACGGCCCGCAAGCCGATACCGACCACAATACGTATAAAGTCTGGCAAAAGACGGACACCGTGGGTGGCCCGGCCGGCAAGTATTTCGTCAAGGAAGATGGCCAGCTGGCTTACCTGGTCGATCCGGGCATTAACGGCCATTACAGCAAGCGTCCGGACGGTTCGGAAGTGAAGAAATACGATGCGCCGAAGGCCGTGCTGATGTCCTACATCATCAAGGGCATCCTCGACCAGCAACTGCCCTGGACCCTGGTGCTGTTCGGCGTGATGATCGCCGTGGTGCTGGAAATGGCCGGTATCCCGTCGCTGGCGTTTTCCGTGGGCGTGTATCTGCCGCTGTCATCGACCTTGCCGATCTTCGTCGGCGGCCTGGTGCGCTGGCTGGCGGACCGCCGCAACAACAAGCTGGAACACAATGCGAAACTGAACGAGGAAGAGCGCCAGTTGGCGGGCGACCGCAGCTCGGGCGTTCTGCTGGCCTCCGGCTACATCGCCGGCGGCGCGCTGGCCGGCATCATCATCGCCATCACGGCCGGCGTGCTCACGCACTTCGACCAGATGATGGCCGACTGGGCCGAGCACGGCAACCCGTTCTACGCGGGCCAGCACTCGGACGCGCTGTCGCTGCTGCCGTATGCCGTCATCATCGTGCTGCTGTATATCGTGGCGCGCGAGAAAAAGGCGGACCGCCCGCAGGCTTGATGTTGTAGCCAACCCAATGAGAACCGCCCGGTGTCATGACGATCCGGGCGGTTTTTTTTTGCCCGTCGCCGGCCGGCTTAGGTATTTTTGTTATAAAAATGGAATCAAATATCGACAAGTAGTGTATTGTTGTTGCTGTTTAAAATACAACAATCTGGAGTTCTCCTCATGTCCCCACTGCGACGCGGTTTTATCTCTTTTGCCTTGCTGGCAGCCAGTCCGGCCCTGCATGCCACGCCTTTTCCCGTCGAGGCCATGTTTGAGGCGGAAAGTACGGCGCCTGGCGCGCCATGGGTGCTGGCAAGCCAGGGCGGCAACGTGGTTTCCGGCGGCGGATATCTGAGTACGCCGGCTGACCTGGCGCGTGCCGAGTCTCCAGGCGCGGCGACGCAATTGTCGTACAGCGTGGCCGTGCCCCGCGATGGCAACTATACGATCTGGCTGCGCGTGCTGGCGCCGGCGGCGAACGCCGCGTCCTTGTACCTGGCGGTCGACAATGGCGCCTATGCCAGTGCATCCGTGCCGTTCACCACCGGCCAGCCACCGAAGTGGACCTGGCTGCCCGTCACCCGCTGGCTCGCGGCGGGCGAGCGCGAACTGAAACTCCAGTACCGCGAGGGCGGCCTGGGGATCGATTGCTTGCTGGTCACGGCGCTGGCCGATTTTGTCCCGCAAGGCTATGGCGTGTATCCGCTGCCCACCGTGCTGCCGCCCGCCGGCGAGCATCCGCGCGTGTTTGCCCGGGTGGGGGACCTGGCCGCGATACGTAGCCGTTTCGAGTCCGGCGCGCAGGAAATGGTGCAGCATCGCGCTGTCCTGAACGGGTTTGTCGCGGCACCGGCGGTGGTGGCGTTGCCCGTGTTCGTGCCTGGCGGCCCGGCCAGGAGCAATCACCAGGTCGATGCCGTGAGCGCGATCAAGGCGAAGGCGCTGTACTCTCTGCTGTACGAACGCGGCGGTTCGGCGGCGCAGGCGCAGCGGGGCCGGGAAGCCGTGCAGATGCTGCTCGACTACCTGGCGGCCGTGCAGTTTGCGCCTGGTTACAATCACCCGAACGAGAAAGGCGATATCATCCTGGCCAGCGCCATGGTGTATGACTGGTGCTTCCATCTGATGAGTGCGCAGCAGCGCGCGTATGTCGTCACGCGTTTTACGCAGCTGGCGGCCACGATGGAAATCGGCTTTCCGCCATCGCGGCAAGGCCCCGTCGTCGGCCATGGCAGCGACAACCAGCTGCTGCGCGACCAGCTGTCGGCCGCCATCGCCTTTTATGACGAGGCGCCGCTGGTCTACAACATCGTTGCCGGGCGCTTCTTTGCCGACTATATCGCGCCGCGTAACTATGCCTACGCGGCGCAAGCGTATCACCAGGGTGCGTCGTATGGCACGGTGCGTTTCCTGGCGGATATGTACGCCGCATGGATATTCCGGCGCATGGGCGCCGCGCCCGTGTTCGATCCCGTACAGCAGATGACGCCATATCACTGGCTGTACACGCGCCGCCCCGACGGACAATGGATGCGTGATGGCGACGTCTATCACTCCTCCTACACCAACAGCAGGGAGTATTGGAGCGAACCGCTGGCCTTCATGCTGCCCGCCACCTACTACAACAATCCCACCTTGAAGCATGAGTATTTGAAGCAGTCGCTGCAGCCGTCGACCAGCTTTATCCACCCGAAGGACAGCATCTGGCCTATCCTGCTGGGCAATACGGCCATGGGCAGCACGCCGAGCCCGGTGGCATTGCCCTTGACCAAATATTTTCCGGATCCCGCCGGCCTGATGATCGCCCGCACGGGGTGGACCGATGGCATACATGTGGAGTCAGGCAATGTCGTGGCGACGATGAAGCTCGGCGGCGACTGGTTCGGCAACCACGAGCATTATGACGCCGGGCATTTTCAGATTTACTACAAGGGCGGCCTGGCCATCGATTCCGGTATTTATAGCGGCAGGGATGTGGCCGATCCCAGCATCCCCCTGGAATACGGCAGTGCGCACGACATGAATTATCACAAGCGCAGCATCGCGCACAACACCATGCTGGTGCATGACCCGGACGAGAATTTCGACGGCTATGCCAATGATGGCGGGCAGCGCTTTCCGGGCGACGAGCCGTCATCCGTGGCGGAACTGGCCAATGGCTACAAGGTGGCCACTGTCCTGCGCCAGCAGCAGGTCGGCGGCGCGGCCGGGGCGCCCGACTTCAGCTACATCAAGGGCGACCTGACTGCCGCGTACAGCAGCAAGGTGCGCCAGTTCCAGCGCTCATTCGTGTTCTTGAATCTCAAGAATACGGATCACCCGGCGGCCCTGATCGTGTTCGACAAAGTCAGCGCCAGCGACGCGGGGTTCAAGAAGACCTGGCTGCTGCACAGCCAGTTTGAGCCGCAAATCAGCGGCGACACGGTGCTTATCCAGCGCACGGACTGGGATTACAACAGCACCTTGCAGTACAACGGCAAGCTGATCAACCGCACCTTGCTGCCGGCGAATGCGTTGCTGGCCAAGGTCGGCGGCAGCGGCAATGAATTCAGCGTCGGCGGCACGAACTATCCTATCCAGCCTGAAGCCGATTATTCGACCGAGGAAGCGGGCGCGTGGCGGCTGGAAGTGTCGCCGCCGAGCGGGAACGAAACGGATGTGTTCCTGAACGTGATGCAGGTGATGGATGCCAGCAGCACGCTGCCTGCGCTGCCGACGACGGCCATCGATTCGGCCCTGCTGGCTGGCGTGAAAATCCAGGACCGCGTGGTGCTGTTTTCCAAAAGCGGCTTGCCGCTGGGCGGGACTGTCACCGTCGAGTTGCCGGCGCACAGCGCATCCATGCAGGTGCTGGTGGCGGATTTGCAGGCGGGAAGCTGGACGGTGAGCAAGCGTGGCACGGATGGCCTCATCGAAGATGAGGTGAGTGACGGCGGCGGCACCCTGTATTTTGTCGCGAATGGGGGCGGTGTGTACGACCTGCAGCGCAAGTAGTCGCTGGCGTGTCACTGCCTCACCGGCCGTGCCGCCAGCTGCGCCGCTGTGGCGTAGATCGTCACGTCGTCGGACGCGAGCCGGCCCAGGTGCGCATAAAACGCCTGCGCCGGTATCAGCCACGACGCCGCGTCGCCCACTTGCCCGTTGACGCGCAGGCCGGCCGCGTCGAATTCCCGGTGAAAGTAGTCGCGCAGGTCGGCGCGGCCGGGATGGTCGATGCGGCGCTGGGCGACTGCCTGGTCGAAAGGGCGCACGGGCACGTCCCAGCGCCGGCCGTCATGGTCCAGACAAGGCAGCAGCTTGGTATCGTCTTCCCATACGCGCACGGGAAAGGCGTCGCCCATGGCGTCTTCCAGCGCGTGATAGAACGTCACCGGTCCCATGGAAATGCCGAGACCCAGCACCTTCGCCTGATCGCAGCCGATGAAACGCTGCCACGGCGAGTCCATGCCGAAGATCGAGGGCGCGTGGTGGTGCGCCTCGGTAAGGTGAACGGCATGGCGGCCCCACGCGGACACGGAGTGAGTAGGGTGGATGCTGCGCCGGACGCCGGTACTGGCGAGGAAGGCTTCAGGCAGGCGCCCCATGTGCGTGCCATGGCGGCGCGGGTCGAATACGTAGTCGGGCATGGCGCAGGTGGCGCGCACCGTGCCGCCCGGCAGATAGTAGGTGGGCAGCAGCAGGGTGCCTTGTGGCCCGACGGCGTCCTGCAGGGCGTTTATCACGGCCAGCGCGCCGCCTTCCACGTAGCCGAGGCTTTTCAGCGATGAATGGATGAACAGCGTATCTCCTTGCGCGATGCCCAGCCGCGCCAGATCTGCGGCCAATCCGGCGCGCGTCACATGGGGCGCATTTTGGCGCACATGCCTCGCGCGGGCGGCGCGGTGCCACGTTTCCAGCGCGGCCCTGGCGGCGCGTTTGGTCTGTTCAAGCATCTCCGATTTCCATTTCCAGCAGGTTGGCATCGATGCAGAACTTGGCGGCCCAGTTCAGGTAGGCCCAGGTGCCGTAGTCGCCATCGACGGGAAACGAGCCCTTGACGCCGCCGCGCACGTGCGCGGGACCGTCGATGCTGATGGAGCGCCGCACGAAGCGGTTCAGGCGGCGCCCCGCGTCGAGGTAGCGCCGCTCGCCCGTGAGCTGGTACAGCAGGAACAGACAATGGGCGTTTTGTGCGGAACCCGTGAGGCAGGCGTAGCCGGCCCCCGGCTGGAAGTCCGGACCGAGGCGGCCCGCCAGGTAGCCGTCGTCCCTCACGGCCTTGGCGACGCTCGTGCCGGTGCGCGCGGCGGCGTCCAGCAGGCTGGCGCGCGCCGAAAAGCGGTGCGCTTCGAGCAGGCCGCGCAAGGCGTAGCCGATGGTATGGGTCAGCGGCAGCAGCGGGTTGTCCAGGCAGTTCGAGGCGAACCAGCCGTTGGGGCGCTGCTTGGTCAGCGCCCAGTCGACCTGGCGCAGGCCGGCCGCGCCATAACCGTGGCCCGGTGCGACGCGGTCCGCTTCAAACAGGCCCCACGCCACGTGCGTTTCGTAGGCCTTGTCGCCGGCGCTGGCGAAGGGCGTCGGATGCCTGCGCCAGCAGCCGTCGCCATCCTGGCTGTCGCGCAGCCACCTTGCCGCGCGGTGCATGGCGTCCTGGTAGGCTTCGCCGTACGCTGCCACGCCGGCGGCCAGGCCCAGCAAAATCTGCCCCGTGTTGAAGGTGACGGGCACGCGCGGGGTGGAGTCGATCTTGCCCCCCTGGAAGCCGCCTTCGGGGAACTGGATGGCCACGCACCAATCGAGCATGCGGCGCGCCCGCCAATGCAACCCCTCGTCGCCCGTGCGCTGCGCCAGGGCGATGACCGTGGGGATGATGTAGCCGGTGGTCTCCGGGTAGGAACTCGACCAGCCTGTCAGCAGGCTGTAGTCGCGCGCGACGCCGCCGTCCTTTGAGCTGGAATGGTCCTGCGCCGCGCACAGCCAGGCCGTGCAAGCCTTGACGACGGCTTGCGGCCCGGGGTCAAGGGCTGGCAGGCCGCGCCGGTCCGACAGCCGCTCCATGCGCGCGGCCGCCGGCAGGCTTGCCTGCGGCGCCAGTGTGTTCCGGATTTTCGTGAGCAAGGTGCGCATGGCAGTGATGGCGTAGTGGTGGGCTCCGGCTACTGTAGCGCCGGCAGCCGGCACGGCTATTGACTTGCCGCAAGGATCAGCCGCCGCATCGCCGCGACCGGAATTGACGCATAATGGATGTCTCACCACCGTTGACGAGGCCCGCCATGAACAATGTCACGCTTGAGTACTCGGTCGTCACCAATCCCGATTCCTTTGTCGGCTTCAAGTATTACGTCAAGGCGGGGCAGGCATTCGATGCCGATGATTTCGCCTATTCCTACAAGCTGAAACGCTCCGACCTGGACCCCGACAGCGTGCTGGCCACGCGCGAGGCGGCGGCGAATCTGCGGCCGGGCGAGTGGCTGACCGTATCGCATTCGATTGCGGCATAACCGGCAGCGCATTGTTTCTCCGGCTAGATGCCGAACACTTTCAAGATCGCGTCCGTGAAACCCTCGAACCAGCTGCCCACCTTGCCCGGATGCTTGCCGTGGCGCGGGGTTTCCTCGTACAGGTAGACGCCGTTGCCGCCGTCGAAGCGGTCGTTGAGCAGCGCCTGCTGGCCGCGCAGATAGGGGATGAAGGTTTCGCTGCGCAGGGTCGAGTACAGCACGTCGGTGCTGAAACCCAGGGTGGCGGACTGGCTGATCGAGCGTCCCTGGCCGGCCCGCTCCAGGCGCACGCCACGGCAGCCGCGCACGATCAGGGTGACGGGGCCGCGAAAGACGATGAAGCGCAGCTGCAGGGTGAGCCAGGCGTGCAGGCTGCCCAGGCGCCAGTGGCTGCTGATCGCCAAAGGCTGGCCCGCATCGGCAATCAATCCGACCAGGCCCCGTGGCTGGAACACGAGGGCGCTGCCGGCTGGCAGGTGGACGATCGCCACTTCCAGCAGCGGGTCGTCGCTGGCGGATATCGTCACGGATGCCGGCTCGCCGCTTTCCAGCCGGGTCAGCGCCACCATGCCGGCGGCCAGGCTGGTGAACGGGAAGCGCCAGTCCAGCAGCCATTGCGTGCGCTTGGTGCTGCTGACGGGCGACGATTGCAGGTATTCGGGATGGATCAGCATCCGCTGGCCAGGCTGCAGCAGCAATGCCTGCGAGACGGCGGAAATGCGCGATTCGCCCTGCGGCGGCAGGGGCAGGGAGGTGCCATTGATCTGCAGCTCGCGCGCGATCGACAGCGGCGGCAAACGGGCAGCAATGGGCGCCAGCACGAAGTAAAAGAAGGCCTTGATCGCCACGGGCAGCAAGATGGCCGACAGCACCAGCAGGGCGGCCGTGGGCGCCACGTCCATGACGGGCGCGCGCCAGCGGGCTATCCAGTTGCGCGCCAGCTGCGCTTCGCCGGCCGTGATGGCTTTTTGCACGGGCGCCAGCGCGCCGGTCAAGGCTTGCGTGTCGATGGCGAATGGGGCGGGGCGGGAAGAGTGGGTGGCGCTGGTGCGCGCGCGCTGCGTTGTCCAGGCCTGGTAGGCTTGCAAGTTGATCTCGCGCAAGCGCTGGCCTTGCGCTTCAAGCTGCGACAGCTGCGCATAGGCGTCGCTGCCGGGCAGGCGCGCCGCCAGCGGGTGCCGCGCTTCCAGTTCCCGGCGCTGGCGCAGATTGGCTTGCAGCGCGGCATACGCGCGCACATGTTCCGCGTGCAGGCGCGTCAGGGTCTGCCGCGCATCTTCGCCGTTGACCGCCGCTTGCAGGGCCGTCAGATAGCGGGCTTCCTGCGCCAGTACTTCGATCTCCACGCGCCGCGTGGCTTCTTCCTGCGCGTGCAGGGCCAGGGTGTGCGTGTCAGGCAGGGGAAGCGTAAACAGCGACGGTTGCTGCCGCGCGCGCAAGGTGGTCAGTTGCGCCTGCACTTGCGCCAGGCGGGTGGCGATGGCCGCTTGCGAGGCCTTTTGCAAGGCGTTGACACGCGCCGTGGCGGCAGCGGCCAGGCCGGCGGTGTGGCTATCGGCGCCATCGGCGGCCAGCCTCAGTGCGGCCACGGCCTCGCTGCCGGCGCTGTAGGCGCGCCATTCGGCCAGCAGCAGGCGTCCGGCCAGCAGGATGACGATGAACAGCGCGAACTGCAGCGCGTGGCGCAGCAGGAAGCGCAGGATGGCCGTCAGCAGCTGGCGCAAGGAGATACCGTCTTAGGCGGCCGCGCTATCGGCGTCGGCACAGCATTTTTTGTACTTCTTGCCGCTGCCGCAGTGGCACGGGTCGTTGCGGCCCGTCTTCGGCAGTTCGCGCAGCACGGTGGCGCCGGGCTGGCTTTGTTTCAGGTGGCGCTGGCGCGCCCAGGCCGCGTTGATGGCGATGACGGCGGGAATCACGCCATCCATGGCTGTTTCGGCTGCATCGTCATCGAGTTCGCTGGCCGTGGCCAGGTGCTGGAATGGCGCCAGGTACTCAGGGTGGCTGACGGCCAGGGCCGCCCACTGGGGCTTGTCCAGGCTCGTGCCAAGTACAAAGCCGGCGCACCAGGCGGGCACGCTCCATTCGGGGCCGCAGACGTAGATGGGCTCGAAGCTGTCCGGGTCCTTCGCCAGCCATTCGACCATGTAGGCGTGGTGGCGCTGCGCCAGGCTGGCCGCCCGTTCTCTGGCCTCGTCCTGCGCCGGCAAGGCGTTGCCGGCCGCCTTGTCCCACACCCATGGCAGCCACTGTTCCGGCGCGATCTGTTTCGGGCTCAGGGCGACGGCCGTGAGAAAACCTTCCAGCATCGACACGTCCATGGCGCGGTTTTCCAGCGCCGGCGCGGCCAGCAGGGTGTCGAGTTCGGCGTATTCGTCGTCGGAGAGGGGCGTGGTGGTGGAGATGCTGGACATAATATTCTTTGGTGATGTGAGTGGAGTGGCCGGCGGCCCTGGCCGTATTGTACCGCCCGGCCGGGCAAAAAACGGCTCTGGAATGAAAAACGGCGGCCCGCAGGCCGCCGTTGTCAGCTAAGGCAGAAGCTTACTTCACGCCGTGCATCAGTTTGTTGATCAGCGGTGCGATCAGGAACAGCACGACACCGGCGCCCAGCAGGGACCAGAAGCCGAAGGTGTAGCCGGACAGGGCCGACTGCACCGACATGCCGCTGGTGCCGCTGACGTGGCTGGCGAAGATGCCCGACAGGTTGTTGCCGATACCGGTCGACAGGAACCAGCCGCCCATGCCCAGGCCGACCAGGCGCACTGGCGCCAGCTTGGTGACCATCGACAGGCCGATAGGCGACAGGCACAGCTCGCCGATCGATTGCAGCACGTACACGGTGGTCAGGGTCCAGAACGGGATCTTGTTATCGGCGCCAACCAGGCTCGACAGAGCGAAGATCAGCAGGCCGAAGGCCAGCGCATTGCCCAGCAAGCCCAGGCCGAATTTGCGCGGAATCGAAGGATTGACGTTGTGGCGCGCCAGGAAAACCCAGATGGCGGCGATGATCGGCGCGAAGACGATGATGGCGACCGAATTGACGGTCTGGAAGTAGGCGGTCGGGAAGATCCAGAAGCCCAGGTCGCGGTTGACGATCTTGTCGGCCAGGAAGGTAAACGAGCTGCCTGCCTGTTCGAAGAACATCCAGAACAGGATGTTGAAGACAAAGATCAGCAGCATGGCGATGACGCGGTCACGCGCAACTTTACCGTTGCGTATGCCTTCGATCATCAGCATCACGGCCAGGCCGACGAACAGCACGGTCAGGACGATTTGCAGCTTTTCAGCGCCGACGGTCAGCAGGAAGTACATCAGCGGGATCACGCACAGGGAACCGACGGCCACCCAGACGACGCGCATCGGGTTGCCGGAACCGGCTTCCGGAGCGCCGATGCCTTTCAGGGCGCGGCGGCCGATGGCGAACCATACCAGGCTGATCAGCATGCCGAAACCGGACGCCATGAAGACCATCTTGTACGATGGCATGGCGCTGGTGCCGAAGATCGACTCGGCCAGCCACTGGGTGAAGACGGGCGCGACCATGGCGCCCATGTTGATACCCATGTAGAAGATCGTGAAGCCGCTGTCGCGGCGCGGATCGGCTGTCGTGTACAGCTTGCCGACCATGGTCGAGATGTTCGGCTTGAACATGCCGTTGCCGACGATCATGGTGGCCAGGCCCAGGTTGAAGATGTCCTGGTTCGGTACCGAGATGCAGAACAGGCCGGCAGCCATGAAGACGGCGCCCAGCAGGATCGAGCGCTGGTAACCGATGACACGGTCGGCGATGTAGCCGCCGAACAGGGCGCCGGCGTACACCAGCGCGAGGAAGGAACCGTAGGTAAGGTTGGCCGCTGCCTGTCCCGAACCGTCGCCAGCGTGGAACTGAGCCACGATGTACAGGACCAGCGCCCAGCGAACTCCGTAGAACGCGAAGCGTTCCCAGAATTCAGTCATGAACAACATCCACAATGGGCTTGGATGGCCCATAATCTGCTTGAACTCGGGAATAACGGCTTCCTTGTTGGGCGTAGTCGCACCGCTCATGCGGTTCCTCCTGAAAAATTATTATAGTCAATCGATACAACAAACTTATGGAAGTCTGCGGGCGGCGGGGACTCTCATGAAGAACCTCACGCACGGGAATTCCAATAGGCTGGCATTCTAATCTACAAATTGCGCTGAGCGAAGGTTTCGATTCGCATTAGCAAGAATGACTGTTTCATATTAGTCAAACCGGTTTGCAGGCAAGGGCGGGCCCGGCGATTTTGCGGCGGCACAGCACAACTTGCCTGACTTGTCGTATATTAAGGCTGCAAGACCTTCGAGCATCGATTTTTAAAGGGATTTTTCGCATTATGGAACACGACGTTATCGATACTCTGGTTTCACCGGAAGGCCGCCTGGACGTGCTCTCCAAGACTGAAGTCAACAAACTGCTCGACACCAGCCAGGGCGGCCTGTACAACACCTTCCGCCGCTGCGCGCTGGCGGTCTTGAATTGCGGCAGCACCATCGACGATGGCCGCGCCCTGCTGGAGCGCTACCAGTCGTTTGAAATCTCGATCATCCAGCGCGAGCGCGGCATCAAGCTCGACATCAAGGGCGCGCCGGCCATCGCCTTTGTCGACGGCAAGATGATCAAGGGCATCCACGAGCACCTGTTTGCCGTGTTGCGCGACATTATCTTCGTCAGCGATGAAGTGACGGGCAACCCGAAATTCGACTTGCAGAGCACGGAAGGCGTGACGGACGCCGTCTTCCATATCCTGCGCAACGCCAACGTGCTGCAAACCCAGCTCAACCCGAACCTGGTCGTGTGCTGGGGCGGCCACTCGATCAACCGCGCCGAATACAATTATTCGAAGGAAGTGGGTTACCAGCTGGGCTTGCGCGGCCTCGACATCTGTACCGGCTGCGGCCCCGGCGCCATGAAGGGCCCCATGAAGGGAGCCACCATCGGCCACGCCAAGCAACGCCTGCACAATGGCCGCTACCTGGGCATCACCGAGCCGGGCATCATCGCGGCCGAGTCGCCGAATCCCATCGTCAATGACCTCGTCATCATGCCGGACATCGAAAAGCGCCTGGAAGCGTTCGTGCGCGCCGGCCACGGCATCGTGGTGTTCCCCGGCGGCGCGGGCACGGCCGAAGAGATTCTGTATATCCTCGGCATCCTGCTGCATCCGGATAATGCCGAGATTCCTTTCCCGTTGATCTTCACGGGCCCGGAAACGTCGCGCGAATACTTCGTGCAAATCAACCAGTTCATCCACGACACCCTGGGCCCGGAAGCGCAGCAGCGCTACAAGATCATCATCGACGACCCGGAACTGGTGGCGCGTGAAATGCTCGAAGGCATCCGTCAGGTGCGCGAATTCCGCAAGGCGCACAGCGACGCGTATTACTTCAATTGGCTGTTGAAGATCGACCACGAATTCCAGAAACCGTTCCAGCCCACGCATGAAAACATGCGCAACCTGAGCCTGCACAAGAACCAGCCCACGCATTTGCTGGCGGCCCAGTTGCGCCGCGCGTTTTCCGGCGTGGTGGCGGGCAACGTCAAGGATGACGGCATCCGTTCGATCGAAAAGTACGGCAACTTCGAGATCCACGGCGACAAATCCATCGCCGGCCCCATGGATGCGCTGCTCGCGTCGTTCGTGGCGCAGCACCGCATGAAACTGGCGGGTACGGCATACGTGCCGTGCTACACCGTGGTCCAGTAAACAGTCTTGAAACCACCGCGCCGCCCGCTCCCTGCGTTTGCCGGGGGCGTGCGGCGCCTTTATTATATTGATGCCCCCATCTTGTTCCTTCGCCGCCACAGGCAATCAAATCGCTTGCGTCATCGATTCGTGGGTGCTATCTTTGGAACCGGTTCCAAAATAAAAATATGCAGGTCAACAGGTAGTGGAGAACAAGCTTGGATTCAGTAAGCGGCAATAAAAAAACAGTCTCCGGCGAGCCGGCGCGGCCCGTGACCATCGCCCAGGTGGCGCGCGAGGCGGGCGTGTCGAAGACGAGCGTGTCGCGCTTTCTCGGCGGTGAACTCGATGCGCTGTCCGAGAACATCCGCCAGCAGATCACCAGCACCATCGCGCGCCTCGGCTACCAGCCGAACCAGATGGCGCGCGGCCTCAAGCGGGGACGCACGCGGTTGATCGGCATGGTCGTGGCGGACATGCTCAATCCCTACACGGTGGCCGTGCTGCAAGGCGTGGAAGCGGCTTGCCAGCAGCATGGCTATACCCTGATTTTATGTAATACCGGCAATGACGAACAGCGCGAACGCCAGTCGCTTGCCGCGCTGCGCTCGTACAGCGTGGAAGGGCTGATCGTCAACACGCAGGGACGCAATATCGAGTCGTCCGACTTGCAGCAGGCGGACATGCCCATCGTGCTGGTCGACCGCCGCATCGAGGGCGCCGATTTCGACCTGGTGGGCCTGGACAATGTGCAGGCGGGCCGGCTGGCCACCGCGCACCTGATCGAGCAGGGTTTCGACGCCATCGCCTTTGTCGCGCCGCCCTTGACGGGCGTCAGTTCGCGCCTGATGCGCGCCGACGGTTTCCAGTCCGTGATGGCCGAGCATCCGGGCTGCGTGGGCGAAGTACTGGCGGTGGACCTGGACGACAGGCCCGCCATTGACGCGCAGGTGCGTCTATGCCTGGCGCAATGGCGCGGCCGCCGGGTGGCGCTGCTGGCCTCGAACGGCATGGTGGCGCTGGAACTGGCGCTGATGCTGCAGCGCCTCGCATTGCGCATGCCGCAGGACGTGGGCTTGCTGGGCTTTGACGAATTGCCATGGTCGCCGCTGGCGGGCCTGAGCACGATCGAGCAGCAGACGTACGAGATCGGCTTTTCGGCGATGACGTGCATGCTGTCGCGCCTGCAGGGCGAGCAGTGCCCGCCGCGCGAGGTGCTGTTGCCAGGCAAGCTGATTGTGCGCAACTCCACCCGGGGCGGCGACTGACGGGGAAGAGGGCCTTGCCCTTTTTTTTGGGAAGGCTATGGAACCGGTTTCATAGATTGTATTCAGCCAGGAAAGGGGCATGGATAGACAGGCAGGGCAATGGTTGGCAGGAGCTTGAAAATAAGTTGAAACGACACGGCAAGAGACGAAATAAATCGTCCATTTGACAATATTCCCGGAAGTGCCTCGACGAGGCCGGTACCGGGATCACAGGAGACTGAGCATGAAGATGATGACACTGTTTTACGCGAAATTCGTGGCCTGCGCACTGGCAGCAACGTGCGCCCTCGGTGCGGCCGCCGACGCCGGCGCCCAGACGCTTGGCGACCTGATCAAGAAGGGCAAGCTGACCATCGGCGTGGTCAGCGGCACGCCGCCGTTTGGCAGCATCGACGCCAAGGGCGTGCCCGTCGGCTATGACGTCGATGTGGCCAACCTGATCGGCAAATACCTGAACCTGCCCGTGGAAATCGTCCCGCTGACGGCGCCGTCGCGCGTGCCATCGCTCGAGTCGGGCAAGGTCGACTTCCTCGTGGCGACCCTGGCGCCCACGCCGGAACGGGCCAAGACCCTGATGTTCACCATGCCCTATAGCGCGTTCGAGCTGGCCATCGTCGCGCCGGTCGGCGGAAAATTCAAGGCCCTGGCCGACTTGAAGGGCAAGAAGGTGGGCGTGACGCGCGGCACCACGAATGACACGGCGCTGAGCCGCATGGCGCCGGCCGGCACCAGCATCGTGCGTTTCGAGGATGACGCCACCGTCACCCAGGCTTTGCTCAGCAAGCAGGTCGACGCCGTCTCGATTCCCAGCACGATGGCGCTCGACATCATCAAGACGCGCGGCGCGGGCAAGATCGAGGTCCGCTTTTCCTACTCGCTGCAACCGAACTCGATGGCGGTGCGCCGCGGCGACTTCGAGCTGCACCAGTGGCTCAACAACTTCATCTACTACGTCAAGCTGAACGGCGAACTCGACGCCATCGCGCGCAAGTGGAGCGGCGCGCCGCTGCCGGCGCTGCCGACCTTCTGATACCGCAACCCGCACAGCGATAGTGCTCGTCCGCACGGCGCGCCGTCACGGTGGCGCGACCGGGGACGCACACGTAGAAAGGAGTTGAGTATGCCGTATGAATTTCATTTCGAACTCGTCATGCAATCGCTGGACCGCCTGTTGTGGGGCGCGGCGCTGACGATACGCCTGAGCGCCCTGTCCATGGTGCTGGGGCTGGCGGTGGGCGTGTGCGCCGCCGTCATCCTGAAGAACGGTCCCGCCTATGCCCGCGCGGTGGTGCGCGCCTATGTCGAGATCATCCGCAGCACGCCGTTCCTGGTGCAGCTGTTCATCATCTACTTCGGCTTGCCGTCGCTGGGCCTGCAGCTCGACGCGAACGGCGCCGCGCTCGTCGCCATGACGGTCAACCTGGGCGCCTATGCGGCGGAAATCGTGCGCGCCGGCATCGGCGCCGTGCACCCGTCGCAGCTGGAAGCAGCGCAGGCGCTGGGCATGACGCGCTGGCAGGTGATGCGCCACGTGGTGCTGCTGCCGGCGCTGGAAAAAGTCTATCCGGCGCTGGCCAGCCAGTTCACCTTGATGATGCTGGCCTCGAGCGTCGTGTCGGCCATTTCCGCCGAAGAGCTGACTGCCGCCGCGCACCTGCTCGACTCGGAAACCTTCCGCAGCTTCGAGATCTACATCGTCGTGATGGTGCTGTACATCCTGCTGGCTCTGCTGTTCCGCTTCAGCTTCTGGGTGCTGGGCCAGATCGTCTTCAAACGCCGCCGCCGTCTGGGCGCGGTGCGCATGGGAGCATGACATGATCAGTGATTTTTCCTGGGATAACCTGCAATTCCTGCTCGAGGCCACGCGCTGGACCATCGGCCTGTCGCTGATCGTCTTCATCACGGGCGGCATCGCCGGCTTCGCAGTGGCGCTGCTGCGCACGGCGCGCAGCCCGTTCCTGCGTTTCATCAGCGCCCTGTACATCCAGCTGGTCCAGGGCACGCCCGTGCTGATCGTGCTGTTCCTCACCTATTACGGGCTGGCCCTGTTCGGCTACAAGCTGTCGCCGGTCATCGCGGCCGGCGCGGCGATGACGATCTTCGCCAGCGCCTACCTGGGCGAGATCTGGCGCGGCTGCATCGAAGGCGTGCAGCGGCAGCAGTGGGAAGCATCGGCCGCGCTGGCGTTGAACCGCTACCAGCAGCTGCGCTACGTCATCCTGCCGCAGGCGCTGCGCCATTCGCTGCCGCCGACGGTGGGCTTCATGGTGCAGATCATCAAGAACACTTCGATTACCTCGATCATCGGCGTGGTGGAACTGACGCGGGCAGGGCAACTGGTCAGCAATGCGACCTTCCTGCCGTTCATCGTTTTCCCCATCGTCGCCCTGATCTACTTCGCGATGTGCTATCCGCTGTCGCGCTACAGCCATTCACTGGAAAGGAAATTCCATGCCCATCGTTGAAATCGACAATATCAGCAAGAGCTTCGGCGCCAATCACGTGCTCAAGGGCGTGTCGTTCGCCGTCGAGCGGGGCCAGGTGATCGCCGTGATCGGCCGCAGCGGCTCCGGCAAGAGCACCATGCTGCGCTGTATCAACGGCCTGGAAACCATCGACAGCGGCAGCATCGTCGTGGCCGGCCACACGCTGACGGCGCGCCAGGAACACCTGCTCGACTTGCGCAAGGATGTCGGCATGGTCTTCCAGAGCTACAACCTGTTCCCCCACCTGACCGTGGAAGAAAACGTCATGCTGGCGCCGCGCATCGTCAAGAAGGTGCCCGATGCGCAGGGCCGTGCCACGGCGCTGCGCGTGCTCAAGCAGGTGGGTCTGGACCACAAGCGCGAAGCCTATCCCGAGCAGCTGTCGGGCGGTCAGCAGCAGCGCGTGGCGATCGCCCGTTCGCTGGCGATGGAACCGCAAGTGATGCTGTTCGACGAAGTGACGTCGGCGCTCGACCCGGAACTGACGCAGGAAGTGCTGAAGGTGATGGAAGAGCTGGCGCAGGCGGGCATGACCATGCTCTTGGTGACGCACGAGATGGAGTTCGCCCGGCGCATGGCCGACGTCACCGTCTTCATGCACCAGGGATTGGTGTGGGAAAGCGGGCCGTCGGAAGCCTTCTTCAGCAACCCGCAAACGCCCGAAGCGCGCCAGTTCGTCGGCGCGGGAGCGATCAAGTGAGCCCCGTCCTGGTGGCGGCGTCGGCCTACGGCGCAAGCAGGGTAAGGCAGCTGGGGCAAAGCCATTTCATCGACGTGGTGGCCGATGCGGGCGGTGCCGGCATCGAGATCCGCCGCGAACTGTTCACGTCCGACTTGCCGGACCTGGCGCGCATGGGCGCGGCGGTGGCTGCGCGCGGCCTGTACTGCGTGTATTCCACGCCCATCGAATTGTGGGATGCGGACGGGCGGTTGCAGCACGAACTGCTGCGGCAGATGCTGGACGAGGCGGCGCGCCTGGGCGCGCGCTACCTGAAGGTGTCGCTGGGCCATTACCCGGCCGCGCCGGACTTGCCGGCCTTGAAGGCGCAGCTGGAGGCCGCGCCCGTGGCGCTGCTGGTGGAAAACGACCAGACGGCCCATGGCGGCAAACTGGCGACGATGGCGCGCTTCCTGGCGGCGGCGCACGACATCGGGCTGCCCGTGGGGCTGACCTTCGACATCGGCAACTGGCGCTGGGTGGGCGAGGACGCGCAGCAGGCGGCGCGCCTGCTGGCGCCGTACGTGCGCTACGTGCATTGCAAGGCGGTCCTGGACGACGGGGGCCGGCTGTCCGCCTGCGCCGTTTCCGACGCCGATCCATCCTGGCGCGCCGTCTTCGCGCACTTTACGCCGGGCGTGCAGCGGGCCATCGAATTCCCGCTCGAGGGCGCCGACCTGGTGGCCGAAACGGGCCGCTATATTCAGATACTGGAGGCTGCATGATGAAGCTTGACGTTGTTACCTATGGCGAAGCGATGGCGATGTTCGTTGCCGAGCAAACGGGCGACCTGGCGACCGTGGCGCACTTCACGCGCCGCCTGGCCGGCGCCGAGACGAATGTCGCCATCGGCCTGGCGCGCCTGGGCTTGAAAGTTGGCTGGCTGAGCCGCGTGGGCGACGACTCGTTCGGCCGCTTCATCCGCGCCAGCGTGCAGGCCGAGGGCGTCGATTGCAGCCGGGTCGTCGCCGTCGCCGGCCAGTCCAGCGGTTTCCTGCTCAAGGAGAAGGCCGAGAACGGCGCCGATCCGCTGGTCGAATACTTCCGCAAGGGTTCCGCCGCCAGCCGGCTGGCGCCCGAACACTTCGACCCCGCCTATTTCCTGTCCGCGCGCCACTTGCACGCCACGGGTGTGGCCGCGGCGCTGTCCGAGACCAGCCTGGCGTTCGCCAGCCAGGCGCTTGACTTCATGCGCGCCAACGGCCGCACCGTGTCGTTCGACCCGAACCTGCGCCCCTCGCTGTGGCCGTCGAAAGCCGTCATGGTCGAACAGATCAACCGCCTCGCCGCCAAGGCGGACTGGGTGCTTCCCGGCCTGGGGGAGGGAAAAATCCTCACCGGCCACGATCTGCCACACGACGTCGCCGGCTTTTATCTGCAGCAGGGCGCGCGCCTCGTGGTCATCAAGCTGGGCGCCGAGGGCGCCTATTACCGCACGGCCGAGGGCGACAGCGGCATGGTGGCGGGCGAGCGCGTGGCCAACGTGGTCGACACGGTGGGCGCCGGCGACGGCTTCGCGGCGGGCCTGGTCAGCGCCTTGCTGGAAGGCTTGCCGCTGGCGCAGGCGGTAGGGCGCGGCAACCGGGTCGGCGCCTTCGCCATCCAGGTGGCCGGCGACATGGAAGGCTTGCCGACCCGCGCCCAGCTCGACGCGCTGGTCCCATCTTGAACCGTACAGGGGAAACACTCGTGAAAAAACATGTGGTTGTCTATAAAAAGCTGGCCGAGCCGCTGCTGGCGCGCCTGCGCGCCGAATGCGATGTGACGTATTTCGAGGCGATCGACGCGGGCAACCGCGCCGCGTTCGCCGCCGCCATCCGCAGCGCGCACGGCTTGCTGGGCGCCAGCGTGCGCCTGGACCGCGAACTGCTGGACCCGGCCGTCGACCTGCGCATCATTTCCACCATTTCCGTGGGCGTCGACCAGTTCGACGTCGATTACCTGCGCGAACGGGGCATCTTGCTGGCCAATACACCGGACGTGCTGACGGAAACGACGGCCGACACGATCTTCGCGCTGATCCTCGCCAGCGCGCGGAGAGTCGTCGAACTGGCCGAATTCGTCAAGGCCGGACGCTGGACGTGCAGCGTGGGCGAGAGCCAGTACGGAGTCAATGTGCACGGCAAGACCATCGGCATGCTGGGCATGGGCCGCATCGGCCGCGCCGTCGCCCGCCGTGCCGCGCTGGGCTTCGGCATGCAGGTGCTGTACGTGAATGGCGAGGCGGTGCCGGAAGTGGAAGCGGCCCTGGGCGCGCGCCAGGTGGCGCTCGACGACTTGCTGGCCGGTTCCGATTTCGTCTGCGTGGTGCTGCCGCTGACGGCGCAGACGGAACGCATGATGGGCCGGCGCGAGTTCGCGCTGATGCGCCCCGGCGCCATCTTCATCAACGGCTCGCGCGGTCGCATCGTCGACGAGGCGGCGCTGATCGAGGCGCTGCGGCAGGGCGCCATCCACGGCGCCGGTCTCGACGTGTTCGAGCGCGAACCGCTGGCGCCGGACAATCCGCTGCCGCACATGGCCAACGTGGTGGCGCTGCCGCATATCGGCTCGGCCACGCACGAAACGCGCTACGCCATGGCGCAGCAGGCCGTGGACAACCTGCTGGCCGGCTTGCGCGGCGAGCGTCCGCGCCACTTGGTCGGCTAAGAACAGTATCGATAAAAAGACAGACAGGGAAAAAATGAAGAACAAGGTAGCAAGGGCAATGATCATCGGTGCCGGGGCCTGCGGCGGCCTGTGTAGCGCGCAGTCGAACGTGACCATGTATGGCATCGCGGACCTGGGCGTGGTGTCCGAGAATGGCGGCTCCGGTGGCAGGGTGCTCAAGCTGACGAGCGGCATCGCCAACGGCTCGCGGCTCGGTTTCAAGGGCAGCGAAGACCTGGGCGGCGGCATGACGGCGATATTTACGTTTGATGCGGGCATCCTGGCCGACACGGGCGCATCGGCCCAGGGCGGCCTGCTGTTCGGACGCCAGGCCTTCGTCGGCCTCGCCAGCGCGGCGGGCACGCTGCGGCTGGGCCGCCAGTACACGTTCATCGACAGCAGCCTCGGGGCGCTGGACCCGTTTTACCTGGGTTTTGCGGGCAGGATAAGCAATGTCTTCATGGCCGGCTACATCAGCCGGGTCGATAACAGCATCACCTACAGCTCGCCCGTGCGCGGGGGACTCTCCGGCGAACTGGCGTACGGCTTCGGTGAAGTACCGGGCGACGCCTCGGCCAAACGCTACGCAGGCGCGGCGGCCACCTATGCCAGCGGGCCGTTGTATGTGCGCATGGCGCACCAGGACGCCAATACGCTGTCGACCGCGCTGGTGGCGGGCAGGGCGAGGAACACGGTGCTGGGCGCCACCTGGGACTTCGGCGTGGTCAAGGCGCATGGTGCCGTCGCCGTCAGCAAAAGCACGGCGGGCGCCGCCACCACGGTCGACAGCGCGGACCTGATGCTGGGCGCCACGGTGCCTGTCGGGCCGCACAGAGTCCTGTTCTCGTACGTGCGGCGCGACGACAGGCGCGCCGCCAACGGCGACGCTACGCAGATCGGCATCGGCTACACCTATGCGCTGTCGAAGCGCAGTACCCTGTACGCGGCCTACGCGCATATCGACAACCGCAACGGCGCCGCCTATGTGGTGGGCAACGCCACCGACAACGGCACCGGCAACCAGGCCTGGAACCTGGGCCTGCGCCACACTTTTTAACGGGAGAATCGAATGAAGAAAACCGGATGGATACTGGTCGGCGCCAGCACCGTGGCGCGCGAATGGATGGTCGACGCGATCCGCCAGCAGGGCGATGCCGAAGTGCTGGCCGTGGTCAGCCGCGATGCCGCGCGCGGCGCCGCCTTTGCCGAGCAATTCGGCATCGCCGCCAGCTATACGGACCTCGATGCGGCGCTCGCGCATCCGGGCGCGGACGCCGTGTACATCAGCACCACCAACGAGCTGCACATGGCGCAGACCTTGCAGGCGGCGCACGCGGGCAAGCACGTGCTGTGCGAAAAGCCGCTGGCGCTGAACCTGGAAGACGCCCGCCGCATGGTCGATGGCTGCGCCGAAGCGGGCGTGGTGCTGGGAATTAACCACCACCTGCGCAACGCGGCCAGCCACGGCAAGGTGCGCGAGCTGATACGCGCGGGCGAGATCGGCCAGCCCCTGTATGGCCGCGTGCTGCACGCGAACAATCTGCCGCAGCACCTGCGCGGCTGGCGCCTGGACGCGCCCGAGTCGGGCGGCGTCACGCTCGACATGTTCGTGCACGATGTCGATACCTTGCGCTTCCTGCTCGACGCGGAACCGCGCCACGTCACGGCTTGCGCCACCAGCGGCGGCATGACGGTGGCCGGGCTGGAAGAGGGGCTGATGGCGGTCATCGAGTTCGACAACGGCGCCCTGGTGCAGGTGCACGACGCGTTCAACGCGCCGCATTCGCTGTCCGGAGTGGAAATCATCGGCACCAAGGGCACCATCTTCGCCACCGGCGTGATGACGCAGCGCCCCGTCGGCACCATCAGCCTGACGCGCGACGGCGGCAGCATCGATATCCCCGTCGAGCATGAAAACCTGTACGTGCGCTCGGTGCGCGCCTTCCAGCGCGCCATGCGCGGCGAAGGACAGCCGGCCGCCACCGGTGACGACGGCATGCGCGCGCTGGCCACGGCATTGGCGGCGCAGCAGGCCAGCCGCAGCCACCAGCGCGTGACCCTGGCCGGCTGACACGGCCGCAGACGTAAAAAAGCCGCCTGATCGCAAAATCAGGCGGCTTTTTATCGGCTTGCGTCCGTGATTACTCTTCGCGGCGTAAATGCGGGAACAGCAGGACGTCGCGGATGTTCGGCGAATCCGTGATGATCATCATCAGGCGGTCGATGCCGATGCCGCAGCCGCCGGCTGGCGGCATGCCGTACTCGAGCGCGCGGATGTAGTCGGCGTCGTAGAACATCGCCTCTTCATCGCCTGCGTCCTTGGCGGCCACTTGTGCCAGGAAGCGGGCCGACTGGTCTTCCGCGTCGTTCAACTCGGAGAAGCCGTTGGCGATTTCGCGGCCCACCATGAACAGCTCGAAGCGTTCGGTGATGCCTGCCACCGTGTCGGAAGCGCGCGCCAGTGGCGACACTTCGACCGGGTAGTCGATGATGTAGGTCGGTTCCCACAGCTGCGCTTCAGCCGTCTCTTCGAACAGCGCCAGTTGCAGCGCGCCCAGGCCGGCCGTGGCGAATGGCTTGACGCCGAATTTCTTCAGCTCTTCCTTGATGAATTCCGCATCGTTCAACTGCTCCGGCGTGTAGCCCGGCGCGTACTTGTTGATCGCTTCGACGATGGTCAGGCGGTGGAACGGTTTTGCCAGGTCCAGCTCGCGGCCGCCGTAGGTCAGGGTGGCGGTGCCGTGCGCGTCGATGGCGGCCTGGCGGATGACGGCTTCCGTGAAGTCCATCAGCCATTTGTAGTCGGTGTAGGCCGCGTAGAATTCCATCATCGTGAATTCCGGATTGTGGCGGATCGACACGCCTTCGTTGCGGAAGTTGCGGTTGATCTCGAACACACGGTCGAAGCCGCCCACGACCAGGCGCTTCAGGTACAGCTCGGGCGCGATGCGCAGGAACATCTGCATGTCGAGCGCATTGTGGTGCGTGATGAATGGCTTGGCCGCCGCGCCGCCAGGGATCGTGTGCAGCATCGGCGTTTCCACTTCCATGAACTCGTTCTTTTCCATGAAGCGGCGGATCGACGAGATGGCGGCGGTACGCGCCTTGAAGGTGCGGCGCGTCTCTTCGTTCATGATCAGGTCGACGTAGCGCTGGCGGTACTTCGTTTCCTGGTCGGCCAGGCCGTGGAATTTGTCCGGCAGCGGGCGCAGCGACTTGGTGATCAGACGCAGTTCCGTGACCTTGATGGTCAGCTCGTCCGTCTTGGTCTTGAACAAGGTGCCTTGCACGCCCAGGATATCGCCCAGGTCATAGTGGTGCAGCGCGGCCATGGCCGCTTCGCCGGTCAGGTCCAAGGTGGCGTAGATCTGGATGCGGCCGTCGGCCTTCGGGCCGGAAGCGTCTTGCAGGGTGGCGAAAGCGGCTTTCTTGCCCGCTTCGCGCTTGAGCATCATGCGGCCGGCCAGTACCACGGTGACAGGTTCGGCTTCCAGCTCTTCGCGCGTCTTGCCGCCGTATTGCGCGTGCAGATCGGCCGCCTTGTGCTCGGGGCGGAAATCGTTCGGGAAGGCGACGCCTTGTTCGCGCAGTGCTGCCAGCTTGACGCGGCGCTCGGCGATGATCTTGTTTTCATCGGGTGCGGCGGCTTGTTCTTGGATATCCGTAGTCATGGTGTTCTTCGTTGGTGATTATTGATGATGTGGTGCCAGCGCTGGCGCCACGCTGGCAAACAGTGCGTCGACGTCGAGTGCGGAGAAATCCGGCACGATGGCAATGACGTTGTCGAAGGCGGCAAACGCCTCGGCCGGCAGGGTGGTGGTGAGCACCACGACGCGCATGCCGGCACGGCGGGCCGCTTCCACGCCCAGGGGCGCGTCTTCAAAGACGATGCAGTTGTGCGGCTGCGCGCCGGCCAGCAGCGCGCCTTTCAGGAAAACGTCCGGGTGCGGCTTGCCCCGTTCCACGTCGGCGGCGCCGACGATGGCGTCGAAGCGGTGGCGCAGGTCCAGGCCGTCGAGCGTGAACGCGATGTTCTCGGCCGGTGCTGCCGTCCCGACCACCAGTCCCACGCCAGCCTGGCGCGCGCTGGCAATCAGTTGGTCGAAACCGGCGACTGTCGCCAGGTGCGGGCCATATAGTTCGCGATAGACGACTTCCTTTTCAGCCAGCAGGGTGACGTGGTCGGCATCCTCGCCCAGGTACTTGGCGATGATTTCGTGTCCTTGCCGTCCTGCCGTGTCGCGGAAAAAGGCGTCCGCATCCAGCGCATGGCCGTGGCGTTCAAAGAACGCCAGCCACGATGTCGTGTGGAAGGCCATGTTGTCGACGATCGTGCCATCCATGTCGAACAGGAAGGCGCGCTGCGCTGGAGCGGGTGCGTTCATCCTTATACGCCTTGCTTGAGCGAGGCGGAAATGAAGTCGTCGATGTCGCCATCGAGCACGCCCTTGGTATTGCCCGTCTCGAAACCGGTGCGCAAGTCCTTGATGCGGGACTGGTCCAGCACGTAGGAGCGGATCTGGTGACCCCAGCCCACGTCCGTCTTCGAGTCTTCCAGCTTTTGCTGTTCGCTCATGCGCTTGCGCAGTTCATGTTCGTACAGCTTCGCTTTCAGCATTTCCATCGCTTCGGCGCGGTTGCGGTGCTGCGAACGGTCGTTCTGGCACTGCACCACGATACCGGTCGGCGCGTGGGTCATGCGGACGGCGGAGTCGGTCTTGTTGATGTGCTGACCGCCGGCGCCCGACGCGCGGTAGGTATCGACGCGGATGTCGGCCGGGTTGACGTCGATTTCGATCGAATCGTCGACTTCCGGATACACGAACAGCGACGTAAACGACGTATGGCGGCCGTTGGCCGAGTCGAACGGCGACTTGCGCACCAGGCGGTGCACGCCCGTTTCCGTGCGCAGGAAGCCGTAGGCGTGATCGCCCTCGACCTTCAGGGTGGCCGTCTTGATGCCGGCTACCTCGCCGTCGGACTGCTCGAGGATTTCGACCTTGAAGCCCTTGCGTTCGCAATAGCGCAGGTACTGGCGCAGCAGCATCGAGGCCCAGTCCTGGGCTTCCGTACCGCCGGCACCGGCCTGGATGTCGATGAAGCAGTTGTTCGGGTCCATCGGATTGTTGAACATCCGGCGGAATTCCATGCTTTCGATGACCTTGCGGATTTCCTGCACGTCCTGCTCGATCGCTTCGAGCGTGTCGTCGTCGCCTTCTTCGCGGGCCATGTCGAACAGGTCGCGGGTGTCGCGCAGGTCGGCATCGGCCTTGGCCAGGGTGAAGACGATGGCTTCCAGCGCCTTCTTCTCTTTACCGAGGTCCTGGGCGCGCTTGGGATCGTTCCAGACGGTAGGATCTTCCAGTTCTTCGTTGACTTGCTCTAGTTTCTCCGACTTGACAGTGAAGTCAAAGATACCTCCGAAGTTCGGCTTCGCGGACCGTCAGGTCGTTGAGCAGGGCGGAGATGATATTGATGCGTTCGGCTTCCATAATGTTCTGGTCTTCTATGGTGAAATCAAACCCTGAATTATACGCGAGCGCGGCGCGTTTCTGATGCCGGGGGCGCCGAATCGATGCCGCACAGGGCAATAAAATCATCATTTCGCTGTATTTTCGACAATATTTTTGCCTTGATAGGGGCTGCCGTGCTGCGTATGATGCTGGCGATATTGTCTTTCCACAGGAATACATCATGCTTCAATCTCCCCGTCTTGCCCTGTTACCGTTGCTGCTGGCCGGCTGCGGCACTTTGCCGCCCGCCGCCCCCGGACCAGTCCAGCCGCTGGCCGCGCCGGCCGGCAGCAGCGCCACCCTGGCCCTGCTCGAGACGACGGACTTGCACGCGAATGTGCTTAGTTATGATTACTACAAGCTGCAGGCGGAGCCGTCGATCGGTCTGGAACGCACGGCGGCCCTGATCGCCCAGGCGCGCGCGCAGTTCCCGAACAATCTCCTGCTCGACAACGGCGACACCATCCAAGGCACGGCGCTGGCCGACTATCAAGCCCTCGTGAAACCGCTGGCCTGCGACCAGACCCTGGCCATCTACAAGGCCATGAACCTGTTGAAAGTGGATGGCGGCGGCATCGGCAACCATGAATTCAACTACGGCCTGGCGTTCCTGAGCCAGGTGACGGGCAACCGCTTCGACGTCGACAGCGTCGACGCCGGCAAACCGCGCTGCGCCGGCCCCGCGTTCCCGCAAGTGCTGGCCAACGTCTACAGCGTCAAGACGGGCAAGCCCCTGTTTGCGCCATACCACATCATAGCCAAGCAGATCACGGCAACCGGCCCCGATGGCAAGCCCGTGACGAGCAGTGTGAAGGTGGGCATCATCAGCTTTGCGCCGCCCACCATCATGGCCTGGGACAAGCGCTGGCTCGAAGGGCGCGTCTATACGCAGGGCGTGCGCGAGACGGCGGAAAAATTCATCCCCGAGATGCGCGCCAAGGGCGCCGAACTGGTGGTGGCCATTTCGCACGGCGGCCTCGATGACAGCCCGTATTCGCCGACCATGGAAAACGGCAATTACTACCTGTCGCAAGTGCCGGGCGTGGACGCCATGCTGATCGGCCACTCGCACCAGCTGTTCCCGAACGCGGCCAGCACGGTGCCGCAGTTTAATTTGCCGGGTGTCGACAAGGTCAGGGGATTGGTCAATGGCGTACCCACCGTGATGGCCAATTTGTGGGGCAAGCACCTGGGTGTGATCGGCCTCGCGCTGCGCCATGACGGCAAGCAGTGGGTCGTCGACAAGAGCGCCACGACGGTGGAAGCGCGCGGCATCCAGAACGCGGACAAGAGTTACGTCCAGCCCGATGCGGCCATCGCCAAGCTGGTGGCCGAGGAACACGCGGCGACGATTGCCTACGTGCAGACGCCCGTGGGCGCCACGGACTTCCGCATGTCGACGTATTTTGCCGACGTGGGCGACGTGAGCGCCATCGAGGTGGTGAACCAGGCGCAAACCGGCTATCTGGCTGCCTACGTCAAAGCGAACCTGCCGCAGTACGCGCACCTGCCCGTGCTGTCGATGTCGTCGCCGTTCAAGAGCGGCTCGGCCGGCGTGTCCGACTACACGGACGTCAAGGCGGGCAATGTGGCGCTCAATAACGCGGCTGATTTGTACCTGTACCCGAACGCGCTGTACGGCGTGAAGATGAATGGCGCGGACCTGAAAGCCTGGCTGGAACAGTCGGCGCAGCGCTTCAATACCATCGACCCGAACAAGCTGGAAGCGCAGGAATTGGTCAATACGGCCCATCCGAGCTACAACTTCGACGCGATCACCAGCGCCGACGTGCGCTACCAGATCGACGTCACGCAAAAGCCCGGCCAGCGCATCAAGGGCCTCAGCTACAAGGGCAAACCGGTGGACGCCAGCCAGGAATTTTTGATCGCGACGAATAACTACCGCGCCAGCGGCGGCGGCAATTTCCCTGGCCTGGACGGCAGCAAGACGGTGGCGGCTTCGCCCGACAACAACCGCGAACTGCTGATCGCTTACGTCACGCAGCAGAAAAACCTGACACGCGCGAAAAACGGCTCGGCGCGCAGCTGGCGCTTCGCCAAGGTGGCTACGAAAGGCCCCGTGGTTTTCCACTCGGCGCCAAACGTGATCGACCTGGCGAAAGCGGCCGGCATCGACAACGTCACGCAGCTGAAGCTTGACGACGGCGCTGGCAAGGGCTTTGCGCTGTACCAGCTCGACCTGTCGAAATGATGCTGGCAAACTTGCTGCTGGCCACCGCGCTGGCGTCGCCCGTTGTGGCTGCGCCCGATGTCACGGGGCAGGCCAAGGTCCTGATGCGCGTGGGACAAGCGAGCCAGCCGCAGGCGCGCGCCCTGTTCGAGCAGGCCGCGGGGCAGGGCAGCGGCCCGGCCGCATACTACCTGGGCCTGATGCACAAGAACGGCATGGGCGGCCCGCAAGACGGCGCCGCCGCGCTGCGCTGGCTGGAACTGGCAGCGCAGCGCGGCGTGGCGCCGGCCATGTTCATCGTGGCGAACATGCTGCTGGACAGCGATGAGGTGCGGGCGCGTTACTGGCTCGACGCCGCCTGCGACCTCGACTACCCGGAAGCGCTGCAGCAGAAATCCGTGGCCCTGGCCGAAGGGCAGATGGGTTATGCGCACAACGAGGAGCAGTCGTTCCTGTATCTGAAGATGGCGACGCATGCGATGGGGCATCGGGCTGGCGAGCCCTGAGAGCACCGCTGGCTATCCGTGTTTGTCATTTGACGGTACTTATTGGCTTTTTTATAAAATTATGTGGCACTATGTCATGTGGTTTTTTTAATAACTCGATAATTCCGGGAGCCCGAGTGCAAAGTCAAATGATTCGCCAACAGAAAACAATGTTCAAGCAGCGCCGAAACGTTGTGCCGTCCTTGCCCAAGAAAATGGCGCATGCCATGCTGGGTGCTTTTTGCCTGCTTACCACTTCCGCGATGGCGCAATTACCCGCGCCCATCAAGCAGGGCCATCCGCGGCTCTTCGTCAATCAGGCGAGTTTTGATGTGCTGAAACCGCAGTTGCCGAATCTGCCAGCGGCATTTCCTGCCGCAGGCGGCAGCATCAGCCTGGAGTTATTCGCCAGGCGCAAGGATCCACTCGATAGCGGCAACCAGCCGATTTTTGGCGAATTCAATCCGAGCCGCAATGGCTTTTTCATTCGCCACGTTGATTCCTACGATAGCCCGGCCGGTGCGGTCGGGGAAAGCATCGGTTTCCAGGTCGGTTTCCAGGTCAATGGGCTGGCCCAGTATCTGTCGGTCGCCAGGATCGATTTAAAAGCCGATGCCTGGTCGGCCATCCAATTGTCATGGAATAGCCAGACCCATAAAATTGATTTGAAAGTCAATGGTCTTGTCGTGCCCACTGGCTGGAGAACGGTCGATGGTACCGGCGCCACGCTGCCGATGGAATGGCAGGCGGATGGGCAGACAAGCAGGATAGGCATGCGGCGCAATGAAACCATGCGCAATTTCCGCTTGCTCGATGCCGGTGGCCAGCAATTGTGGCAAGCCCCTGCGATGGATGCTTCGCTCAACAAGGCATGGTACAGCTTCATGGAGCGTGTCAATGGTCGGGTGGCCACGATTCAGGCTTGCCCGCTGCTTCCCCCTGCCGGCGGCGGACCGGAGCTGTGCAACGTGGCCACCGGTAGCCGCGGCACGATTTATGAAACTGCGCAGATGCTGGCCATGGCGTACCGCCTGACAGGTAATGCGAAGTATCTGGATGGCGCCCTGAATTACCTCGACAAGCTGCTGGTGACGGCCCCCGTTGCCGGCGGCGAGTGGTCGATGGGCGGACGGGTGGGGGCGATGGGCATCCTGTACGACTGGCTGTTTGCCGAGACGGGCACCCGCGCCGTTCCCGATGCGGTGGGCTTTGGCAGCTACCGCGACCTGATGGCGCAGAAAATCAAGGAAACGATCGCCGCGGATACCGGCAAGGGACACGAGAATCTGTTTGTCTCGATGTGCGGCTATCAGCAGCTATATATCACCAGTACCAGTTTTGATTGCAAGAAAAAGCCCGTGTATGAACAGTGGGACCGCAGCGAATCGAAGCCTTCCATCGCCAATTTCTATATCAGCGGCCACCCGTTTAGCGCCGTCAATAATGTCACCGTTGGTTTGCTGGCCATCGCTGACGAGCATCCGGAAGTGTTGCCGATGATCGAAACGTCGTATGCGCACTACGAAAAAGGCTTTCTTGCGGCGCGCGCTTTGATTTCGGTCGATGGCGGCCACCATATGGGCTTTGCCTATGGCGTATCGAGCATCCCTGAACGCCTGCTCCTGTGGCGCAGCGCGCTGGAAAGTACGGGGGCGGCCCCCCTGTTGCAGGCCGACTGGCAAGCCAGGCTGATTTATCCGTATATCTACGGCTTGCGCCATGACGGCAGCTTTCCCGCCAGCGGCGATAATTTCACGACGCCGCTCGGCAGCACGTTAATAGGACAGCTGGCGCTTGGCGCGGTCACGGATACGGCCGATGGCGTGGCCGGGAAGTTTTATCGCGAACATGTCGTGGCGTCGCGCAGTTCGCACGAGGCCTTGATACTGGAACGGTTGTTGTGGCCCGCTCCCTTGCCTGCGGCGCCGCTGGAATCGCTGGAACTGTCGCGCCATTTCAGGACGTCGGGCCAAGTGCTGATGCGCGATACCTGGGACTATGCGAATGCCACTTTACTGGAATTCAAATCGGCGTCCTTTATCGCGGAAAATCACCAGCACTTCGACCAGAATAGTTTCTCGCTCAATTACAAGGCTCCGCTGCTGCTCGACACCGGCTTGTATGAAGAATATGGCAGCAGCCACTGGTGGAATTACTATACGCGCAGCATTGCCCATAATACGCTGCTGATATTCGACAAGAACGAGCGTTTTACGCGCGGTGACAGGGAATTCAGCAATGATGGTGGCCAATGGTTCTATGCGCCGAGACAGGGCTACCCGACGATAGAGGAAATCAGCCCTGCGGGACCGAATGCGCTCGACGGCATCGTCCGCTACGAAAATACGCCGCAGTACACCTACACCAGCGGCAACGCAAGCAAGGCCTATGCCTCGAGCAAGCTTGATATGGCCAACGGTTTTGTGCGCAATGTGCTGTTCCTGCGCTCGCCATCGTTCTGGGGCAAGCCGGTCACTGTCGTCTTCGACAGCGTGCGCAGCAAGCAGGCCTTGCCGGCCACCTTCCTGCTGCATACGGCAAATGATCCGGTCTCCGCTGCGCCGGGCTTGACGGCGCTGGGCAATGGCCAGTACCAACTCGCTTACAGCGCAGGCCAGGAGCGCATCGTCACCATCCGCAATGGCGGCGGCATGCTGACGGCGCAGACGATCCTGCCGCTCGATGCCAGCGTGCGCAAGGTGGGTGGCGGGCAGGAAGGGGGGAGTGGCTGCGCGCAGATCAATCCCGGCACTGGCGAGGTTGCCGGCAATGGCGCCGATTGCCGTTTCACCGTGCGCAGGCGTCAGGCCGATGGCAGTTACCTGTGGCGCAATCAGACGGCGTTGGTCAGCACGCAGCAGTCTTCGACCAGCGACGTCGGCGCCTGGCGCCTGGAAGTGACAGCGCCCGCAGCGCCTGCGTTGAACGCGCCCGAGTATTTTCTGCACGTGCTGGCCGTGGCCGATAATGACGGCGCCACAGCGCCTGCCGGCGCGCCTGCTGCCTTGCGTTTAGCCGTGACTGGCGCTACCGAAGCCTTGTTGCTGGGTGAGCAATTGCAGGTGCTGTTCAACCGCGACGTGGCGCCAGCCGCCCGCATGGACTGGACTTCGCCGTTGGCCGCCGGCGCCATCCTGGCCACGGGCCTGAAACCGGGCGTCCATTATGCGTTGACGTCGGCAGCGGCGGGTAGCGCCTTTGCCAGGAGCCTGGTTGAAACGCAGGAAGGGACAGGCACGCACCTGAGTTCCGACCAGGGCGTGCTCAGTATCGAGTAAGCCGCTTGTCTGCCGGCTGGGTCAAGCCTGATCGTCTTTTTTAGGCTTGGCCCGCAGGCTGGCCGCCGCCTCGCCGATAGCGAACGGGTCGCGCGACAAAATGGCGGCGCCCAGGTCGACCAGTTTGGCCGCCGCACCGATGGCGGCCTTTATGTCGGCGATGCGCTTGAGCTGCAGCTTGCCCTTGACGATGGCGCCCTCGATATCGCCGCGTGCCTGCTCCGCCCCTTCGGCCGTCAGGTAAATGCCATACGCGCGAAACAGGGACACCATCTGGTCCAGGTGGTCTTCATATTGCTCCAGCAGCGCGCGCTCGTCCGGCGCCAGCGCCTCGCGTTCGCGGATGCGCAATTCCAGCACCAGGCTCGACGCCTGCGCCAGGCTGTCGGCGATGGCGTAGCTTTGGTCTTTTGTCAGTTCGGTCAGTTGGGCCATGGGATACTCCTGTGTGCGCGCCGCTTACCAGCGGGCGGGGCCATAGAAAACAGCCTGTTTTTGCAGCGTCTCGACCTGACGTGAAAATTGCGCCAACTGCCGCTCCAGTTCGGGCGCCTGCAGGTGGTCGAGATTGGCCCGCAGCGCGGCCACGCTCGCTTGCAGCGCGTCGACGGCGGCGACGTATGCGGCGACGATCTTTTCCCTTTCCTGCAATTGCCGGCCTTCCAAGTGCAGTCGCGTGCGGATGTAGTTGGCGGCCAGCGGTTCGCGCGGCGCGGCCTTGTCGACGGCGCCACGCAGCAGGTCCAGGTCGCGCAATTCATCCTGCAAGCCGGCGCGGTAGCTGCGCTGCGCATACTCCTTGAGCGCGTTGCTGACGATGTCGACGGCCTCCTGCTCGTCGAGCAATTCGCGCAAGGCCGATTTCTGCAGGCGCTGCGTGGCCAGGCGGCTCAGGTGCTCGCTCAATTTGACGACCTTCGACAGCTTGCCCGCATCGAGCAGGGGCGCGCCGCCACCTGGCTGCGCCAGGCCGCCCAGCGCATCGCCGAGTCCGGCAATCTCTTCCTTGTAGACGGGCAGCTTGTCATCGGCCAGCGCTGCCATGGTGTGAGCATAGCGCAGCAGGAGGTCGTTCAGGCTGGCGATCGAGGTGCTGGCTTGCGCGATGGCGGCGCAATCGGTGCGCGCCGCCTGTTCGCTCGCTTGCGCATCGAAACGCTCGGCCAGGATCAGGCGCTTGCGCATGGCCTTGTCCATGCAGCTGTGGACGCCGCCCGCCAGCATGGGTTCGAACTGGACCGACATCTTTTGCGTCTGTTCGGCAAACGTGCGCACGGGCGCCAGGTTGGTGGCGCAGCCGCCCAGCAGCAGGCTGGCGATGGCGCCAAGTAGCAGGGGAGAAATGGACGAGTTCGACGGGCGCTGCATATCGCCTCCATGCGGTGGGAGTGGCTGATCGGACCTGCGCGTACGCGCTGGCAAGGGCGACGTTAGCATGCTGGGCAGTGCCAGTATTGCGCCAGATCAGCGTCCTGATGAATCGCCGAGCTCGCCTTTTTCCTGTCGCGTTTTGCCACAGCAGTGTTGCCCGATGGCGCAAGGTGCACCAATTTGCGCCATATTTTCCTTACAAAAGACTGACATCGGGCCAGCAATCTGGTCTTTTTCGCATGTTGCGACGCGTCATATGTAGTTGTTGCTGGGGCATGTTTACTCACCTACAATGATTTATCGATGGGGCGGTTATCCAGCGTACGACAATAAAAATAAGTGGCATTAAAAACGTTGTAACAGAGGAGATGACAATGAATTTGAAACAGAAATTGCTCGTAGCAAGTTTGGTTTTGGGTTTCTCGCAGGCGGCAGTCGCAGCCGACCCCATCAAGATCGGCGTGTCCGGTCCGTTCACGGGCGGTTCCGCGCCGATGGGCGTGTCGATGCGCGACGGCGTCAAGCTGGCCGTCGCTGAAATCAATGCCAAGGGTGGCGTACTGGGCCGTTCGCTGCTGCTGATCGAGCGCGATGACGAAGCGAAAAACGAACGCGGCGTGCAGATCGCCCAAGAGCTCATCAACAAGGAAAAGGTCGCCGCCACCGTCGGCTACATCAACACGGGCGTGGCCCTGGCATCGCAGCGCTTCTACCAAGAAGCGAAAATTCCCGTCATGAACAATGTGGCGACGGGTTCCATCGTCACCAAGCAATTCGCCGACCAGCCGGAAAACTACGTCTTCCGCAATGCGGCCAATGACACCATCCAGTCCGGCATGATCGTGCATGAGGCGATCGAGAACCGCAAGTTCAAGAAAGTGGCGATCCTGGCCGACTCCACCAATTACGGCCAGCTGGGCCGTGAAGACCTGGAAAAGGCGCTTGACAAGAAGGGCATCAAGCCCGTCGTCGTTGAGAAATACAACATCAAGGACGTCGACATGACGGCCCAGCTGCTGAAAGCCAAGCAGGCGGGTGCGGAAGTCGTGCTGACCTACGGCATCGGCCCGGAACTGGCGCAGATCGCCAACGGCATGGAAAAACTGGGCTGGAAAGTGCCGCTGATCGGCAGCTGGACCCTGGCCATGGGTAACTTCATCGACAACGCGGGCAAGAACGGCAATGGCACGCGCATGCCGCAAACCTTCATCCAGGATGCCAGCACGCCGAAACGCAAGGCCTTCATCGACGCCTACGTGGCCGCCTACAAGCCATCGGGCGGACGCATGCCATCGGCCGTCTCGGCCGCGCAAGGCTACGATTCCATCTACCTGCTGGCAGCCGCCTTCAAGCAGGCAGGCGGCACGGATGGCCCGAAAGTGCGCGCCGCGCTGGAAAACCTGAATGAGAAGGTGGAAGGCGCCGTCACCACCTACAACAAACCGTTCAGCAAAACCAACCATGAAGCGATCACGGCCGAGCTGACAGTCTTCGGTGAAGTCAAGGACGGCAAAGTCGTCCTCGCGAAATAAGCCTGGCAGACATTCGCCGCGCAGTGGCCAGCCTTGAGGAATCAGGACTGGCCATTTTTTCATCGTTCGTCTTCCGGGGAATACCATGGAAATCTTCCTGCAGCTCGTCTTCAGCGGCATCGCGCTGGGCATGATCTATGCCGTCATCGCCTTCGGCTACCAGCTGACCTTTGCCACTTCCGGCACCCTCAATTTCGGCCAGGGCGAATCCCTGATGCTGGGCGCGCTCGTGGGCCTCTCCCTGGTAGGCACCATCCACGGCGGCCCTTACATGAGCTATCTGTTGATGATCCCCATCGTCATCGTCTTCGGCGCCTTGCAGGGCGTGTTCGTCGAGTGGATAGGCGTGCGGCCCGCCATCAAGATCAAGTCGGAATTCGGCTGGATCATGTCGACCATCGCGCTGGCCATCATTTTCAAGAACGTGGCGGAAAACATCTGGGGCAAGGATGACCTGATGTTCCCGTCGCCGCTGTCGGCCGCGCCGTTCCAGGTGTTTGGCGCCAATGTGCAGCAGATGCAGGTGGCCGTCATCGTCGGCGCGCTGGCCATCATGCTGGCCGTCGAAGTGTTCAACCGCAAATCGATCTACGGCAAGGCCGTCGTGGCGACGGCCAACGACCGCGACGCAGCTGGCCTGATGGGCATCAACACGGGCATGGTCATCACGTTCTCCTACGCGCTGTCGTCGGCCACGGCCGCCTTTGCGGGCGTGCTGGTGGCGCCGCTGACCTTGACCGGAGCCACCATGGGCGCCTCGCTGGGCTTGAAAGCGTTTGCCGTGGCCATCATCGGCGGCCTGACCTCGGGCGTGGGTGCCATCGTCGGCGGCCTGATCCTGGGCATCGCGGAAACGACCACCGGCTACTACATCTCCACCGGCTACAAGGAAGTGCCAGGCCTGCTGCTGTTGCTGCTGGTGCTGGCCGTCAAGCCGTCCGGCCTGTTCGGCAAAGCCGCGATCAAGAAAGTCTGAGGACGACATGAACAAGAAAATCACCATGCTGGCGCTGAGCGCGGCGGGACTGGCCGCGCTCGCACTGTTCCCCATCGTCATCCCGAACCCGTATTACATCCATCTGGCCGAGACCATCCTGATCTACGCCATCCTGCTGTTCGGCCTCGATATCGTCGTCGGCTACACGGGGCAGGTGTCGCTGGGCCACGCGGGCCTGTTCGGCATCGGCTCCTACGTCACGGGCGTGCTGGTGTTCAAGCTGGGCGTGTCGTTCTGGCTGGCCATCCCCGCCAGTATTTTGGGCGCGGCCGTGTTTGGCGCCATCCTGGCCTTGCCGGCCCTGCGCGTGACGGGGCCCTACCTGGCCATGGTGACCCTGGCCTTCGGCACCATCGTGCAAATCCTGATCAATGAAATGAGCTTCCTGACGGAAGGGCCGATGGGCATCAAGATCCACAAGCCCGTCCTGTTCGGCCACAAACTGACGGAAGTGGAGTACTACTACATGGTCGCCGCGCTGCTGGTGATCTCGCTGGTGGTGGTGCACCGCATCTTGAAATCAAACCTGGGCCGCGCGTTCGAAGCCTTGCGCGACAGCCCCATCGCCTCGGACTGCATGGGCGTGTCCGTGTACCGCTACAAGGTGTACGCCTTCGTCATCAGCGCCGGTTTCGCGGGCCTGGCCGGCAGCCTGTATGCGTATTCGGAAGAGTATATTTCGCCCAATACCTACAACTTCGAGCTGACGATATTGTTCCTGCTGGCCGTCATCATGGGCGGACGCAAGACCCGTTCGGGCGCGCTGATCGGCGCCCTGATCGTCGTCATGCTGCCAAGTCTCTTGTCGGACATCGAATTGTTCCGCAAGATCGCCGTCGGCGCGGCCGTGCTGGGCGTGATCGGTTCCGCCTTCATGCTGGCGAAAAAGCGCTCCACCTTGCGCGGCGTGATCGTGCCCCTGGTGGCCACCATCGGCCTGGCCGCGTTTTCCTACAAACTGGAGAACATGGTCGACTGGCGTTTGACCATCTTCGGTTTGATGACGCTGTTCGTCGTGTACTACCTGCAGGACGGCATTGTCGGCTTCTTGATGAGCTTTATCGGCAAGGGCCGGCGCCATGTGCAGGCCGTCGCTTCCCACGGCGTGGCGCCGTTCGACCACGCCCAAGGCGGACAGCAGGGCGCGACCCTGCTGCGCGTGGACCAGGCCCTGATGCAGTTCGGCGGCCTGAAAGCGCTGAACCAGGTGGACCTGAACGTCACGCAAGGTTCCGTGCACGGCTTGATCGGGCCGAACGGCTCGGGCAAGAGCACGATGATGAACGTGCTGACGGGGATCTACAAGCCGACGGCGGGCAAGGTGGAATTTGCCGGCGCCGTGATCTCCGGCCGCACGCCATCCGAGATCGCCTTGGGCGGCGTGGCGCGCACTTTCCAGAACGTGCAGCTGTTCGGCGAGATGACGGCGACGGAAAACGTGCTGGTGGGCCTGCACAACACTTTCAAGTCGAACGTGCTGGACGTGATGCTGCATACGCCGCGCTACAAGCGCGAAGAGACGGCCGCGCGCGAGCGGGCCGCCAGCATCCTCGAATTCGTGGGACTGGCCGACCTGGCCAACGAGGAGGCGCGCAATCTGCCGTATGGCAAGCAGCGGCTGCTGGAAATCGGCCGCGCGCTGGGCCTGAACCCGCGTTTGCTGCTGCTCGATGAACCGGCGGCCGGCCTGACGGCGCCCGACATCAAGGAGCTGATGGCCATCATCCGCAAGATCCGCGAGCATGGCATCACCATCATCCTGATCGAGCACCACATGGACGTGGTGATGGCGCTGTCGGACGTGGTGACGGTGCTGGACTTCGGCCAGAAGATCGCCGAAGGCGCACCCGCGCTTGTCCAGAGCGACCCGAAAGTGATTGAAGCCTACCTGGGCGGCAGCGCCGAAACCCTGGCGCCAGCGGCGCACTGAGAGGAAGACCATGCTGACCATTAGTAATCTGCACGCCGCCTACGGCAAAGTCGAAGTCCTGCACGGCATTTCGCTCGACGTCCCGAAGGGCAAGCTGGTGACGCTGATCGGCTCGAACGGGGCCGGCAAGACCACCACCATGCGCGCCATTTCCGGCATGCTGAAGCCGAAATCGGGCACCGTCACCCTGGGCGGCAAGGACGTCACGGGCCTCGATTCGCACAAGATCGCGCGCGCGGGCCTGGCCCATTCGCCGGAAGGCCGGAGGGTGTTCGCCTCAATGTCGGTGACGGACAACCTGCTGCTGGGCGCCTTTCCCCGCTTTACACGGGCGCGCCCGAAAGGCGATATCAAGCGCGACCTGGACAAGGCACTGGAGCTGTTCCCCCGCCTGAAGGAGCGGCGCGACCAGCTGGCCGGCACCTTGTCGGGCGGCGAGCAGCAGATGCTGGCCATGGCCCGCGCCGTGATGCTGAACCCGGAAGTGATCCTGCTGGACGAGCCGTCGATGGGCCTGGCGCCGATTCTGGTGGAAGAAGTCTTCCGCATCATCACGCGCTTAAAGGCCGAAGGCGTGACCATGCTGCTGGTCGAGCAATTCGCCGCCGCCGCCCTGAACGTGGCCGATTACGGCTATGTGCTGGAAAACGGCAGCATTTCCGTGCACGGCCCGGCGGAAAGCCTGAAAACCGATCCGAAGGTGATCGCGGCGTATTTGGGGGGAGGGCATTGATGATGGCCTGACAATGCGCTTGCTGCGCATTGTCAAATCCAATACAGCCGTGTGCCTGGCAGGACTTGCCGGCTACGAATTGAGCAGGCGATGGCGAATCAATGCTTCCAGGTCACGGTTGGTATGGGCAATCATATGAACATGGACGATATCGTTATGTCCGTACTCGATGATGATACGATTCTGGCCGGCCAACAGTTGGCGGTGAGTCGTCAAGTGAAGGTCTTCAAGTTCAGGAACAAAGCTACCTTTAATGTTCCAATCTTTGAGAGAACTGACTTCAGCCAGAATCTCTTGTGTCACCTTCCTGGCAAAAGCAAGGGATTCGCTCTGCTTCAGATAGGAGCGAATGTCCTGTAAATCGTTCAGGGCGTATTGAGTCCAAATGATTTTCATTTGCGTAATCAGTTGTCGTCGTCTTCGGCTTCCAGAAGGGCCACAACGTCATCATGACCGATGACTTTACCTTGCTCAATCTGCTTGCGGCCGAGAGCAAGGATGCGGAGCATGGCAAGCTGATCTTGGGTCTTTTGATAGCTAACGGGGTCTAGCACAACTGCCTGAACTCTGCCATTTACCGTGATGGCTACCGGGTCATGAGTCTCCAGTACCTGTTTGACCACGTCGCTGGTGTTGGTCTTCAAGTAACTAATTGGCTGAATGTTTAGAAAATTCATACTCACCTCCATAAATTGGCAGGCCGATGATAGCACCGTATGACCAAATTACGTACCGAATTTAGTTGGTCGCACATTTTCCTTGTTTCTGGCGCAGCCTGTCAGCGTCAGTGTTTGGTCGGCTTTTCCTGCTGCACCAGAATGAACGGGCTGACGACGACGGCCCATAGCGCCGCGTCGGCTGCCTGCCAGTCCAGCGCCTGCTGGTCGGAGACTTTGTCTACTTTGCCGTCGGCCATCCATTGCGTGATGGTGGCCTTGTCGTCGTGCGAGATGCGCACGGCCACTTCGACCAAGTCCAGCTCGTTGGCGACCCAGACGACGTTGCCTTGGGCGAAGTGCTTTTCCAGCTCGCTCCAGGCCAGGCGGGCCGTTTCGCTGTTGACTTTGAGGCGCAGTTCGGTGTCTTTTTCAGGATTGGTTTGCATGTGAGATCAGGTTGCGGTGAGTCGGGTGCCGATGCGCGCGGTTTATTTGCCTGGGAGGGCTTCCACGTGCGGTATCGGCGTACCCCGCCATGTTAACCGATAGGCGGTGCCTTTGCGAACATTGCCGACCAGAGCAGGGCGGAAGCAGGCCAGGTTGGTGCCGCCCGCCAGCCGCGTGCTGGGGAAGATGATGCCCATGGAACCGGCCTCGAGCAGGATGGCGGCCAGGTCTTGCGAAGCGATGTAGCTGGCCGGGTCGAGACAGGCCGCATAGCGCTCCTGGCCGCGCAAGTCGTGGAAGCTGGCGGAGAAATCGGCCAGCAGCGACTGGTAGCTGACGCTGTCGGCGAAATAGTCGATTTCCTGGTATTCCACGGTCTTGTGGAAAATGATCTCGGCCAGCGCCGTTTTCATGTCGAAGGCGCAATACCAGGCGCCCCGTTCGCCATCGTTGAAACGTGCCCCTTCCGGCCGGGCATAGGTGTACGCGGCGTTGATGATGCGAAAGTGTGGCACGCCAAAAACCAGTTCGTCCACGCCAATTCCTGGCGCGCCGCCATACTCGGCGACCAGTCGCGCGTTGGTGGCGTTATCGAGTTCGAACAGCTCGCGCAGGTGATCGTCATCCTCGGCCAGCGGCGCCAGTACGGAGTCTTCCATGTCGGCGAAGCGCGATGGAATCAACCGGCAAGTGTCGATCTGGCGCAGCGCGGCCAGCGGCGGCAGGTGGGTATTCGGGGCTGCAGGCACGATTACAGTCCTCCGCGGCGCGCGTCGAGCAGCTTGCGCACCGTCTGCATGGCCAGCAAGCCGCCAGCCAGCATCTGCGACAGGGGTGTACGGCCGCCAAACACGGGATTCTTGTTGGGCAAACTCACCCATTCGTCGGCCAGCTTGTCGCCATACAGGATGTGCAGGGCTTTATAAATGCCCAGCAAGTAGGAAATGCGCGTGATACGGTCCACTTCTAGCACGCGGTCCGGGTGTTTCTTCCACTCATAATAGGCGCTGCTGGACAGGCCGCCCAGTAATTCGCGCGCATCGTCGTCGCGCAGTTTCCAGGCGGCGGCCAGCTTGAAAAAGCCCTTCAAGGCCGCCTGCGACAATCGCTCGCGCTCGGCTTTGGCGTTCAGGTCGACGAGCACGGCCGGTTCGAAGCGGCTCTTGGGGTAGGCGTAGGCAAGATTCATGATGAACTCCTTTTATGGAATAATATTACTCCTTTTCGGGAATTTGTGCTGTCCTCGTCCAAATGTGCGCGCCTATACCCTTAGCCGTCAAAGAATTGCATGCCAGCATAGGGCGCCGCCCGGCAGGCTGCCAGCCGCTGCGCCAGACTGCCCGCATGGGCTTCCAGCCGGTGGCCGTCCGGATCGAGAAAATACAGGGAATCGCCGTCGCTGCGGTTTTGCTGCCATTCGAGCACGCCGGCGGCGCGCAGGCGGGCGGCAAACGGGGCGAAGTCGGCGGACGCGATGGAAAACGCGTAATGCGTGTAGCCGGGGCTGGCCAGCACAGGCGTGTCTTGCCCGTCAAGCGACAGGCATAGCCACAGCTCCCCGGCCGACAGATACGCGCCCCTGTCCCAGCGCGCATGCAGACGCAGGGCCAAGGTGTCACGGTAAAAGGCGACGCTGCGCGCCAGGTCGCGCACGGACAGGGTGATGTGGTTCAGGCCGGTCAGCATGGGTTGGAAGGCGTCTCGAAGGCGATCAATAGGTTTGGGCAGGTGCCATCACACAGGTTCGGCGTGCTCCACCATGAGCTGCACTTTTGTCGTGCCATTGTATTCATTCGCATCCAGTCTGAACGCGACCCTCGTGCGTTCGCCCAAGGCATCCGTATGCCCGAACCAGATGGCGTCGAAGCGCACGCCGTTCTTTTCCAGCAGCAGTTTCAGATGGCGCTCTTTGAGGATGCGCTGGCTGACGACGCGGAATTCGTCGCAGAAGACGGGCGGGGCGAAGCCCTGGCCCCACACCTGGCCATCCATCAGCTCGATGAAGGCCGTCGTGTAATAGGCGTCTTCCAGCGGGCCGTCCGTTTCCACGACCCGCTCCAGCTGTTGCTGGCTGAGCCAGGCCTGGCCCACGGCTTCGAAGGCCTTGGAAAAGGCGTCGAAGGCGTCGGCGCGGATGGTCAAGCCCGCCGCCATGGCGTGGCCGCCGAACTTGTCGATCAGGCTAGGTGCCCGTTTCGACACGAGGTCGAGCGCGTCGCGCAAGTGGAAGCCGGGAATCGAGCGGCCGGAACCCTTGATCCAGCCGTCCGCGCCCGGTGCGAACGTGATGGTCGGGCGGTAGAACTTTTCCTTCAGGCGCGAGGCCACGATGCCGATCACGCCCTGGTGCCACGATTCATCGAAGACGCTGATGGTGCTGCTGTTGACCGGCTCGAAAGCGTCGAGGTGCAGCAGGGCCGTATCCTGCATTTCCGCTTCGATCTCGCGGCGCTTCAGATTGATGTCGTTCAATTGCTGCGCCAGCGCCCAGGCGCGGCCTTCGTCGTCCGTGACCAGGCATTCGATGCCCAGCGACATGTCTTGCAAGCGGCCGGCCGCATTCAGGCGTGGTCCCAGGGCAAAGCCCAGGTCGAACGGCGTGGCGCTGCGCGCTTCGCGGCCCGCCACGCGGAACAGGGCGGCCACGCCCGCGTGCATATGGCCCTTGCGCATGCGTTTGAGACCTTGCGCGACGAGGATGCGGTTGTTCGTATCGAGGCGCACGACGTCGGCCACCGTGCCCAAGGCCACCAGGTCGAGCAGGTTGTCGAGCTTCGGTTGCGTTTGCGCATCAAAGAGGCCGCGCCGGCGCATTTCCGCGCGCAGGGCCAGCAAGACGTAGAACACGACGCCCACGCCCGCCAGATGTTTACTGGGGAAACCGCAGGCGGGCTGGTTCGGGTTGACGATGACGGCTGCGTCGGGCAGGGTGTCGGCCGGCAAATGGTGGTCGGTGACGACCACCTGGATGCCGCGCCGGTTCGCTTCGGCCACGCCATCGATGCTGGCGATGCCGTTGTCGACGGTGATGATGATGTCGGGCGACTTTTCGCGCGCCGTCAGTTCGACGATTTCCGGCGTCAGGCCATAGCCGTATTCAAAGCGGTTGGGCACGATGAAATCGACGTCGGCGCCCATGGCGCGCAAGCCGCGTATGGCCACGGCGCAGGCGGTGGCGCCGTCGCAATCGTAGTCGGCCACGATGACCATGCGTTTCTTGGCGGCAATCGCGTCGGCCAGGAAGACACCGGCCGCGCCGATGTGCAGCAAGCCGGACGGCGGTATCAAGTCTTTCGGCTCGATCGAGAGTTCTTTCGCGTCGGATAGGCCGCGCGACGCGTACAAGCGGGCCAGCACGGGGTGGATGCCGCCCTGGCGCAGCAATTCGGATTCGCGGTAGGGACAGGGACGGGTGGCGATGCGGGTACGGGTCATGATGCTTTCAACTTGTTCAGGGTAATCGCGCGCCAGAATTTGCGCTGCGCGTGCTTGCTGGTGGTGCAGTCCAGCCAGGCGTCGCGGTGGCTCAGCACCAGGCGCAACTGGCCCAGGCGGCCCTCTTTGAGGGCCGCCAGCAGGGGCGCGAACCAGTCCGCTTCCAGCGCTTGCAACTGCTGCAGCCACATGCCCCATTCCTGCGCCTGCGCCGCTTCGGTCAGGCCGCCGAGCACGACGATCGCGTCCTGTTCGCTTGCCAGCACACTGTTTGGACTGGCATCGCGCTGCGCCGGTTCCGCCAGCGCGGCCAGCCAGCCCGGTGCGTCCTGCGTATGCAGGCTGGCCGCGCAGCGCGCCGATGCAGGTGCGGCCGTGGCCGTGGCCAGGCTCCCGCCCCAGATCCAGAAGGAATTGATGGCTTTCAAGCCCCGCTCTTCGCGCGCCGCATTGACCGGATGTTCATGCCACAGCATCTGCACTTCGTTTTGCAGGCGGCGCGCGGCGCGCGCATGCTCGCCTTCCGGCATCCACACGGACAGGTCTTGCGTGGTGGCGGCGTCCGGCGTGGCGCACTGCAAGTCGGACCAGGCGTCGGCGCGCATGAACCAGGTGCCCGCGTCGCCATACGCCAGGGGTTGGCCGATCTCGTCGAAATACGGGGCCGCAATGTCGAACAGGGCGCGGCCGTCCGCCTCGCTCAGCTTGAGCTGGCGCAAGTCTTCCAGGCTGATATGGCTGCGGGCGATGGCCAGGTGGGCCGGATGCAGCAGGAAGTAGCGCGCGCCCGGTTCCGGCACGAGGCCGTAGCCGCGCATGGACTGGGCGGCAAAAGCCGATTGCGCCGCCTCGCCGTTGGGTGCGGGCGACAGGGTCAAGGCGTGCGCCAGCCACGCTTCGTGCGGCAGCAGGCGGTTGGCGTTGTCAAAATTTTCTAAATTGCAAGTGGAGGTGCGCGACAGCAGCGCCGCCAGCGCGGGCGCCTGCAAGACCTTGAGCAGGTCGGCAGCCAGTTCGGCAGTGGGCAAGGCGAAGGGCAGGACGAGGGTAAGTTGATTCATCCCGAGATTGTAGGCGATTGTAGTGGGGGCCGAGAAGGCGCATGTATTTTCAGGGCCGCGATGGCAACACCGGAGGCGCCGGAAATGCGGAAAAATTATAAAAATTTTATTGATATTGATGGAAATTAATTTGCTTTTGAAAATATAGTGGATATAATTGCGACAACTTAAATATTAGAAAGACAATCACCCCCTGCTGCGTGGTTGCGTCGTCTGGCTCCTGTGTCCCTCGAAACTGTATACAAGATCTGCCGGCTTCATTTTTAAACAAGTCCCTTCTTGGAAGCCCACCTATGTATACATTCGCCGCTTTGCACGGCCAGGCTGATCGCGCCCTGGCCCCCCGTATCTCCGCTCCTGCCGCCGCCGTGGCATGCCGTCAGGAGGCCGCATGACTACCTACAACCTGTCGACCACGGTCCACGTCTGCGAAGACATCAACAAGAATTTCGACATCCGCGACCTGCTGATCCAGGCCGGCTACTCGGTGCAAGGCGAACTGAATATCAAGAATTTCACGGTTTTGTTGCCGGGCGATACGGAATCGACGGAAAACACGCCGCTGTTCGGCATGCTCGACGCGGACACCGTGTACGTGCGTCCCGGCGACTGGGCCGCCAACTACAATGGCAGCTTCTCGACCATCCAGGTGACGATCGACAAGGGCAATGGCGACATCGTCCAGCTGAGCCTGCAAGTCATCATCGACCCCGTCAATGACGCGCCCGATGCGGCCGACAAGACCTTCACCCTGGTCGACGGTTCCAGCGTGGTGCTGAGCGAAAGCGATTTCGGCTTCCACGACGACGTCGAGCACGACGGCTTCAAGTCCATCGTCATCACGAATACGACCACGGCGGGCCAGGTCTTGCTCAACGGCGTGGCCGTGGCGGTGGGCACGGAGGTCTCCATCGACGATATCCGCGCGGGCCACCTGGTCTTCGTGCCCAGCCAGACCGTGGCCGGCGACTTCGACCTCGGTTTCAAGGTGCGCGATAATGGCGGCATGGACGGCTGCAATGCGCAAGACCTGAGCCTGGCGCCCCATTACCTGACCTTCAAGGTGCCGATGGCCCACCTTGGCGACTTCGTGTGGGAAGACAAGAACGCCAACGGCGTGCAAGACGCGGGCGAGGCGGGCATCGCCAATGTCGTCGTGCAACTGAAGGATACGGCCGGCAATGTGGTGGCCTCCACCACGACGGACGCCAGTGGCGGCTACCACTTCGACGTCAATCCCGGTACCTATTCGGTGACCGTGGTGGCGCCCGCCGGCTACGTGCCGACGGCGGCGAACCAGGGCGGCGACACGGGCAAGGACAGCAATATCGATGCGGCCGGCAAGATGGCGCCCGTCACCCTGGCGCCGGGCGAGACCAATTTGACCCTCGATGCGGGCCTGTACCGCACGGCCGAGCTGGGCGACCGCGTCTGGTTCGATACGAACAAGAATGGCGTGCAGGATGCGGGTGAAGCGGGCGCCGCAGGCGTGAAAGTGACCTTGCTCGATGCGTCGGGCAACGCCGTCGGCAGCCCGCTCATCACGGACGCAAATGGCAACTATCTGTTCACGAACCTGAAACCAGGCGCCTACAGCGTGCAGTTCGACAAAACCACCTTGCCATCCGGCTACGCCTTCACGGGCCAGGACCAGGGCGGCGACGAGCAGCGCGACTCGGACGCCAATGCCGACGGCCGCACGGCGCAAGTGCTGCTGGCCTCGGGCGACAGCAACCACTCGCTCGACGCCGGCATTGTCGCCTTGCCAGCCACCTTGGGCGACCGGGTCTGGCATGACAGCAATATGAATGGCGTGCAGGATGCGGGCGAAGCGGGCATGGTCGGCGTCACCGTGCAGCTGAAAAACGCGGCCGGCAGCGTGATCGGCTCGACCTTGACGGACGCCACCGGCTATTACAACTTCAATGTCGACCCCGGCACGTATTCGATCGCCGTCGTCGCCCCCGCCGGCTATCTGACGACGGTCAAGGATGCGGGCGGCAACGATGCGCTCGACAGCGACATCAATACGCTGGGCAACAGCGGCCAGGTGACGGTGGCTGCCGGCCAGAACTACAGGGATCTCGATGCCGGCCTCTACAAGACGGCCTCCATCGGCGATCGCGTGTGGTTCGATGCGAACGGCAACGGCACGCAGGATGCGGGCGAGGCGGGCGTCTGTGGCGTGAAAGTCAACCTGTACAACGCGCAAGGTGCCGTCGTGGCCAGCGCCACCACGGATGCCAGCGGCAATTATCTGTTCAGCAACCTGGTTCCCGGCAATTACTACCTGGGCTTCGTGCCGCCGGCCGGCTACGGCTTCACCAAGGCCGACATCGGCGGTTACGCCACCGATTCGGACGTCAATCCGGCCACTGGCTTCACCACCACGTGGACCACCCTGAAGTCGGGCGACGTACAGCTGGACTGGGATGCGGGCCTGGTGAAACTCAACACGGCTTCCATCGGCGACCGCGTGTGGGAAGACAAGAACTACAACGGCGTGCAGGAGGCGGGCGAACTGGGCGTGGCGGGCGTGAAAGTCAATCTGCTCAACGCGTACAACCAGGTCATCGCCACGACGACAACGAATGCCAGCGGCAATTACCTGTTCAGCGAACTGGCGGCCGGCGGCTACAAGGTGGAAGTCATCCGTCCATCGGGCTTTTACTACACCAAGGCCAATGTGGGCGTTGACACGGCCGATTCCGACGTCGATGTCAGCACGGGGCGCTCGGGCCTGATCAACCTGGCCGCAGGCCAGAACGACATGAGCTGGGATGCTGGCATCTACCGCAAGGCCAGCCTGGGCGACAAGGTGTGGCGCGACGCCGACCATGACGGCGTGCAGGACTACAACGAGGCGGGCATCGCCAACATCAAGGTGCAGCTGTACTCGGGCAGCGGCGTGCTGCTGGCCACCACCTACACGAATGCCTACGGCAACTACCTGTTCAGCAACCTCGATCCGGGCAGCTATTCGCTCAAGTTCGACAAGTCGGGCGTGTATCACGCGGGCTATGCCATGGATACGTGGCGCTGGGGCGCGAAGAACGTGGGCACGAACGACAACATCGATTCTGACGTCAACAGCAATGGCACGACGGGCAACGTGGTCTACACGGACATCCTGAAACTGGCGTCGGGCCAGAACGACATGAGCTGGGATGCGGCCATCACGCCCATCGTCATCGACCTCAACGGTGACGGCGTGCACACGATCGCCCGCGCGGACTTCCACGGCAGCTTCGACTTGCTGGGCACGGGCAGCGCCATCCAGACGGGCTGGGTCTCGGCCCAGGACGGCTTGCTGGCCATCGACGGCAATGGCAATGGCAAGATCGATAACATCTCCGAACTGTTCGGCGGCAACGAGAAGGGCACGGGCTTTGCCAAGCTGTCCGGCTACGATTCGAACGGCGACGGCGTGGTCGATGCGCACGATGACAAGTTCGCGGAATTGCGCATCTGGCGCGACGCCAACAGCAACGGCGTGACGGACGACGGCGAATTGATGTCGCTGAACGACGCCGGCGTGGCCAGCCTGACGGTCAGCTACACGGAACTGCCGTTCCTCGACGCCAACAGCAATTTGCACCTCGAGCGCAGCAGCGCCACCCTGGCCGACGGCAAGACGGTCGACATGACGGACGTGTATTTCAACGTCGATGCCAAGGATGCGGCCGCCGCCGGCGTGACCTTGCCAAGCATGGCCGACCTGCTGCGAGACGACAGCACGCTCGACGTGGTGCTGGGCCAGGACGGCACGGTCAACACGGTCGCTGCCGCTCAGGCAGCCCCGGCTGCCGAAGCCCAGGCCCAGTGCGAGATGGCTGACCTCTTGCGCCGCGCCATGGCCCACGCGCATGTCCAGCCCCAGGAAATGGCTGCCTGATGTCCCTTGCCGGCCCGTAATCCTGCCCGGCAATGCCGCACCGGCGCACCCGTCACGGGGCGCCGGCGCTTTCCACGCTTTTTTCACACTTGACAATAGAAATAGGGAAACCAATATGAAACAATCCATGCACCTGTTCGTCCGCGGCGCCATCGCCGCCGCCACGTTCGTCCTTGCCAGCGGCAGCGCCCTGGCCGCCTCCAACCTGCAAGTCGTCGATTCGCACAGCGTCAGCCTGTTTACGGCTGCCGGCGGCGCCTTCGGCTCGGGCAGCGCCATCTCGCCAACCTTGTGGGAAGTCAAATACGACAGCAACACCTTCCTGGCGTTTTGCCTCGATCCCCATGTCGCACTGAGCAACAATTCGAACAGCTACAGCAGCGGCGCCTTCGCCGCCAGCGATTCCGTCAAGCGCTTGTATGAAGGCTATTACGCCTCGTCCGTCGCCAGTGTGTCGACCAGCGCCAACAGCGCCGCCGCCTTCCAGTTGGCCCTGTGGGAATTGAATAACGACAACACGAACCTGCTGACGGGCGACCTGCGCTTCAAAAGCCTGAGCAATGCCGTCGTCAGCCAGGCCAACACCATGCTGGGCGTGGCCACGGGCAATGGCGCCATCCAGAACCTGTACAACTACACGAGCTTGAGCAGCGTCAACCCGGCTTCGCAAACCTTGCTGGCTGTGTCGCCGGTGCCGGAAGCGCAGACCTGGGCCATGCTGGTCGCGGGCCTGGGCCTGCTGGGCTTCATGGCGCGCCGCCGCAAGGGCGCTTCCGCGCTGATTTAATTATTGCTCATTAATTATTGCTTATCGCTCATCGCGCAAGCGATAGCGTTCCCGCTGCGGCGCGCCCGACCGGTGCGCCGCAGCGTTTTATTGTGAATCCATCATGACCCCACCCCCCGATACTTCCACCGCTTCCGCCGGCGCGTCCACCGATGCCATCGCCGATGCCATCGTCTTCCTCGCGCGCTTTTTCGGCGTGGCCGTGCAGGCCGAGCGCCTGCGCGCCAGCGTGGCGGCCCAGACCAACCCGGCCGCCGCCGATTTCCTCGACCAGGTGCTGGCGCAAGCCACCCTGGCCGGCACCGCGTTGCCGGCAGGCACGCCGCGTCGCCCGACGGAAATGCCGGCCTTGCTGCTCAACGGGGAAGGGCAGGCGCTGGTGATACTGTCTATTGCTGATGGCAAATATGAATGCCACGTGCCCGGCATCGAAGGCAGCGCCTGGCTGGACGCGGCCGCGCTGGCGCAGGAAGTGCCGGACGCACGCTGGGTGGCCGTGCGGCCCGTGCTGTTTTTCGACCAGCGCAGCTTGCTCTACAGCATGCCGGTGGCGGGGCGCTGGTTCTGGGATGTCTTCAACCGTAACCGCTGGGTCTTCCGCTGGGCCCTGCTGGGCACCCTGGTGCTGAACGTCATCGGCGTGCTGGTGCCGTTCTATGCGATGGCCGTGTATGACCGCGTGATCCCGAACAATGCCACTTCCAGCCTGTGGGTGCTGACGATCGCCGTCGTGGTGCTGACGGGCTTCGAGCTGGCCCTGCGCCTGCTGCGCGGCGAACTGGTGGAAACGGCGTCGCGCCGCATGGACGTGGCGCTGTCGTCGAACATCTTTGCCCAGTGTTTGCGCCTGCGCGCGGCCAGCCGGCCGGCCTCTGGCGGCACCCTGGCCAATACCGTGCGCGATTTCGAATCCGTGCGCGAATTCTTTGCTTCGACCACCCTGACGACCCTGGGCGACTTGCCGTTCCTGCTGCTGTTCCTGCTGGTGATCGCCCTGGTGGGCGGCTGGCTCGTGCTCGTGCCCCTGGCCGTCATCCCGATTTTGCTGCTGGTGGCCTTTGCTTCGCGCGCGGCCCTGGCGCGCCACGTGGCCGCCTCGATGCAGGAAAGCGCGCAGCGCACGGCGCACCTGTTTGAAACCATGAATGGCCTCGACACCATCAAGGCGCTGGGCGCCGAAGCGTGGAGCCGGCGCAAATGGGAGAGCCTGACGGTGGCCATCGCCGCCAACAGCGTCGAGACGCGCGAAATCGTCAGCCGCGTCAATTACATCAACACGGCCGTGCTGGCCCTGTCCGGCGTGGCCGTGGTGGCCACGGGCGCCTTGCTGATGGGCGAACACCTGCTGACCCTGGGCCAGATCATCGCCGTGAGCATGCTGACAGGCCGCGCGCTGGCGCCCGTGAGCCAGATCGCGGGCCTGATCATGCGCTGGGAGCAGACCAAATTGTCCTACCACGCTCTGAATAAAATCATGGAAGCGCCGACCGATGACGACGCGGCCAGCCTGCAGGCGCCGCCCCTGTCCGGGCGCATCGAGTTTCGCGACGTGGGCTTTGCCTACCCGAATTCGCCGCCGCTGCTCGATAAACTCAACCTGCACATCCGCCCCGGCGAACGGGTCGGCGTGATCGGCAAGCTCGGTTCCGGCAAGAGCACCTTGCTGCGCCTGCTGTTGAACCAGTACGGGCCGCAAAGCGGCAGCGTGCTGTTCGACGACCTGGCCAGCACCCAGCTCGAACCTTTGAGCCTGCGCCGCCAGATCGGCTATGTGCCGCAGGACGTGACCCTGTTCCACGGCACCCTGCGCGAAAACATCGAACTGGGACGCAGCCAGCCCGACGACGCGGGCCTGCTCGACGCCATCCGCCTGGCCTGCCTCGACGACATCATTACCCAGCTGCCCAACGGCGTGGCGACGGAAGTGGGCGAGCGGGGCGAACGCCTGTCCGGCGGCCAGCGGCAAGCCGTGGCCATGGCCCGCGCCTTGCTCGCGAAACCGCCGATGCTGCTGCTCGATGAACCGAGCAGCATGTTCGACCCGGCCACCGAGCAGCGCTTGATCGGCCGGCTGCGCACCTTGAAAGACACGACCATCGTGCTGGTCACCCACCGCATGGCCATGCTGGCGCTGGTCGACCGCCTGATCGTCTTTGACAAGGGACGCATCGTGGCCGACGGCCCGCGCGATGAGGTCATGCGCGTGCTCAATAGCCAGGCGGCCAGGCCTGCGGCGGAACAGGGAGTGGCGGCATGAGCGCCCTGAACGCCCGCCCGCTGCCAACAGCCCACCCGGACCCGGAACGCGAACCGCAGCGCATTGTTCTGTGCATGCTGGCGCTGATCGCCGTGCTGCTGGTGTTGACCCTCGCCTGGGCCACCTTCGCCCAGCTCGACGTGTCCGTGAATGGCCGTGGCGCCATCACGCCGCCGTCGCATCTGCAGGAAGTGCAAAGCCTGGAAGGGGGCATCGTGCGCGAAATGCTCGTGAAACCGGGCCAGCGCGTGCGGCGCGGCGACTTGCTGCTGCGCCTGGACACGGCCCAGTACGAGGCCAATCTGGGCGCCAGCGTGCAAAACCGCCTGGCCGCGCTGGCGGGCAGGGCGCGCCTCGACGCGCTGCTGTCTGGCGGCACGCCCCGGTTTGCGCCGGAATGGCAGCAGGAAGCGCCCGAGCTGATCGCCAAGGAAACGCAGTTGTGGCGCGATGGCCAGCGCGAATTCGCGTCGGCCACGGCGGCCGCGCGCGAAGGCGTGACGCGCCGGCGCGGCGAGCTGGCCGAGGCGCACAGCCGCATCGCCCAACTCGATACGGGCTTGAAAATCGCCCTGGAAAGCCTGTCGATCGAAGAGCGTTTGTTCAAGGAGGGCGCCGGTTCGCGCGGCGACTACCTGAATGCCCAGCAGCGCGTGCAGCAGCAGCGCACGGAACTCGACAGCCTGCGCGCGTCCGTGCCGCGCCTGGCGGCTACCCTGGCCGAGGCGCAGGCGCAGGCTGGCGAAGTGGAAGCGCGCATGCGCGGCCAGTGGGGCGCCCAGCGCAGCGAATATGAAACCAAGGCCGGGGCCCTGGCCAGCACCGTCAAGGGCCAGCAAGACCAGGTGAGCCGGCGCGACGTGACGGCGCCCGTCGACGGCGTCGTCAACCGGGTGCTGGTGGCAACCGTCGGCGGCGTGGCGCAGCCGGGCAAGCCTATCCTGGAAATCGTGCCCGCCGATTCGGAAATGCTGATCTCCGTGCGCGTCAAGCCGTCGGACATCGGTTTTATCCACGTGGGGCAGCGTGCATCGGCCAATGTGCTGGCGTATGACGCCACCACGTATGGACGCATGCAGGCGCAGGTGGTGCGCGTGGGCGCCGATGCGATTCCCGATGAACGCAACGAGCCGTATTTCGAGGTGCAGCTGAGTACCGACCGCAGCCAGTTGACGGCGCACGGCAAGGTGCTGCCGATTACGCCCGGCATGCCCGTCGACGTGGGCATCCTGACGGGGCGCCGCTCGGTGCTGCAATATGTGTTCAAGCCCGTGCTGCGCGGCTTGCAGTCTTCCCTGCAGGAGCGGTGATGCGTGCTTTTTTACTTTGCATGGCATTCGCCTGCGCAAACGCGGCCGCCCAACCAGCGCCACCGGCCGCTTTCCAGGCGCAGTCCGTGCGCGGCTTGCCGGCCTTGCTGGCCCGCGCCGTGCCGCGCGATCCGCAGGTGATCGCGGCGCAGGCGGCGCTGGCCACCGCCGAAGCGCGCTACAAGCAGGCCCGCTCGCGTTTGTTCCCGACGGCGGCGCTGCAGGCCACGCGGGGGCGCAGCAACGACCTCGACGGCACCCTGGACGTGGAACGCCGCACGCACCAGGTGGAAGCGAGCGTGCGCTGGAATGTCTACAACGGCGGCGCCGACCGCGCCGAACTCGATGCGGCCGAGCGCGAGATGGCGGGTGCCGCCTTCGACGTGGAGCGCGCACGCGCGGACAGCGCGGAAAAGCTGGCCGAAGCGTATTTCGACATGCAGCGCCTGGATCGCAGCCTGCAGCAGTCGCAGGAACGGCTGCGCGACGTGACGCAACTGGTGCGGCAGGTGACGCGCCAGGCGGAGCTGGGCAAAGCGTCGGAAGTGGACCGCGAACTGGCGCAAAGCTCGCAGCTGGACGCGGAACTGGTGCACGACGGCTTGCTGACGGACCAGCAGGCGGCGCGCATCAAGCTCGAAGCGCTGGCCTTCGAGCCGGTGGCGCAGTTTGCCGATTTCGCCTTCGCGCCGCTGCCGGCGCAGGCTTTGGAGAATGCTGATACGCAGCACGCGCAATTGCGCGCCGCGCGCGAGCGGGCGGCGGCGGCCCAGCTGCGCGTGCGCAGCGTGGCGGCCACCCTGGCGCCAAAAGTGGACCTGAATGTCAGCCACCTGTTGAATAACAAGACCACGCCGCCGCCGTCGACCATCCAGCAGCGGGGCTGGTCGGTGGGCGTCTCCTGGGAATTCCCGCTGGGCGGGGGCAGCCTGGCGCAGCGCGACGAGAGCATCAGCCGCGCCCAGGCGGCCGAGGCGGACGTGGCGCGCGCCGAGCAGGGCACGCGCGCCGACCTGGCCAGCATGCTGCCGCGCATCGCCAATGCGCAGCGCACCCTGGCCCTGCTCGACGAGCAGGAAAGAAAGATGGCCTTCGTCGTGCGCGGCGGGACCATCCAATATGAGGCAGGCCGGCGCAACCTGCAGCAGGTCATCCAGACGCGCGACAGCTATTTCACGATACAGCAGCGGCGCAGCGACCAGCTGCACCGTCTGACCGTGGCGCAGATGCGCCAGTACGCGCTGGCGGGGCGGCTGCTGGACGCGTTCGGCCTGGCGCAGGAGGCAAAATAGGGCCGGCGTGCGCGGTTTCACACATGGATCACGCAGACTTGATGCATGAAATGCCCATTATGTGGCACACTGCGCGCTCGCATATCATCGTTGTCGCGGGAGCGCATGAGCATCATCAAACAATTTCCCTTCGAGTGGCAGGTCGGCGTGCGCTATACGCGCGCCGGGAAACGCAGTGGCCGCAACAGCTTCATTTCCTTCATCTCCCTCATTTCCGTGGCCGGCATCGGCCTGGGCGTGGCCGCCCTGATCGTCGTGCTGTCCGTCATGAACGGGTTCCAGAAGGAGGTCACGGACCGCCTGATGTCGGTGCTGGCCCACGTCGAGGTGTTCGATACCAGCGGCTCCATGCCGAACTGGCAGGCGCAGGAGCGCGCCGCCTACGCCAACCCGCAAGTCAAGGCCGTGTCGCCGTTCGTGGAAACCCAGGGCATGCTGCTCAACGACGAAACCATGCGCCCGTCCGTCGTGCGCGGGGTGCTGCCGCAGCAGGAAGCCACCGTCTCGAGCGTGGCGAGCCAGATGAAGCAGGGCAGTTTCAACGATCTGACGCCAGGTTCGTACAACATCGTGCTGGGCATCGACCTGGCCAAGGCGCTCGATGTGAAAGTGGGGCAGAACGTCACCCTGATGCTGGAACGCGAGCCGAGGGCGGGCGATCCGGCCAATGGCATCGTCATGCCGCGCATGCGCGCGCTCAAGGTCGCCGGCATCTTCGAGGCGGGCCACAATGAACTCGATGGCAGCCTGGCCTTCGTCAACATGCAGGATGCGGAGCAGCTGCTGCAGCTCGACGGCCCGTCCGGCCTGCGTTTGCGCCTGCATGACATGAACAAGGCGCCGCAGGTGGCGCGTGAACTCAAAGCGTCGATGCCGGGCCAGCTGTGGATGCGCGACTGGTCGCGCGCCAGTGCCAGCTGGTATGCGCTGGTGCAAAGCCAGAAGAACATGATGTTCATCATCCTCAGCATGATCATCGCCGTGGCCGCGTTCAACCTCGTCTCGACCCTGGTGATGTCGGTCACTGACAAGCAGGCCGATATCGCGATTTTGCGCACCCTGGGCGCCTCGCCATTCTCCATCATGAAGATTTTCATGATCCAGGGCGCGCTGGTCGGCTTGCTGGGCAGTGCCCTGGGCGTGATCGGCGGCGTCGTGCTGGCGCTGAACGTGGGCGTCATCGTGCCTTTCATCGAAGGCATCTTCGGCCTGCACTTCATCTCGAAGGAAATCTACCAGATCAGCGCCGTGCCGTCGGACGTGCACTGGCTGGACGTGGCGCAGATCGGCCTGATCGCCTTTGGCCTGGCGCTGGTGGCGACCATCTACCCGAGCTGGCGCGCCGCGCGTGTCAAGCCGGCCGAGGCGCTGCGGTATGAGTAATTGGCTGATCAACAAACTGCCGGGGTCAGACCCGGCGGGTCAGACCCCTGAGAATTAACGAATCAATGAGCATGTTAAAAAATCTTCCCTTCGAATGGCTGGTCGGCCTGCGCTACACGCGGGCTGGCAAGCGCAGTGGCCGCAACAGTTTTATCTCCTTTATCTCGCTCATTTCCATGGCCGGCATCGGCCTGGGCGTGGCGGCGCTGATCGTCGTGCTGTCCGTGATGAACGGCTTCCAGAAGGAAGTGACGGACCGCATGCTGTCCGTGCTGGCCCACGTGGAAGTGTTCGACAACAGCGGCAGCATGCCGGACTGGCGCGCGGAAGCTGCGCAAGCGTTCAAGAATCCGGCCGTGAAGGGCGCCGCGCCGTTCGTGGAAACGCAGGGCATGCTGCTGCGCGACGATGCGCTGCGCCCCGCCATCGTGCGCGGCGTGCTGCCCGAGGAAGAACCGAACGTTTCCGACGTGGCTGGCCAGACGCGCATGGGCAGCTTCAAGGCGCTGCAGCCGGGCACCTTCAATATCGTGCTGGGCATCGAGCTGGCGCGCGCTTTGCGCGTCAACCTTGGCGAAAAAGTCACCTTGATGCTGGCTCAGGGCCAGGTCACGCCGGCCGGCGTGCTGCCGCGCATGCGCAGCTTTACCGTCAGCGGCATCTTCCAGGCGGGCCACAATGAATTCGATGCGGGCCTGGCCTTCATCAATATCGAAGACGGCCAGCGCTTGCTGCGCCTTGACGGCCCGTCGGGCCTGCGTCTGCGCCTGGCCGACATGAACCAGGCGCCGCAAGTGGCGGCGGAGCTGAAAAAAACCATGCCGGGCGACCTGTGGCTGCGCGACTGGTCCAAGCTGAACGCCAACTGGTTTGCCGCCGTGCAGACGGAAAAGCGCATGATGTTCATCATCCTGACCCTGATCATCGCGGTGGCCGCCTTCAACCTCGTCTCGACCCTGGTGATGACGGTGACGGACAAGCAGGCCGATATCGCGATTCTGCGCACCCTGGGCGCGTCGCCCCGTTCCATCATGAAGATCTTCATGATCCAGGGCGCGCTGGTGGGCATCCTGGGCACGATCCTGGGCGTGGGCGGCGGCGTGCTGGTGGCCATGAACATCGACGTCATCGTGCCCTTCATCGAGCATCTGCTGGGCGTGCAGTTCCTCTCGAAGGACATCTATTTCATCAGCACCGTGCCGTCCGACCTGCGCTGGCCCGACGTCACCAAGATCGGCGTGCTGGCCGTGATCCTCGCCTTTTTGGCGACCCTGTACCCAAGCTGGTGGGCTGCCCGCGTGAAACCTGCGGAAGCCCTGCGCTATGAATAAACCACTGACTACGACCATGACCGATCTGAACAAACCTGCCTCCAACGGCGCTTCCGCCGATTCCGCCGTCCTTTCCTGCCGCGGCCTGGGCAAGACTTTCACGCAGGGCAGCTATAAGGTGCAGGTGCTGGCCGGCATCGATATCGACGTTCACCGTGGCGAACGCGTCGCCATCGTCGGCGCCTCCGGTTCCGGCAAATCGACCCTGCTGCACTTGCTGGGCGGCCTCGATACGCCCACCAGCGGCAAGGTCACCTTGCTGGGCAAGGACTTCGCCAATCTGAGCGAAAAGGCGCGCGGCGACTTGCGCAACGCCTCGCTGGGTTTTGTGTACCAGTTCCACCACCTGCTGCCCGAGTTTTCCGCGCTCGACAACGTCGCCATGCCACTGATGATACGGCGCATGAAGCGCGCACCCGCCACCGAGCTGGCGCAGCAGATCCTCACGCGCGTCAACCTGGCCAAGCGGGTCACGCACACGCCCGGTGAATTGTCGGGCGGCGAGCGCCAGCGCGTGGCCCTGGCCCGCGCCCTCGTCACGCAGCCGGCCTGCGTGCTGGCCGATGAACCGACGGGCAATCTCGATCACGCCACGGCCGAACAGATTTTCGACCTGATGCTGGAACTGTCGCGTACCCTGGGCACGGCCTTCGTCATCGTCACGCACGATATCGAACTGGCCAAGCGCTGCGACCGCGTGCTGCGTCTGACGGACGAAGGGCTGCAACCGTACCAATACTAAGGAGCCGCCATGCTGTGGATCGACACGCACTGCCACCTCGACGCGCATGAATTCGGCAGCGAATCGCTGCAGGTGGCGGCGCGCGCCCAGCAGCAGGGCGTGGGCATGATCGTCATTCCCGCCGTCGAACGGGCCAATTTCGCCATCGTGCGCGACTTGGCGGTAGCGGCGCCCAACGCCTGCTATGCGCTTGGCATCCACCCGATCTACGTGCCGCACGCTACGGATGACGATTTGATCGCGCTGCGCGAGGCCGTGGCGCTGGCCATGAATGACCCGCGTTTTGTCGCCATCGGCGAAATCGGCCTCGATTTCTTCATTCCCATGCTGTGCGAACCGGCCATGCGCGCCAAGCAGGAACACTTCCTGCGCGAGCAGCTGAGAATCGCCCGCGACTTCGACCTGCCCGTGCTCACCCACGTGCGCCGCTCGCAGGATATCGTCCTCAAGCACGCGCGCCAGATCCGTCCGAACGGCGGCATCGCCCATGCGTTCAATGGTAGCTTCCAGCAGGCGCAGGGCTATATCGACCTCGGTTTCAAGCTGGGGTTTGGCGGCGCCATGACCTTTACCCGGGCGCTGCAGATACGCCGCATGGCCACGGAATTGCCACTGGACGCCATCGTGCTGGAGACGGACGCGCCCGATATTTCCCCGGCCTGGATACACCCTGGCCGCAACAGCCCCGAAGAATTGCCGCGCATCGGCGCCGTGCTGGCCGAGCTGCGCGGCCTGGCATTGGCCGACGTGGCCGTTGCCACCAGCGCCAATGCGCGCGCCGTCATGCCCCGACTACCTTTGATGGAATGAGACCACAATGAATAACAAGATCATCCTGGCCGCCTGCCTGTCCGGTGCGTTCGCTCCCGTTATGGCGGCGACCGGCGCCCAGTGCGATGGCTTGCCGCGCCTCGACGTGACCACGCCGGCCGGCTTTTGCGTGGCCGTGCTGGCCGACGGCCTGAAATTCCCCCGCGGCGTGCTGCCGCTGACGAATGGCGATATCCTCGTCACCGACATGACGGGATGGGCGCCGAAGCAGGGTAAATTGTGGCTGTTGCAGCCCAAGGCGGCCGGTGGCGGCTACGAGCGCAAGCTGCTGCTCGACAAGCTCGATCGCCCGAACGGCATCGTGCAGGGACCGGACGGCATGGTCTACGTGGGCGAAGTAGGGCGCATCTTCCGCTTCGACCTGCGCGACACCACCCGCAAGCTCACCGACGTGATCGGCGGCACGGCCAAGACGCCGCGCCTGCCGGGCCTCGGTTTGCACCTGCTGACGAATATGCGCTTCAGCCCCAAGGGCGACCTGTACGTGAACGTGGGCTCGAGCACCGACCATTGCGAGAACGACGGCAAGGCGCCCGATCCAACCAAAGCCTGTCCTTCGGCGGAGGGACTGGAAGCGCTGGGCGCCATCCGCGAATACACGATGGCCTGGCCGGCTGGCACGGTGACAAGCTGGCGCACGCATGCGCGCGGCTTGCGCAATTCGATGGCACTGGCTTTTCACCCTGCGACGGGCGAGCTGTGGCAGGCGGAAAACTCGCGCGACGCCATCCAGGCCGCCATGCCGCAGTTGAAAAGCGACGAGAACCTGCCGCACGAGGAACTCAACCTGATCAAGTCCGACCGGCACTACGGCTGGCCGTACTGCTATGACGACAATGTCGCCAGTCCCGAATATCCGAAGACGGCTTGCGACGCCCAATATGCGGCGCCCGAGCGCCTGCTGCCAGGCCACGCCGCGCCGCTGGGTATGACCTTTTACACGGCCAGCCGCTTCCCGGCGCTGTACAAGAATAGCCTGATCATCGGCTACCACGGCTACCGCAGCAATGGCCACCGCCTGGTGGCCCTGCTGCCCGACAAGGCCGGTGCGCCGCTGGGCAAGTCCGTCGAGTTGATCAGCAACTGGGAGCGCAAGGGCAAGCAGGGCAGGGGCGCGCCCGTCGACGTGAAGCTGGGGCAGGACGGCGATATTTATATGGCTGACGACCATAATGGGCTGGTGCTGAAATTGCATTATACGGCGCCGGGCAAACCATAACTTTCACCGGTCTCGTACGTGTAGGTCGGATTAGCGGGGCAAGGCCGCGCGTAATCCGACATCATTGTTGGCGTTACAGGTGTTGTCGGCTTACGCTTGACCTCGCTCAGTGCAGGGCGGCCGTATCGTCCTACAATCGGCCTGATGTTCCTGTCGACCAGGGACGACGGGAGGCTGGCGTGAAACCTGCATTCATCAATCTGCATGAAAATTACTCGAGCGTGGACGCCGTCGACCAGGCGGCCCTGTTCCGCGAAATCGGCTGGGAAGACTTGATCGGCAAGGACAGCTTTGCCAACACCTGCGCCATCCGCGTCAGCCTGGCCCTGATCAAGGCCGGCGTCCAGGTCAAGGGCCGCATGGCCATCCGCAAGGGACCGTTCAAGGGCGCGCTGATCGAGCCGGGGCAGGCCAAGCTGGCGCACATGCTGGCCAGCCCGTCGATGTTTGGCGCACCCGAAAAATTCGCTGCCGATGCGGCCATCGAAGGCATCGGCCAGCGCCAGGGCATCGTCGCCTTCTTCCGCATTCCCGGCTACCTGGGTGGTGCCGGTGGGCATATCGACATCCTGTTGCCCTCCATCGACGTGAAGATCTGCGGCACCGAATGCTACTGGGATTGTGGCGAGGTCTGGTTCTGGCCAATCCGTTGACGTTTACCTGAATTTCTTCGAGCGTCCGCGCGAGGCCGCATTGTGCGCGCGCAGGATGGAATCGACCCGCTCCGACGCATCGCGCGACAGGTTTTGCGCCACGTCGATATCGGGGAAGAATTCGGGCAGGCGGTAGCTGAGCCACGCATACGCCGAGTAGTAGCGGCAAGTGTCTTCCACCTGCTGCAGATTCTGCGTCCCTCCGCCGTACGCATGCTGGCGCAGGGTGCTGACTTTTCCCTGCGACAGATTCTTCGCCCAGTGTTCCCACGCCGTTTGCAAGGACGGCACCTTGCTCGATATCGGTACCAGCGACAAGGTAAACTTGTCGGCCACGGACAGGGGCAGGGTATCGAGCCAGACGGCGCGTTCCTTCTGGTCTTCCGTAATGCGGGGGAAGAAGAAGCCGTCCGGCACGTCGATATTGTGGATGAAGCGGCGCAGCAGTTTTGACAGCGACAGTTCGCCCGTCACCGATGAAATGCGGTGCAGATGCTCGAGCGACGGCGCCACGGCAAAGCCGCTCGTGTTCAGCGGGTGCAGTTTTTCCTTCAGCAGGGCGCGCATTACTTCATGCGTCTCGTTGTCGTAGCCGGCCACGAGTCCCTCTTCATGCACGCCATAGCGGCCCGCGCGCCCGGCGATCTGGCGCGCCAGCGCGGCCGAAATCTCTTCCTCTTCGCGGCCATTGTATTTGACGCAGGTGGTCATCACGATGCGCGCGATCGGCATGTTCAGTCCCATCGCCAGCGCATCCGTGCCGACAACGATATCGGCCGTGCCGTCGCGGAAGCGCTGCGCCTGCGCGCGCCGCACTTCGGGCGACAGGTTGCCGTAGACGGTGGCCACCGACAGCCCCGTTTCCGTGATCATGTCGCGCCACATCAGCACTTCGCGGCGCGAAAAGGCGATGACGGCGTCGCCGCGGCGCAGGTTGCGCACCTTGCGTACGGCCGTAGGCTCCATCGACAAGGGCGCCATGCGTTTTAATACGTGCACTTCCAGCGGGCATTCGAGGCGCTCGGCCAGCGCCTCGATCGCGCGCCGCGCTTCGGGGGCTCCTACCAGATACACGGTGTGGGCCGGCGCGCCGCACACGGCCGCCGTCCACGCGGCACCCCGATCAGGGTCGGCCAGCATCTGGATTTCATCGATGACGGCTACTTCGACGACGGTTTTCGTGTCCAGCATTTCCACCGTGCTGGCCACGTGCGTGGCGCCGTCGACGACCCGGCGTTCCTCGCCCGTGATCAGGCTCACTGCCAGCGGTTTGCCGTGCGGCGCGGCTTCCTGCAAGCGCTCGTAGTTTTCCAGGGCCAGCAATCGCAAGGGCGCCAGGTAGATGCCGCTCTTTGCCTTGACCAGCGCTTCCATGGCGCGGTGCGTCTTGCCGGAGTTCGTCGGACCCAGCAGCGCGATGAAGCGGCGCGGCAGGCGGCGCGCCATCTCGAACGAGGCCGGATACTCGGCCAGGTTGATGCTCTGGCGCGTGCGCGCCGCGTGCTGTTCTTCCTGCTGGCGCTCGATGGCGTGATTGAAGCGCTGGCGGATGCGGTCGAACACCATGCCCGCCGGCTCCGACGTCTGCATGTCGGCCAAGGTGTGCAGGAAAACCATCGGGTCCGTGTCCACGTCCTCGCTCAGGCCTGCGATATCGGCGACGAAGTCGATCACATGCTGGCGCAGCTCCTCGAACACGGCCGCGCCGGCCCGTTCGCGCACAAGGGCCAGCTTGGCCTCGCGGTCCATTTTGCGCCACTTGGCCGGTCGCGCCAGCACGCCCTGTGCCGGCACCAGCGCATACGGCACCACCAGATGGGCCGCCTTGACTACGCCGGAAAAGCGCACGAAGACGCGGCCTTCCATCTTGACGAGGCGGATATGCTCGGCCAGCTCCCCCAGTTCCGCGACGAGGGTAGCGTCGTTATTGTCGTCGCTGCTGTCGGAGATGTCGGTGGATGTATCGGGAGGAAGCGGGGAGGAAGTCATGTCGTGCCTGGGTGTTGAAGTAAGCGAGGCCGATTATACCGTGCGCCGGGCAAAGATTTTTTGCGGCGCACGGAGTGGCTGTGGCAGGAGCGCTGATTCTTAAAGTGCTGATTCCCCGGCCCGGATAAAAAACTGGCAGGCATTCAGCGCGGCGCTTCCATTGTGTCGAATTCAATTTGCTTGAACACGGAGTGCGATATCTGGTGCTTCGTGTTTTATCATTTTCTTTTCTCTGAATTTTATTCGTCCGGAATTTAGTGAATGTATTTTTATTAAGTTTGTTTTATTCTGTGAATTTTATTATTAAAATTTAACTGCCGATAATGACAAAGAGTAAGTTTCTATTGATATCCATGGTGATGATATTCGTATCACGTGCAGATTGTTTTCTTGCGTCTGCCAGGCAGTGAGTCGTTGTCGTCGCGCTCCCATGCGCCAGCAGCAGCCGGCATGACTGAGCGAACCTTCCCATTCTATCGATTTTATTGCGACCGTATTTTTCATTGCGCGAGAAATTATTCGATAGTACGAAATGAATTGAATTGTCTTGACAATTAATAATGGCGGGCTGATCATGACCTCAGATTTCGCGAGGAGAATTTTCGCATGTTTTCAACATATCGGAAATTGACGGCGATGCGCGGCATTATTATGGATGCTGGTCTGGCTATCGGCCGGGACGCGCCGCGTTTATATGAACGGCTTTGATTTGGCGGTGCTCCAGTATCCGCTGGCGGCCGCAGGACTTTTCACTTCGCGCTGACGCACGGCCAGCTTGCGATGACACCCGACATACTTGTGTATGTGGCCCTGCGCCAGTCGATGGCGCGCGCAGGGATTCATCAGCCATCCAACTTTGGAGAACACCATGAATAAAAAGCTCGCTGCATTTCTTTTTGCGTCCGGCCTTGGTTTGGCGGTGACCGCGACGCCAGCCTTTGCAAGCTGCGCTAGCGCCTGTGCTGCCGAATGGCGTGCTTGCATTGCTGGCGGTACCGCTCAAGCAGAGTGCAACGCCGAACGGTCCGCCTGCCAGCAAACCTGCAATGGACAGTAGCAGTGCTGCGCGCAGTGGCAGCCACTATCGCGGCCTGTTGCCGGTGATGCCGGCAGTCACTGGCGACGATGGCAGTTCAGGCCGCCCGAGCGCGTACGGCGCGTAGCCCCCAGCCGGTGGCGATCAATCCGTCACCGGTTTGCAGCGGCGCCACGGCATCCAGGAACGCGTTGCGCAGGCGTTGCCTGGCGCCGTCGTCCAGGCGGTCGATATCGTAGGTGTCCAGCAGGGCCGTCCACAGTTCGCTCGGCGTGGGCGTCCATGGTACGTCGATGTCGTCGAATTCGACGTCCGCAAACGCGCCATCGAGCAGCCCGCGCCAGCCCGCTTCGGACCCTGTGCGGCGGTCACCAAAGCGCAGCGGCGGCAGCTCGGTGCTGGCGATGGGCTTGAACACGCGCATGAAAACGTCGTTGACTTCGCCCAGCAGGAAAGTGCGGCCGACGATGGCCGCAAAGTGACCATCGGGACGCAGCACGCGGCGCATTTCGCGCACGACTCGTTCGATGTCGTCCATCAGCATCAGCGCCATGTGCGAGACGAGATAATCGACGCTGGCCGATGGCAGTTCCAGCGCCTGGCCGCGGCCATGCAGCAGCCGCACGGAGGCCGGCAGGGCGGCGCGCGCGGCAGCCAGTTCACCCTGGCTCATGTCGACGCCGAGCAGTTGCAGCCGGGGCTGCCGCCTGGCTGCCAGCAAACCCAGCAGATGGCCATCGCCGCAGGCCAGGTCGAGTACGGTCAAGGGCGTGTCCACGGCCGGTATCAGGCTGGTCAACACTTCGTAGGACGAAGCCCAACTCCCGACAGGCGAACTGGCCGGCAGATGGGCAAACGCGGCGCTGGTCGCGCCGACTTGTCTTTGGTGAAAGTCTTGCAAATAGGTTTCGGCCGCTGTCAGTGGGGTCATGCCAGGTCCGCTAAGTCGTGGCGCCCAGGCGCCGGATGGCCATCTTAGCATGGGGGAAGTTTCGCCTGCGGTGGTGCCGGATGGTGTGCTGAACTTCTATCCTTGGCATCATTGCGCCAGATCAGACGGCAAACAGTCGAAAGCGATCACAGTAGCTGAGCCCTTTTCGCAACGAGCTGATTCTGCCTTGATTCTGCCTCCCTATGCGCACCCTGATACTCGGCTTTGCCGCTGGCGCCGCCTGGTTGCAGACGCAGGCAAGCTTGCCTGCGCAGGCGGGCGCGCTGCTGTGGGTAATTGCTGGTGCAGGGTTGACGGCTAGTCTGGCGCTGCGTCGCTACGCGCGCTGGCGCTGCGTTGTTGCGCTCGCCGCTGGCGTAGGCCTCGGCTTTTACTGGGCCGCGTGGCTGGCCCAGGCGGCCATGGCGCCGCAACTGGCGCTGGCTGACGAAGGGCAGGACATTGTTGTTACGGGCACCATCGCCAGCTTGCCCTACCGCTTCGAGCAGGGCGTGCGCTTCAACTTTGCCGTAGAAAAGGCGGTTGGGGCGAAGGTGCCGCCCTTGATCGCCCTGTCCTGGTACGCGGGTTTTCGCGATGCAGTGACGAACGCCGTGGGCGACGTGCAGCCGGGCGAGCGCTGGCGCCTCACGGTGCGGCTGCAGCGTCCGCACGGCAATGCGAATCCCATGGGTTTCGATTACGAGGCGTGGCTGCTGGAGCAGGGCGTGCGCGCCACCGGTTATGTGCGGCCGCAGCCGCGCGCGGACATGCCGAACCTGCGCCTGGCTGCCTTCGTGCCCGGCTTCGGCAACGTGGTGGAGGCCAGCCGCGCAGCCCTGCGCGCGCGCATCGCCCGCAGCCTGGAAGGCAAGCAGTATGCGGGCGTGATCGTGGCGCTGGTGGTGGGCGATCAGCGCGCCATTCCCCAGTCGGACTGGCAAGTGTTCAACCGCACGGGCGTCAGCCATCTGATTTCGATTTCCGGCTTGCACATCACCATGATCGCGGGACTGTTCGCCTTGGGCGCGGGTGCGCTGTGGCGCCGTTCATTCTTTACCGATTGGCAGCTGCCCTTGCGGCTGCCGGCGCAAAAGGTGGCGGCGCTGGCCGGTGCGCTGGCGGCCTTTCTTTATGTGCTGCTGGCCGGCTTCGGCGTGCCAGCGCAGCGCACCTTGTATATGTTGCTGGTGGTGGCGCTGGCCTTGTGGCTGGGACGCATCACCAGCATCGTCCATATCCTGTGCCTGGCGCTGGGCGTGGTCGTGCTGCTCGATCCGTGGGCCGTGCTGTGGCCCGGTTTCTGGCTGTCGTTCGGTGCCGTCGCCACCATGCTGTACGCGACGGCGGGCCGTACCACGGCGCCCATGCCGCAGCAGGCTGGCCGCTGGCGCCGCCTGCGCGCGGCCGTGGCACTGGGCGCGCGCACGCAATACGTGGTGACGGTGGGGCTGGTGCCGTTGACGATGCTGCTGTTCTCGCAAGTGTCCTTGGTCAGCCCTGTGGCCAATGCGCTGGCCATCCCCGTCATCAGCCTGGTCGTCACGCCTTTGTCGTTGGCGGGCAGCCTGCTGCCTGCGCCTTTGTCCGATGGACTGTTGCAGCTGGCGCACGCCATCGTGCAGATGCTGGCGCAGGTCCTCGAATGGCTGGGCGCGCGCCGCTTTGCCGTGTGGACGGCGCCCGCGCCGCCAATGTGGAGTTTTTGCTGGGCATTGTTTGGCACGGCATGGCTGCTGGCGCCACGCGGATGGCCGCACCGCTGGGCCGGCATGCTGGGCTGGCTGCCGCTGCTGACGGCCTTGCCGTCCAGCCCGCCACCGGGCCAACTGTGGGTGACGGCCTTCGACGTGGGACAAGGCATGGCCGTGCTGGTGGAAACGCATGGCCACCGTCTGCTGTACGACACGGGACCCGCCTACAGCCTCGATTCCGATGGCGCCAGCAGGGTCATCGTGCCTTACTTGCGCGCACGCGGCATCGCCAAACTCGACGGTGTCATCATTTCCCACAGCGACCTCGATCACGCGGGCGGCGCCATGTCCCTGCTCGAGAACGTGCAGGTGGGCTGGCTGGCCTCGTCGCTGTTCGATGGCCATCCGGCCGTCGAGTTCCAGCGGGAATCGCACCGGCCTTATCTGCACTGCACGGCGGGCCAGAGCTGGACCTGGGAAGGCGTGCACTTCGCCATGCTGCACCCATTGCCCGCCAGTCACACGGACATTGCCCTGAAGCCAAACGCCCGCAGCTGCACCGTGAAAATCACGGCTGGCAAGCACGCGATCTTGCTGGCCGGCGATATCGAGGCGGCGCAGGAGGCCCAATTGCTGGCCCGTTCTGCCGAGGGGGAACTGGCGGCCGACGTGCTGCTGGCGCCCCATCACGGCAGCGGTACGTCCTCGACGCCGGCATTTTTGAGTGCTGTCCATCCCAGTCTGGCGATTTTCCAGGTGGGACACAGGAATCGCTATAAACATCCGAAGCCGCAAGTGTATGCGCGCTATGGCGACATGGGCATTGCCCGGCTGCGCACGGATGTGACGGGGGCGGCGGTGCTGGAGTTCGGGGGCAATATCGACGTGACGCGGTATCGGGCCAGCCGGCCGCGGTACTGGCATGGGCGCTAGCGGACGCTGCTGCATTAATGGTATATATCGGTCATGGCTTGGCAGGCTAGGCAGCCCGGGAGCTGCCTGCATTATTCTGAAAGGATAAAGATGGGCTGGTTTAGTTGGAAGAAAAAGGCGACTGTGCCAGCGATCGGCTTTGAGGCGCGGATCCGTTCCCAAAGCAAGCAGTCGAAGACGCTGTCATATGATTTGCAGGGACGGCAAGCAGACGCCGTTCGCCTGCGGCATCCGTATTTGTATCATGTAACGGACGTGCCAACCGCCGAGGCCATAGTGAAGCAGCGGCAGCTGCAAGGCGCTTTTGCCTACGTGACGCTGTCGCAGGGATTGCAGGGGGCACTTTCGCAGGCGGAAAGAACCGGCTGCGTGCTGGTTTTTCGCTTTCAGGGGCAGGTCAGTGTCGGGCCGGCACCGCTGGCGAAAGCGAAGGCGGTGGCTTACCACCATGTGGGTTCCGACGGCTATGTGGAAACGTTTATCGCGCATGGCACGGTGACGCCGCTGGAGCTCATCGCGATATCGTTTCGTGGCACGGCGCCGATTTATGACGTGGCGTGGGTCCTGAAAACCCCTGTTTCTGTTCGCATCAAGCCATAGCCGCCATTCATCGGCGCAGCGTCAGCTGTGCCGCTCATCCGGTATCTCCAGCCCCCGCTGCCGCACATATTCGAGAAACAGCCGCGCCCCCTTGGCCATGCGCGAGGTGCCGTAGACCGCATGGATGCTGGGATCGAGCTCCTTCGATGACGTCAGCCGGTACGCCGTGCAAACCCGGCGCAGGGTGCCGGCGGCCACGGCGGGTTCCGCCAGCCAGCTGGCCAGGCGCACGATGCCGGCGCCTTCCAAGGCCGCTTGAAAAGTGGCGATGCCCGACGTGAAGCGGAAACGCGGCTGCACCTGGTAGCGCACGTTGCGTTCGCCGGAGACGAAATGCCAGTCGCGCAGGATGCGGGGGGCCGAGTGCATGATGATGTCGTGGCCGGCCAGCTCTTCCGGTTCCTCGGGCGCGCCCATGCGGGCGATATAGTCGGGCGAGGCGTACATGTAGCGGCGGTAATTCCACAGGGGGTAGCCGATCAGCTCGCTCGACTGGGGAAAGGCGCCGCGGATGGCAAAGTCGAGCTTTTCCTGGATGGGGTCGATCGATTTGTCCGAGAAATGGATGTCCACCGAGACGTTCGGGTAGTCGCGCGAAAATTGCGCTACCACTTTCGGCAAGAAGCCCAGCGACAAAATTTCCGGCGCGGAGAGGCGCACCCAGCCTTGCGGCGAGTTGCTCAGCTCAGCCAATTGGTCTTCCGCCTCGGCCTGCGTTTCCAGCAAGTGCTTGGCCGACGCGTAATACGTTTCGCCAGCCGTCGTCAGGGTGAACTGCTTTTGCGTGCGCAGGATCAGCTCGGCGCCGATGGCTTCCTCGAGGAACTGGATGGCGCGCGTGACGGCCGACGGCGAGCGCCCCAGCATGCGCGCCGCGTGGATGAAGCTGCGCTTTTCCACCACGGTGCAGAAGGCGCGGATCTCCCACATCAGTTTCATCGACATCGTGACTCCCGGCAAAAGAGGCCAGTAGACCGCATGGGGCGCATTCCGTCAAGCGTTACGCCTGATTGCGTTTTCCGCAATTTGAAGTTGCATCGGAAAAAATCCACGGCGCCTATACTGCCGCTGTCGATCATTCCTTCTTGCCTATCATGCTGACCATCTCGCTGCTGTGTTTATTTGCCTTCTTTGCCGGCCTCATCGATGCCGCCGTGGGTGGGGGCGGACTGATACAGCTGCCGGCCCTGTTCAACCTGATGCCGAACATGGCCTCGACGTCCTTGCTGGGCACGAATAAACTGGCGTCCGCCTGCGGCACCACGTTTGCCGCCCGTTCGTTTGTCGGCAAGGTGCATATCCCGTGGCTGCTGGTGCTGCCGGCCGTGGCCAGCGCCTTCGTCATGTCCTTCATCGGCGCGGCGGCCGTGTCCTACGTGCCGCAGCAAGTGGTGCGCCCGATGGTGCTGGTGTTGATCATCATCATGGCCATCTACACCTTCATCAAGAAGGATTTCGGCACGACCCGCGAAGCGCGTCCCATCGGTCCGCGCGAACGCATCCTCGCCATCGTCATCGGCGGCGCCATTGGCTTTTATGACGGCCTGTTCGGGCCAGGTACGGGCAGCTTTTTGATTTTCCTGTTCATCCGCGTCTTCGGCTTCGATTTCATCCTTGCCTCGGCTTGCTCGAAGCTGGTGAATATCGCCACCAACGTGGCCGCGCTGGCCTTCTTCATTCCCGCCGGCCACGTGGTGTATGCGGTGGCCGCACCGATGGCCGTATGCAATATCCTGGGCGCCTTGACGGGCACCTGGATCGCCGTGCGCCGCGGCGCCGCCTTCGTGCGCATCCTCTTCCTCGTGTTGCTGGTGCTGCTGATCGTCAAGTTGTCCTACGACATCTTCTTCAAGTAAGTATTGATAGATAACAAGAGCGACAACAAGCCATGAAAACCATCCAGGGCGTGCTGTGGGACAACGATGGCGTGCTGGTCGATACCGAACAGCTGTTTTACGAAAGCAACCGCGACTTGCTCTTGCCTTACGGCATAGACCTGACGCCAAAGCAATTCTTTGACTGGTTCCTGGACAATAACTACGGCGCCTGGCACCTGCTGTTGGGGCAAGGCCACGAGATCGAACTGGTCGAGCGCCTGCGGGCCGAGCGCACGGAGCTGTTTGCCGAACGCTTGCGCCAGGCACGCCGGCTGGCCATGCCCGGCATCGGGCAAGTACTGGCGGCGCTGCGTCCGCACGTGGCCATGGGCGTGGTCACCAGCGCCTACGAACAGCATTTCCGGATCAGCCATGCGGCCACGGGCTTGTTGCACCACTTCGACTTCGTGCTGACGCGTGAAATGTATGGCGAGAGCAAGCCGGCGCCCGACGGCTACGAGCTGGGCTTGCAGCGACTGGGCCTGGCCGCCGCCGACTGCGTGGCCGTGGAAGACTCGCCGCGCGGCTTGCGCGCCGCCAATGCGGCCGGGCTGGAATGCATCATCGTGCGCAATCACATGAACCGCGAGCATGCATTTGATGGGGCATTCTGTGTAGTCGAATCGATGGCCGAGCTGGGCGAAGTGCTGGCTTCGTTCGTGCCCGGCATGGCGCCAGTGCGTCCGCAATTAGAGGCCTTCCTCTGATCCGTCTTGCTGGCATGCCATTACAATTGCCTATCGCATTCACCGGCACCGTCCCACGATGACCCTCCCGCAATTGCACTTTGCCCACGCCAACAGCTATCCTGCCGGCACCTACCGCAAGCTGTTCGGCTTGCTGGGCCGCCACTACACCGTGCAGGCGCTCGACATGCATGCGCACGACCCCGCATACCCGGTCAGCACGGGCTGGCCCGAACTGGTGCGCGAGTATATCGACGACCTCGAGCGCCGCTACAGCGGCCCCGTGATCCTCGTCGGCCACTCGCTCGGCGGCATGCTCAGCGTGATGGTGGCCAAGCAGCGGCCCGACCTCGTACGCTGCGTGGTCTTGCTCGATTCGCCCGTGGTGGCGGGCTGGCGCGCCTTGCTGGTGCGGCTGGCGCGCAACACGGCGCTGGGCGAGCGCTTCTCTCCATCGCGTTTTTCCGCCAGGCGGCGCAAGCTGTGGCCCGATGCGCAAGCCGCGTATGAGCACTTCGCGGCCAAGGACATGTTCGCCATCTGGGCGCCGCAGGTATTGCGCGACTACATCGACAGCGGTCTGGTTCCTCATCCGGAAGGGGTGCAGCTGCGCTTTACGCGGGAAGTGGAAACGCAGGTGTACCGCAGCTTGCCGCACCATATCGGCGGCCTCGTCAAGGACGGTTTTCCAGTACCCATCGGTTTTATCGGCGGCACGGAATCGGTGGAATGCCGCCAGGCGGGCTTGACGGCCACGCGCAAGCTGGTCGGCAAGTTTTTCCGCCAGGTGCCGGGCGGCCATCTGTTTCCCATGGAAAACCCCGAGCTGACGGCGCAAGTGGTGCGCGAGATGATTACGGCATTGCTGGCGAAACAATAGAATATCGCCGAGGATTTTCAGGGGATGGGGGCCAACAGCGGAGGATTTTCGCGTAAAATCCTGCCATCCGGGCTGCACCTGCACCAGATGTGCAGCCCCAGCCATTCCGATATTCTAGAAAGATACCCCTGCGATGACGATTAAAAGCGATAAATGGATACGCCGCATGGCGGAAACAACGGGCATGATCGAGCCGTTCGAACCGGGCCAGGTCAAGGAACGCGACGGCAACCGCATCGTGTCCTACGGCACGTCCAGCTATGGCTATGACATCCGCTGCGCCGACGAGTTCAAGCTGTTCACCAACATCAACACGACCATTGTCGACCCCAAGGATTTTGACGCGAACAATTTCGTCGACGTGTCGGGCAAGGGCTATTGCATCATCCCGCCGAACTCGTTTGCGCTGGCCCGTACCGTGGAATATTTCCGCATTCCCCGCAACGTGCTGACGATTTGCCTGGGCAAGAGCACCTATGCGCGTTGCGGCATCATCGTCAACGTCACCCCGTTCGAACCGGAATGGGAAGGCTATGTGACGCTGGAGTTTTCCAACACGACCCCGCTGCCGGCGAAAATCTACGCCAACGAAGGCGTGGCGCAAGTGCTGTTCTTCGAGTCCGATGAAGTGTGCGAAACGTCGTACAAGGACCGTGGCGGCAAATACCAGGGCCAGGTCGGCGTGACTCTGCCGAAGACCTGATTGCGGTGCAGGGCGGGGTGACCGCCTCTTTACTTGCCTTTACCTGCCTTTACACCGGCCGCACTAGTTCCGCACCCCATGCCTGCCGTTAACCTTGGTATCGAAACACTGAGGAGGCAGTATGGTAGCGGCAATCGGTTCGGGCGGCGCAGTCGGCGCGGCCGGTAGCGCCAGTGCGGGCAGCGGCTCGCAGATCGCGGCGCTGCAAAAGCAGATCACGGCGGCGCAAAAGCAATTGACGGAATCGCAGAAGGGCGAGCAGACGGAGGCGTCGCAAAAGCTGCAGCAGCAGCTGGCGCAGCAAATCCAGGCCTTGCAGGCGCAGATTGCTCAGTTGCAAGCGGCGGCAGCACAACAGGCGGCGCAACAGGATGCTCAGACGGCCGGCAGCGCCGAGACGGCGGCCAGCCCGGCCAGGTCAAGCGCGTCGACCCTGGGCAGCATCATCGATACGCAGGCCTAACAGCACATCACAAATAAGACGCCAGGCTCGCCGACAGGTCAGCCTGGCGTTTTGACGGGCAGCAGCATTTCCACGCACAAGCCGCCACCGCTGCGCAAGCTGGCCCCGATGCGGCCGCCATGGGCGCTGATGACGTGCTGGGCGATGGCCAGGCCCAAGCCGTGGCCATCCGTGCTGTGCTGGGTATTGCTGGCACGGAAGAACGGTTCGAAGATGCGGGCCAGATCGGCGCTGGCCACGCCGGGGCCCCGGTCCAGCACGGCGATGCGCAGCCAGCCGGTCTGGCGCGACAGATCCACTTCCACCGTGCCGCCATCGGGGCTGTGCTTGATGGCATTGCGCACGACGTTTTCCACGGCGCGCGCCAGCAATTCGGGCTGGCCCGTGACGCTGGCGTCGGCCATGGCCGCGTCGCCCGCCAGCGCGATATCCAGCTGGCGCGCCCGCGCTTCATAGCGGGCGTCGTCCACGATGTCGTGCACGAGGTCGGCGATGCCGACGTCTTCGCTGTGCGTGTGCCCGGCCCCGGCTTCCAGCCGCGACAGGGTCAGCAACTCACCGATCAGTTTATCCATGCGTTCGCTTTCGCGTTCGATGCGCTGCATCGAGGCAGCCATCTTTTCCGGCTGCTGGTGCGCCAGGCCGATGGCGGCCTGCAAGCGGGCCAGCGGCGAGCGCAGTTCGTGCGAGACGTCATGCAGCAGGCGCGTCTGGCTATCCATGAGGTTGCGCAGGCGGCCCGTCATGCGGTCGAAATCGCGGCCCAGGTCCGTCAATTCATCGCCGCGCTTGCCGTTGGCCTGAAAGCGCGGCGCCAGGTTGCCGTGCGAGGCGGCCTCGAACGCCTGCCGCAGGTCGCGGATGGGGCGCGCAAAATACCAGGCCAGCAGGAAAGAGAACAGCAGGCTGGCGGCGATGGCGGCGGCCAGGGGAATAAAGGTGCGGTAGGGCGTGTCCATGCGCGGGGGCGGGCCGCGGCTGAATTCGCCGCGCGGCGGCGGCGCGCCCGCTGCGTGGGGCTGCGGACCGGGTCCCATGGCGCGCGGGCCGCTCATGGCGACGGCGTTCAGCGTGTCGCGCGCGGCGCCCGCCTCGGCATTGCGGAAGCGTTCGGACGAGGGCAGGAACAGCAGGTAGCGCTTGCCGTCGCTGCCGGCCGCGTCGCGCACGACGGGATGGGCCTGGCCCTCTCCCTGTCCTAGCATGGCGCGCGCCTTGGCCAGCATGGTGGCATGCACCGTGCGGCCCATCAATTCTTGTCCTTTGGCATCGACGGCAAATACGCGCATGCGTTCGAGCTTGCCGAGGAATTGCCGCAATGCCTGGCTGCCACCCGCTTCCAGGGTGGCGCTGGCGGCCTCGATGATCATTTGCGCGGGCGGACTGGTGTCGATGTCGAGGGCCCGCTCCTGCTGCGCGGCGCGGTTTTTCAGCCAGAAGGTGCCGCCGATGCCGATGGTGGCCGTCACTTGCGCCAGCATGATGCACAGAAAAAACTTCCAGAACAAACGGCCCACGCTTACTCCTTGATCAGCTGGTAGCCGAGGCGGTACACGGTCTGCAGGCAGGAACGGCCGTCAGCCAGGCTGCCGAGCTTGCGGCGCAGGCTGCTCAAGTGCACGTCGATATTGCGGTCGAAGCGGGCCATCGGGCGGCCCAGACCCAGTTCCGACAATTGATTCTTGCTCACGGGCTTGCCCGCATGGCGCACCAGCACTTCCAGCAAATTGAATTCCGTGCTCGTCAGCTCCAGGTGCGCGCCGGCCCAGGCAACGCGGCGCTGTTCGGGCCACATCGTCAGTTGCCCCACGGTCAGGGGCGCGAGGCCCGACGCATCGTGCGGCGCCGCTTGGGCGCGGCGCAGGATGGCGCGGATGCGCGCTGTCAGCTCGCGCGGCGTGCACGGTTTTGTCACGTAATCGTCGGCGCCCAGCTCCAGGCCAACGATGCGGTCCGTATCGTCGCCGCGCGCCGTCAGCATCAGGATGGGCAGGTTGCTGCCGGCGCGGATGCGGCGCAGGGTTTCCAGGCCATTCATGCGCGGCATCATGACGTCGAGGATGGCGATCGCGTACAGGCCCGTCAGCGCTTCGGCCGCGCCGCTTTCGCCGTCATGCACGGCGCGCGCGTCAAAACCTTCCTGCGTCAGGTATTCCTGGAACATGCCGACCAGTTCCACGTCGTCATCGATTAACAAAACCTTGCTCATGCCTGTGCTTTTTTCGGGTGAATATCGTCCGATGATAGCAGTCAACAGGCGCTGTTCAGCGTGGTTTTACCCGCTTTTACACACGTTCGCTTACATTTGCTGCCCTTCCTTTACGTGCTTTTACGCGGCCCTGACGTTGCTTTACACGCCAGGCGCCGACAATCAGGGCTGACCGTTACGAAAGGAAATCCCGATGAAATACCTGAGCATCATGCTATCCCTGTTGCTGTTGTCCGCCTGCAGCATGCCCTTGCTGGCGCTGGCCCAGCCAGGACCGCCGCCCGGCTTGCCGCCGTTTCTGCATGGCATCGAGTTGAACGAAGCACAGCAGGACAAGGTTTTTGCCGCCACCTACGCACATGCGCGTCTCGAGCAGCAATTGCTGGCCGTGCTGACGCCGGAACAGCGCCAGCAGGCGCAGCAGCTGCACGACGGCCGCCCGGGCCCGCGCCACCTTGAGCGCGCCGAGTAAGCGGCAGGCGCGAGCACAGGGAGAGCCAGCATGCGCATCCAGGCGCTCTCGCGACGGGCCACGCAGGTGTTGTACCTGTGCGCCAGCCTGAGCCCCGCCCTAGCGGGCTTGCCCCATTTGATGGAATATATATGGAATTACATGATCACGGTCTGGCATCCGACCTCGAAATGATGCGCCGGCAGGCGGCTGAACGGCGGCAAGTGCTGCGCTGGCTGCTGGCCGGCGCCGCCACCTTGCCTTTGATCAGTTGCGGCGGCAGCTCGGACGCCAGCGATACGACGGCAGGCAGCAATGCCGGCACCGTCACAATACCGACTGCGGGCGCCTGCACGGTGATCCCCGAAGAAACGGGCGGGCCCTATCCGGCCGATGGCACGAACACGCATGGCGGCAGCATCGTCAACGTGCTGAACCAGTCGGGCGTCATGCGCGGCGATATCCGCGCCAGTTTCAATGGCGCCACCGGTGTGGCGGCGGGCGTGCCACTGACTATCGAATTGCAGCTGCTCAACGCCAGCGGCGGCTGCGCCAGCCTGGCCGGCTACGCCGTGTATCTGTGGCATTGCGACCGCGACGGTCTGTATTCGCTGTATTCGAGCGGCGTCACGGCGCAAAATTACCTGCGCGGCGTGCAGGAAACGGACAGCACCGGCAACGTCAGCTTTACGACCATCTTTCCCGGCTGTTACGCGGGACGCATGCCGCACGTGCATCTTGAGGTCTACCCGAGCCTGGCCAGGGCGGCCTCTGCCTCGAACCGCATCAAGACCTCGCAATTCACGTTCCCGATGGCAACGTTGAACGAGGCCTACGCAACCAGCGGCTACACGGCCAGCGTGCGCAACCTGGCGCAGATCAGCTATGCGAGCGACAACGTTTTCAGCGACGGCACCCGCCTGCAGATGGCCACGGTGTCGGGCAATGCCACCGATGGCTACGTCGCCACCTTGGTGATCGCCGTGAACGGTTAAGTCACCGTCATGAAACCCAGGTCGCGCCGGCTGAAGTTGCCGATGTTCGGGAACACCTCGGCCAGCTGGCTGTCGGCCACGCCGAACCATTTGGCCAGGGTGGCGCCGTACTGGTCGACGGACGTGGTCGGCAGCAGGGCGCCGGAACCGACGTCGAGCGCATGGCCGACGCCCGTGACGGGGAAGGCGCCATAGATGTCGCGGCCCTTCACGGCACCGCCCACGACAAAGTGGTGGGCGCCCCAGCCGTGATCCGTGCCATCGCCGTTGCTGCTGAAGGTGCGGCCGAAGTCCGACGCCGTAAACGTCGTCACCTGGCGCCGCAGATCCACACCCTGCAGGGCTGCCAGGGTTGTGTCGAAGTACGCGAGCGCATGGGCCAGGCGCGCCATCAGGTCGCCATGCAGCACTTTTTGCCGGTCATGCGTGTCGAAGCTGCCCAGGGTCACATAAAACACTTGCCGTTTTGCCCCCAGGGCGCCGCGCCCGCCGATGATGCGCGCCACCGTCTGCAATTGTACGGCCAGCGGATTGACGCCGGACGCGCCCGTGTTCGGATTGATGTAGGGCGGCGGATTGGGCACGCCGCCCGTGCCGGCCGCCAGCATGGCGCCGCTCAGTACGCTCTGGCTGGAAATGGCGCGCTGCACGACGGCCACGTGTTCCTGTTCGATCAGGTCGCTGCCCGCCTCGTTGATGATGGCTTGCAGCGCGCCCGCGCCGCCCGTGCTGCCATACAGGCTGCCGCTCATGCCACGGATGGGCACGGCGCCTGCCTGGCCCACCTGGAACTGGCGCACCTGGCGCCCGCTGAGGAAGACGGTATTGCCTGCAGCGGAAATGGCCGTAAACATGGCATTCGTATTCAGCGAGCCGGCCACGTCGGCCACCCGGCCGCCCCAGCCCACGGTGGCGCCTTCCGGCGAACCCGACTGCCACGTCGATTGCTGGTCGTTGTGCGAAAACAGCTTGGGTGGCAAGGCCACGCTGCCCGCCTTGTATTGCGCCAGGGTGGCCGGCTGGATCAGCGTGCCCACATTGGCCACGATGGCGGCGCGGCCATTGTCGAACAGGCCTTTCAAAGGCGCCAGCTGGGGATGCAGGGCGAAGGCGCGGCCCGTTTGCGCGGTAGCGGGCACGATGGGCAAGACGCCGCCCGTCTGGCCCACGTCGGGCAGATGGATGGAATCGCCGCCGCCCGTGTTGCGCAGGCGCGTGTATTCAGCCCATGACGTGGGATCGGTGGCCAGCACCGTGTTGAAGGCGTCGTTGCCGCCTGCCATGAACAGGCAGACCATGGCCTTGTAGTCGCCGGCCGATTGCGCGGCGGCGTTGCCCATGGCGGCCAGATTCAGGGCGAAGGGTGCGGCCGTGGTGCCGGCCAGGCTCAGCATGGAGCCGAGGAAGCGGCGGCGGGAAAAAGGGGTGTTTTGCATGTGATCGCTCTTACTTTTGTACCAGGTAGGCCGGCGAGGCCATGGTCAGGAAAATGGCCAGCTTGACGCGGCTGGCCTGGGCGGCGGCTACCTGGGAGGCATTGCTGGCCGTGGCCGCAGGGATGCTGACGCCATTGACGGCGGTCAGGATTTGCCCGCGCAGTCTGGCAGGCATGCTGCCATGCATCAGGAGCAGGTTGATGCGGTCGAGCAGGGCTCCCGGGTCGGCGGCCAGCGCCAGTTCGCGCGTGTAGTCGGGCTTGATATCGCGGCCGTCGCCCACGCCGCTATTGATGGCTTCCTGCATGAAGTTCAGATAGCCGGTCACCGATGGCTCTGCCGTGATCTGCAGTTCCGGCGCCACCAGGCCCGCGCTGGCCAGGGTGGAGTTGGGCGGCGTATAACCGGGGCGGAAAAAACTGAACACGGAGGGCGGATTCAAGGGACTCTGGCCCAGGCCGCTCAATGGGTCGTCGAGGTAATACAGGTTGTAGCGGCCACTGGCCGGCTTGGCATCGAAGGCGCGCATCCAGCCAGCCAGGCGCATCAGCGGCTCGCGCAGCTTGCCCGTGCGCAGGGTGGTGCCGCCTGGGGCCAGCGCCTCCGGATCGAGCAGCACGGCGCGGATGACGGCTTGCATGTCGCCGCGCACGCCGCTGCCATTGTTGGCAAACACGGCTGCCACACGGCCCACGTAAGCGGCGCTGGGATTGCTGCTGACCAGGCGCTGGATCAGCTGGCGGGCAAAGAACGGCCCCGTATTCGGATGGTTGAACAGGGTGTCGAGCGCCAGTTTCAGGTCGGCCTGGCCGCTGCTGGCGCCGGAAATGCTCTGGCCCAGGAAGCGCTTGTCGCCGCTGGAATGAAAGGCCGCGTAGTTCTGCATCGGCTTCCAGTCACGGTCGGGGTCGGTAGTGCTGGCATAGAAGCGCGCGTCGCTCTGGTCCGGACCGGCCCAGCTCCAGCCCGTAAAGACGCGAGCCAGGCCCGCCACATCATCGTGCGTGTAGGTATCGATGGGCTTGCCACCGGACAGTTTCAGGCTGCCATCCCCATTCAACTGGTACAGGCCGATGGTAAACAGCTGCATCACTTCGCGGGCGAAGTTTTCATCGGGCGTGCGCGTCGCCGATTCCTTCTGGTTGCGCAGGTGGGACAGGTACAGTCCCATCATCGGATGCAGGGCCACGCCTTCCAGCAGATTGCGGAAGTTGCCAAAAGCATGCTGGCCCAGCATGTCGTAGTAACTGGCCACGCCACGCACTCTTGGGCGCACGGACTCGTTCTGCATTGAAATGACGAAGATTTCGGACAGGGCAAAGGCCATGCGCTGGCGCAATTGATCCTCGCCGCGGATGCCCTGCTGCCAGAACGTTTCATACATCCCCGTAAAGCCGACCGCTTGCCCGCCTGCCGCCTGCGCCGCCAGCATGGCGTCGATATATTTCCGGTGCAAGGTTTGCGGCTTGGAAAACTGTGCGCGGAACCAGGCCTCGCTGTCGCTGGCGGCCAGCGCATCGATGGCGGCCATATTCGGCCCGAACGTGGCGCGGCCCAGGAAACGCGACGCTTCCTGGCGCGTGAAGGTGACGGCCGTCCGGCTGGCTGGGGGCGTGGTCAGGGGCGGTGGCGGGATGGTATCGCCCGTCGTGCTGCCGGGGGCCGCCGTATCGCCGGGGGCGGTGGTCGCTGGCGACACGGCCGAGACGTCCGAGTTCTGGGTGGAGCTGGTTTTGCTGTCGCCGCCACCGCCGCAGGCGGAAAGCAGGCTGAACAATGTGATGGCCAGCAAACGGCGCAAAGTAGGGTCAGTCATTCAGTTTCTTTCAGGCAATAAAATTCTAGCCCGTTAATTGTAGGCCTTAGCTACCAAAATCCTGTTTTCAATTAACTATTTACGTGTTGGCCACGTTTTCAGTTGCCGGACGTTGGCGTGGTGTTACGGCTGGTTTTGATGCTGTAGAGCGAACTTTACTGTTTGAAAATAAAAAATATTTTTTGCCGATCGTGGCCACTGTGGTGGATAGACGACGTAATCAATTTCATCGAATTAAGCTTGTTTGAAAGCTCATGGACAGAGCGAAAACAGCTTCGCCGGAAACCATGGTTTTTACGCTATCGGCGAAACGCCGTTCGCCGCTTCCTCCTCCTTTTCCCTTGTCCTTGCTGGCACGGCCCTTGCGATAACAGGGCATGGGCCGCGTGCCTTCCCTTGTGTTTTGCCGGAGCCTGCCATGACCAGCCGTCTGCTCGCCTATCGTCCCGAAATGGAATTGCCTGAAGCACCGGGCACGCTGCCTTTGCAGCAGGAAGATGAACTGGCACTGGCGGCGCAGTTGCTGGAATTGCAGGCGCCGGCCCAGTTCGATGCTTTTCTGGCGCGCCAGCTGGGCGCCACGGCCGCGGGCCAGCAAGTGCGCGGCACGCCGCTGGAAGGGCCGCTGCGCCAGTTGCTGGGCAAGGTGGTGGCGCCCCTGCTGCCCCTGCATGGCGGTTCGTCGCAGGCGCTCAAGCGGCGCGCCGCCGGCATCTTCGGCATGGAACTGGAAGGACTGAGCCCGGAAGACAAGGAATTCGAACTGGCGCGCCAGGTCGTGCATCTGATCGATGCCGTCAATACGGCGCTGGCGCAGGACGGCGGCACGGGCGCGCGCACGCCCAGGGCGCGGGTGGAAACGGCCCTGTTGCAAGTGGCACGCGGCGTGGCGCCAGGCTTGCTCAGGCAGGCGGCGCAAACGCCGGTGCGGGACGGTGGCCGCTGGCGCCGCGAGGGCGGGCACATCGTCGTGCTCGATTGTTAGCCGGACGACCATCTGTCCGGCGCTGTAGTGTCAACTGAGGTCTCAACCAAGGTGCTAACTTTTAGGAGCTCATCATGCATGACTTAGATCGTACGACCCTGGAATACGGGCAGGAGATGTCCGGCTTTGAAGCGGAACAGTTCGAGTTTGGCCAAGGCGAGTGGAGCGGCGAGGGGGGCGCGAGCGCCATGTTTTCCGAGACCGAGGAGATGGAACTGGCCAATGAACTGCTGTCGGTCAGCAATGAAGCCGAACTGGAACAGTTTCTCGGCAATTTCCTGCGCAAGGCGGCCTCGGTGGCGGGCGGCATCATCAAGTCGCCCGTGGGCCAAGCCATCGGCGGCGTGCTCAAGGGTGTAGCGAAAAAAGCCATACCGCTGGCCGGTGGCGCCATCGGCGGCTATTTCGGCGGCCCACTGGGGGCCAAGATCGGCAGCGGCCTGGCCTCGGCCGCCGGCAACGCGCTGGGGCTGGAAGCGGAAGCGTCGTCGAATGAAGACCGTGAATTCGAGGGCGCCAAGCAATTCGTGCGCCTGGCCGCCGATACCGTCAACCGCGCCGCGCAGGCACGCGGTTCAGGCGACCCGCGCGCCATCGCACAGGCGGCCGCCAGCGCGGCGGCGCGCCAGTTCGCGCCCGGCCTGCTGGGACGCCCCGGCAGCCAGCTCGCCACGCAGGGCGGCAGTGGTGCCGGTGCGGGCGGCGGCATGACGCAGGGCAGCGGACGCGGCCAGGGCCAAGGCCAGGGCGGCATGCGCCAGTCCAGCGGACGCTGGGCGCGCCAGGGCCACAAAATCGTCCTGTACGGCGTCTGACATCATGGCCATCGGCGCTTACGCTGCCTGGATGCTGGCGCAGGAAGCACGCTCGCTGCTGACGCGGCTGGCGCGGCTGGAACCGTTCGCGCTGATCGAGCCGACGGTGCTGGCGGCCGCCCTGATGCCCAGCGCCCAGTCGGCCATCGAAAGCCAGCTGGTGCAGGGACGGCGCGCACTGCGGCGCATGGTGGCCCAGTTCCAGTGGTGGCTGCGGCGCGAGCACGCCGACGGTGCCAGCATGGCCACGGCCGCCGAGGCACAGCGCCGCTTCACCTTCCTGCGCCTGAAATTCAATGCCGCGCTGACCCAGTTCGACCTGTTCAACGAAGTCATCACGCAGCGCAGCGAGCACAAGACGGGCGTGTGGCTGGCCGGCCTCGACATTGTTGCCGCCGACGCGCTGGCGCTGCCCGGCAATGTGTACCAGGCGCCGCCCGTGATCTGCTACCTGGACCGGGGCCCGGGCGCGGCCATCCGCCGCGCACGCACGCGCCTGCCCGGCGGCGGCGACAATCCCGTCGCCATCATCCGTCTGCCGCGCGAACGCATGATCGGCAGCAGCATCGCCTCGTCGCTCGTGCACGAGGTGGGCCACCAGGGCGCGGCGCTGCTGGATCTGGTGGCGTCCTTGCGGCCCGTGCTGCAAGCCATGCAGCACGGCGGCAGCGGTGCCGTGCACGTGTGGCAGCTGTGGGAACGGTGGATTTCCGAGATCGTGGCCGATTTCTGGTCGCTGGCGCGGGTCGGCGTGGCCGCCACGCTGGGCCTGATCGGCGTGGTCAGCCTGCCGCGCGTGTTTGTCTTCCGCCTCAATATCGACGATCCGCACCCGGTGCCATGGCTGCGGGTACGCCTGAGCTGCGCCATGGGGCGGGCTCTGTATCCGCATCCGCAATGGGACCGCCTGGAGCAGCTGTGGCTGTCGTACTACCCGCTGACCGGCCTGCCGCCGGCCCGGCAGCGGCTGCTGGAACAGTTGCAGGCCAGCATGGCGGCCCTCGTGGGCTTACTGGTGCAGCACCGGCCGCCGGCCTTGCGCGGCGGCTCGCTGGTCGAAGCCATGGCCGTGCGCACACGCCAGCCGGCCATGCTGGCGCAGCTGTTTCGCAGCTGGACCCTGGCGCCGGCGCAGATGTACCAGGCCGCGCCGACCCTGGTCTTCGCCGTGCTGGGCCAGGCGCGCGCCAGCGGCACCTTGAGCCCGGAAGACGAAAGCGAGCTGCTGGGGCGTTTGCTGACCCACTGGGCCCTGCGCAGCACCCTGGACACGTCGGAGCTGTGCGCCGATGTCGTGCGGCATGGCCGCCAGTCCGGCAGGCCGCTGCCGCCCCTGGCATCCCGTTTGATTATCCATTGAGGAGAATGACATGAGCAGCAAGATGAGCAGCAATATGGGCAAGAACAGAGGGGCGGGCCAGGCGGGTCCGAAACACCACGGCGGCAGCATCGCCGTCACCGTACACGAGCAGGACAGCGGGGCCATGGTCGTCAATGCCGCCATCAGCCTGTACCGGGGCAATGATGCTGATTGCCATCTGTTCAATGCCGGCACCTGGGTGCCCGACCCCGCCATGCTGGTGGGCGTGCGCTGGACGGACGGGCGTGGCGGCACCGTGTTTACCGACCTGGCGACGGGCAGCTACGTGGGGGTGTATGGCAATTTCCCCGCCACGCCGCCCCAGTGCGTGACGGTGCAGGCCGGCTGCAGCGCCGTGCTGTGCTTCACGCCACAGCTCAATCCGCAGGTGACGCTGGCGTTTGAAACGGCCGACTGCCATCCCAGCGACTGCAATTTCGGCAGGGTGGGCGACCGCGCCGTGGCCACCATTTCGTTTGACGGCGATCAAAGCGCCGATGGTCGCGACCAGGTGCAGGTGCTGGCCGCCGCGCCATGGGTACCCCTGCGCGGCACGCCGAACGCTTTCTCCACCCCGGTGCGGCGCGCCGGCATGCACCGCTTCATGGGGCAGATGATGCTGTCGCAGCGGCCCGAACTGCGCAGCGCCTTGCCCGTGCCGGAAGGGCTGAGCCCGAACGCCATGCTGGCGCTGGATGCGGAATACGAGACGGAAGAGCGCCAGCCGCAACCGATCTCGGGCAATGTGGGCGTGTCACTGACGCGCACGGAAACGGAGCCGACGGAAGACTTGCCGCTGTGGACCTTGATACGCAACAGCACCGAGGCGATGTCGTTTACAAATTACCTGCATTTCATGGACAGCCTGTTTTGCGGCGACCTGGCCAGCGTGCGCGGCTTCGAGCAGGAACGCTTCGTCAAAAAGACGGAGATGTTCCAGCAGCTCAAGCAGCGCCGCGCGCTGCCGTTTTCCGATGCCGATTCCTACCGCGTGCTGAAAGTGGCGACGGAAGCGTTCGTGATGGTCAATTGCGGCGTGCTGAACCAGCCGCTGGCCTTCAATCCGGCAGAGGACAACGCTTACCTGGACCGGCGCGACATCCCCCAGGGGCGTGACCTGGAAACCGTGCTGCGCAATGACTACCTGGAAAACATCGACGGCTTCCAGACCTTGCCCTACCTGGCCGTGATCCGCCGCAAGCTGCCCGACATTCCCATCAGCATCCCGCGCGGCCAGGAAGGCGAAGTGGACCTGTGCTTTGGCATCATCCAGGAAAAGCTGGCCAATCCTTGCCTGCTGGAACTGATCTGGTCGTACTGGCATGAAGAGGGCATGCTGGTGCAAACCATGAACGCCATCGCGCAACGCTTCCAGAACCTGCGCGCGCCGGGCAACCATCTCGATCCCCTGTCGAACACGGAAATCGATATGCTGCGTCCGCTGAATAATTTGCTGTGGGGATACACGCAGGATGAACAGCATCGGCTGACCGTGATGCGCCGGAACTATGAGTATGACCATCACTACGGTGTGCGCCTGGACGGCAAGGCAGTGCAGCACTTCCGGCCAGCCGATAGCCGCTCCAAATTCCTGGAAGCGTTCCACCACTTGCTGCGCCTGCTGACTTCGTTCTACAAGCAGGATGACGACACCACCGTGAAGGCCGACGCCTTCCCTGTGCTCAATGCCTTGAAAGAAATCCACCTGATCCTGTCGCAGGGCGCGCACAACCAGTTCGGCGACTTGCCGTCGACGGCGCGCATCGAGATGCTGATGCAGCAATGGATGCTGGCGCGCCCCGAATTCCGTGAATTTTTACCGACGCGTGTGATGGTCGCGTATCCGGAACCGTGGATGGACAGGGTTGACGCCATGAAGAAACTGCAGGGCTGGACGGATACGAGCGTGATGCATTTCCGTAACCTGGCCATCTTTGGCGAGCAATTGCTGCTCTCCGTGCGCTACGGCAACTGGAGCGACATCTATGAGCCGACCCAGGCGTTCAACTGGGCGCGTTTCTGGCGCCCGCAAGTGCAGGGCTATATCCACGGCTACCGTGCCGCCACCGGGGTCGACCTGTCCGTCGACAGCAGCGACCCGGTGGTCGAATCGACGATGCCCTCGGTGTTGCTGCGCCAGCGCCTGAGCCAGCAGCTGCGCAGCGTCTAGGGCGGGAGCGGGGCGCGTGCATGCTCGACTTTACCAGTGCCCTGTATCTGGGCATGCGCCATCCGGCGGCCGCGCTGGCGCCGTGGAGCAGCCTGACCCTGGGCCAGCCGGCGGCGCTGCAGGAGCCGCCCGGCGCGCTGGCCCTGGCCGCGGATCTGGCGGCCCTGCAAGGCTGCGAGGCGGCCTGCGTGCTGCCGTCGACCCTGCACCTGTTCTGGGACCTGTTCGGCATGCTGGCTGCCGAGCGCCTGGTGATCCTTGTCGATGGCGGCAGTTACGCCATCGCGCGCTGGGGCGCCGAGCGGGCGCAGGCCCTGGGCTTGCCGCAGCAAGTGTTTCCCAGCGGCGAGATGGCGGCGCTGCGGCAACTGGTGGCGGCCTGGGGCAGGCAAGGGCGGCGTCCATTGATACTGGCCGATGGCTATGTGCCGGGCAGCGAACAGGTCTTGCCGCTGGCCGGCTATGCCGTCCTGGCGCGCCAGGGCGGCGGTTATCTGCTGCTCGACGACACGCAGGTGCTGGGCGTGGCGGGTACACAGGGCGGCGGCTCGGCGCGGCTGCATGGTTTGCAAGGGGAATCGCTGATCATCGGCGCCTCGCTGGCCAAGGGCTTCGGCGTGCCGCTGGCCGTGCTGGCCGGCAGCCGCAAGCTGCTGCGGCGCTTCGCGGCGCATAGCCAGACGCGCGTGCATGCCAGTCCGCCTTCGGCCGCCGTGCTGGCGGCGGCGCGGCGGGCGCTGGCGCTCAACGCGCGCCATGGCGACACCTTGCGCGCCAGCCTGGCGGACAGGGTGGCGCAATGGCGGGCGGGAATGGCGGCGGCCGGCATCGCTTGCCGGGGCGGCAGCTTTCCCGTGCAGCGCCTGCCCGGGCGCGCCTATTTGCAGCTAGCCTTGCGCGCCGCGGGCGTGCTGGCGCTGGCGCAAGCGGGGGACGGTCCCGGCGCGCTGACTTTTCTGCTGCGGGCCGACCAGACGCCCCGGCAACTGGAACAGGCAATGAACTTGCTTGAACATCATACGAGGAGGCGATATGAACGAAGCGTTTGAAATGCTGCCCTTTGGGGGACAGGCGGGAGCGGCCGGCGAGCAGGAGTGGCTGGGGGAATGGTCGCAGGAGTGGTCGCAAGAAGGGACGCAAGAGGGGGAGGACGAGGGCGAGTGGGAAGGTGAATGGGAGAGCGAATGGGAAGGCGAGCGTGCGCGCCCTGGCGGTGGGCGCGGCGCCATGCGCGGTGGCGGCCTGCGCGCAAGGC